>NZ_AXVR01000025.1 GCF_000484695.1 Salinispora cortesiana | reverse complement strand
CGCGTTGGCCAAGGCCGAACCCAAAACGCTGCGTTACCGAATCCTCCAGACTCCCGCACGCCTGGTCCGCGCCCGCCGCTACCGCTGGCTGCGCCTGCCCCGCACCTGGCCCTGGGCCACCGACCTAGCTACCGCCATCGAGACCATCCGCCGCATGCCCATGCCCGCCACCTGACCCCCCCACCACCGCCCCGACGACCAGGAGGAACCCGAGGAGACCACGCCCCACCGGCGCGACAGCCGGCCCACAGCCATACCCGACGAGCCCAAGACATCCACCAGCTACAATGCCGGCCCCTCAATCATCGACAGGCGTCAGACCCGCGAAGAATCAGGGCCGAGCGCCATGTCTTGAAATCGAAGTCCGTCGAAGCGGGTGCCGACAGCAACGAGCCTGGTCAACCCTTGGGCGGAGTAGTCAACTCCGACGATCTCCTCACATGTGACGATCAACTGGTTACCCTGCTCACGAAACACGATTCATCCCTGCCGCTTGCTCCCGCTATTTCCTCCAGTTGCAACGGTAATCGACACATGCAAATGTCAGACCAGCAGTAGCGCCACCGCGAGCGTGGCCATCATTACGGCGACCACGCCGTCGAGTATCCGCCATATGGCGGTCCGGGCGAGCAGTGGACCGAGTCGGTACGCGCCTGCGCCGAGCACCGTGAACCAGGTGAGGCTGGCGGTGGCCGCGGCTGAAAGTCACGTTCGTCTCCGCTCTCAAGCGCTTCCATCATCAGCGCTTCAACCAAAAAGAACTCATCTCTAGGCATCGTGACCACAATCCCCCCTCCTCGATCCTCCACGTGCATCCAGATCCCCTCTCACTCCGGGTTGAAGTTCGTGGTGAAGTATTTATGGGGAACTCCCCCTGCTCTAAAACATGCTTTCAAGGCATGCCCGTCTGCGCCGGATAGCTCCTCCGCGGCGAGCTGAGCTCGAAGTCTGGGTCGTCCGCAACGTTGCAGCAGCTTCAGGCCCCGCGAGCGACGCGCCGCGCTACCTCCACCGCCAGTGGCGGAGGTGACGCCGGACCGTGCGCCGTGTTCAGAAATATAGAAGCTGGCGGGTCGCTGTAGGTGGTGGGTTGCTTTTGCCATATTGGTAGGCGTTGTATTGGGCTGGTTCGGTGGCGGCGAGGACGGGGCCGACGGGTATGAAGCGGTCGAGGAGGTTATCCTCTCGTCGTGCACCGATGCTAGTGAGTCCGGTGGGGTCGATGTCGCCGCCGACGAAGCCTTTCTGGTTGGGCAAGGTGGGGTTGGTGCCTCGAGATGTGCCCGATCATGTCCGACGCCCGTGTCGAACACCGGAGCGAGAGCCGACCAGGCCACAATTCGCATACCCGCCGATGGCGGGGAGCCGGGCCCGGTGGCAGCATTGTCCGGGTGTCCGGGACCGAACCCACCGCCCGCCGGTTGCTGCACCCGCCGGCCGGATACCAGCTGGCCGCGTCGGTCCGGCCCCTCACCTTCAGCCCGTACGACCCCTGCGCCCGGATCGTCGCCGGGACGCTCTGGTGGGCCACCCGGACCCCGGACGGACCCGCCACCCTCGCCCTGCGCCCCGACGCCGGCCACCTGGTCGCCGACGGGTACGGCCCCGGCGCCGACTGGGTGGTGCACCACGCCGACGCCCTCGCCGGCCTCCGGGACGACCTGTCCGGCTTCGCCGAGCTGGCCGCCGCGCACCCGGTGGTGGCCGGCCTGGCCGCCCGGCACCGGGGGCTGCGGCTGCCGACCAGCGGCCAGGTCTTTCCCCGGGCGTTCCGGGCCATCCTCGAACAGCGGGTGACCGGCAAGGAGGCGTACCGGGCGTACGCCGCCACCGTCCGCCACTTCCGGGCGGTGGCCCCCGGGCCGATGCAGCCGCTGCTGTTGCCGCCGGAGCCGGCGGCGGTGGCGGCCACCCCGTACTGGGCCTTCCATCCTCTCGGCATCGAACAACGTCGCGCCGACACGCTGCGTCGGGCCGCCGCGGTGGCCGACCGGCTGGAGCGGTGCGCCGACTCGGCCGAGGCCACCCGTCGACTCACCGCCGTCCCGGGGATCGGCCCGTGGACCGCGGCCGAGGTGGTCCGCGTCGCCTACGGCGATCCGGACGCGGTCAGCGTCGGCGACTACCACGTACCGAACACGGTGGCCTGGGCCCTCGCTGGCGAGGCGCGCGGCGACGACGCCCGGATGCTGGCCCTGCTCGAACCATTCCGGGGCCACCGCGGTCGGGTCTGCGTCCTGCTGGCGGCGGCCGGCATCACGGCTCCGAAGTTCGGCCCGCGGGCACCGCTGCGTTCGTTCGCGCGCTTCTAGCCGTCTCGCCGACGCGCCCGGCCCAACACGACCCGGCACCGCCATTCACAGCATCCAGCAGTAACGATATTTACCGGCTCCGGTAGCTGACTGTCGCCAAGGGACTCGGGCACCGTACGGTCGCGGCGCTGTGGTTGGCTGGGCCGGTGACCGCTCGCCCGCTGATCGCTCCCGCGACCCCGGCCGACGCCGGGGAGATCCTCACCGTCCAACTCGCCGCGTACCTGGCCGAGGCGCAGCGCTACGCGGACCCGTTCCTGCCGCCGCTCACCGAGACTCTGGACGAGATTCGGGCCGCGCTCGCCGGCCCGCAGACGGTGCTCACCGCCCGGCTGGGCCACCGACTCGTCGGTTCGGTCCGGGTTCACGTCGATGGCGTCATCGCCTCCATCGGCCGGCTGGCGGTCGCCCCCGACCAGCAGGGCCGGGGCATCGGTGGCCGCCTGTTGCGCGCGGTCGAGACCGTGGCGGGCGCCCAGGTGTGTCGGTTCACCCTGTTCACCGGAGCGGAGAGCGCGGGGAGTCGGCGGCTCTACCAGCGCTCCGGCTACCGGTTGGTGGGCCACGAGAAGGACCCGAACGGTGTGCCGCTGGTGTTGCTGGAAAAGACGGTGCCGTCCCGCTGCTGATTCCGACGGCCCCGCACCCGCGGCCGACGGCTGTCCGGCGACCAGGAAGGGGCAGCCGCGGCTGGTGTTCCTCCCCACGGCTGTCGGCGCCGTCTGGTTGACTGGTCGCCGTGAAGCTGCCGATCAGCCCGCCGGTCGAGCCGATGCTCGCCAAGAGCGTCCCGCGGATCCCGACCGCGGCCGGGATGACCTACGAGCCGAAGTGGGACGGCTTCCGGTGCATCGTGTTCCGCGACGGCGCGGAGGTCGAGTTGGCCAGCCGGGGCGGCAAGCTGATGACCCGCTACTTCCCCGAGGTGGTCGAGCAGGCCCGCCGGCAGCTGCCCGAGCGCTGCGTGGTTGACGGCGAGTTGATCGTGATCCAGCGCGATCGGCCGGACGGGCAGCCCCGGCTCAACTTCGAGCTGCTGGCCCAGCGCATTCACCCGGCCGCCTCCCGGGTAAAGCTGCTCGCCGAGACCACCCCGGCGGACTTCGTGGCGTTCGACCTGCTCGCCCTCGCCGACGAGTCACTCCTGGACCAGCCGTATCCGCACCGGCGGTCCCGGCTGGAGGCGGCGTTGGGCGGTGTCACGCCACCGATGCACGTCACCCAGGTCACCACCGACCCGGACACCGCGCGCCGCTGGTTCGACCGGTTCGAGGGGGCGGGGCTGGACGGCCTGATCGCCAAACCCGCCGAGCTGCCGTACGAGCCGGGCAAGCGGCTGATGTTCAAGGTCAAGCACAAGCGCACGGTCGATGTCGTGGTGGCGGGTTTCCGCTGGCACAAGTCCGGCCCGGTGGTCGGCTCACTCCTGCTCGGGCTCTACGACGACGCCGGCGTCCTGCATCATGTGGGGGTGAGCGCGTCATTCCCCATGGCTCGCCGGAAGGAGCTGTTGGACGAGTTGGAGCCATACCGGGGCGCTGGCGCCGACCATCCCTGGGTGCACGGCGACCACCAACGCGGTCAGCGCATCCCGGGCGGGATCAGCCGGTGGACCGGCACGAAGAACCTGGAGTGGGAGCCACTGCGACCGGAGCTGGTGCTCGAGGTGAGCTACGACGCGATGGAGGGTGACCGGTTCCGGCACACCGCCCAGTTCGTCCGGTGGCGCCCGGACCGCAAACCCCGTTCCTGCCGTTACGACCAGCTCGAGCGTCCGGTCCGATTCAACGTGGATCAGGTGCTCCGGGGCGACCCGGAGAGCGGTGGCCCCCCGTCCGGGCCGGCCTAGCCGGCTACTCCGACCCCGAAAGGTCCACCCTGTGGTTCGCACTCCCGCCCGCCGGTTCGCCCCAGCCGTGCTCCTGGCCAGCATATTCCTCGCCGCCGGCTGCACCGTGCCGGCGTTCGCGCCGCGCACTGAGGCGCAGCCCTCGGGGCCGTCCGGCACCGCGCCGACCTGGCAGGCCTGTCCGGAGGTGGCCGAGGAGTTGGTGGGGCGTACCGCACCGCGCATGCGCTATGAGTGCACCCGGATCAAGGTTCCCCGGAACTGGGCCGACGGCACCGCCGCCACCGCTGGCCCGGGCGCCGGGGAGACCTTCGAGATCGCGCTGCTGCGGGCCCGTTCCACGAACCAGCGGGACCGGATCGGCTCGCTGCTGATCAACCCGGGTGGGCCGGGTGGCTCCGGCGTGGACACCGCTGTCTACCTCTCCTTCCCGGCCGCGCTCGGCGGCCTGCCCACCGCGGTCACCGACCGCTTCGACATCGTCGGCTTCGACCCGCGTGGGGTGGCCCGCTCCAGCCCGGTGGAGTGCATCTCGGACGCCAACCTCGACGCCAGCTTCGGCTACGACCCGGATCCGGAGAGCCAGCAGTCCTTCGATGGTCTCGTCGAGCTGAACCAACGGATCGGGCGCGAGTGCGGCGACCGCTACGGCGACCAACTCGCGCTGTACAGCACGGAGCAGGCGGCCCACGACATCGACGCGATCCGGGCCGCCGTCGGCGACGAGAAGTTGACCTATCTCGGCTACTCGTACGGCACCCTTCTCGGCGCCACCTACGCCCAACTCCACCCAGAGCGGGTGCGGGCGCTGGTGCTGGACGGAGCGGTTGACCCTCGACTGGACCAGGTAGCCAGCGCGGAGAGCCAGGCCAAGGGCTTCGAGCGGGCCTTCGACAACTTCTCCCTGTGGTGCTCCACCAACCCCGACCGCTGCCCGATCGCTCCCAGCGCGCGGGAGGCGGTCACCTCAGCCATCGACAAGGCGCGGGTCTCCCCGGTCCCGGGCGACGACGGGCGGGAGGCGACGCCGGGGTGGGTTCTCTACGCGGTGGTCTCCTCGCTCTACACCGAGGCCGGCTGGGAGCAGCTGGCCCAGGCGATCGACGAGTTGGAGGGCGGAGACGCGACCGGGGTGTTCCACCTCGCCGACGCGTACGCGGGTCGGGAGCCTGACGGCACCTACTCGAACCTGTTCGACGCGAATCTCGCGGTGAACTGTGCCGACGAGGACGAGAGGCCGAGCCGCGAGCAGATCCGGCAGCTCCAGTCGCAGTGGCGTGAGCAGTACCCGCTGTTTGGTCCACCGCTCGCGGTCGGCATGCTCACCTGCACCGAGTGGCCCGGCGGCCGGGACCCGTACCCGACCGGGGCGGCCGATGGGGCGCCGCCGATCCTGGTGGTCGGCACCACGGGGGATCCGGCGACCCCCTACGAGCAGACCCCGGCGCTGGCCGAGATGCTGGGCGTGGGTCGGGTGCTCACCTGGGAGGGCGAGGGGCACACCGCCTATCCACAGACGGACTGCATCAGCGCGGCGGTTGACGCGTACCTGGTTGACCTGACCGTGCCCGCCGAGGGGAAGCGCTGCCCGCCCCAGTGACCCCGGTCGGGTGCGGCGGTTCTCGCCCCTGTGGCATTCTCCCCGGATGGGCGATGTGATCTTCCGGGAGGCGGTCCGGGCCGACCTGCCCGCCGTGCTCGACCTGCTCGCCGACGACCTGCTGGGCCGCGCCCGCGATGTCAGACAGGTTGACGCCCGCTACGAGCAGGCGTTTGCGGCGATCGCGGCTGATCCGCGCAACCAGTTCGTCGTCGCCGAGGCCGGCGGCGAGGTGCTGGGCTGCATGCAGCTCACCTACATCCCTGGGCTCAGTCGGCACGGCGCCGAGCGGCAGTTGATCGAGTCGGTCCGGGTCCGCTCCGACCAGCGCGGACGGGGGCTGGGCCGGCAGCTGATGGCCTCGGCGATCGATCAGGCGCGGGCGCGTGGATGTGCGCTGGTCCAGCTGACGACCGACAAGTCCCGGCAGGAGGCGCACCGCTTCTATCTGAGTCTCGGCTTCGTCGCCAGCCACGAGGGCATGAAGCTGCCGCTGTGACGGCTCAGCGGGGGCGGTCTCGGTCCTTGGACGGCTGCACCCGCTTCGGCTCGCCGGGCATCTTGGGGTGTTCCGGCGGGTAGGGCAGGTCGCCCTGCCCGTTGGCGGCGTCCCGCTCGGCCCACTCCAGCAGGGGCGTGATGTCCCACGGGGCGTCGTCGATGCCGGCGTGCGGGTCGCCGCGCTCGGCCAGCCGCGCCGGCACGCTGCGCAGGTCGAAGTCGTCCGGTTCGGCGTCGGCCAACTCGTCCCAGGCCAGCGGGGTGGAGGCGGTGGCGCGGGCATTGGCCCGCAGCGAGTACGCGCACGCGATCGTCCGGTCGCGGGCCATCTGGTTGAAGTCGACGAAGACCCGGGCGCCGCGCTCCTCCTTCCACCATGCGGTGGTGACCAGCTCGGGCCGGCGCCGCTCCAACTCCCGGGCCAGGGCGATGGTCGCCCGGCGGACCTCGACGAAGGTCCAGCGGGGCTGAATCCGCAGATAGACGTGGACGCCCCGGCCGCCGGAGGTCTTCGGCCAGCCGGGGACACCGAGCTCCGCCAGGATCCCGCGGAGCTCGGTCGCCGCTTTCGCCGCGTCGCCGAAGTCGGTGCCGGGCTGCGGGTCGAGGTCGATCCGCAGCTCGTCGGGGCGGTCCGGCTCGGCGCCGCGGACCGGCCACGGGTGGAAGACCACGGTGCCCATCTGGGCTGCCCACGCCACGTGGGCCAGATCAGCCGGGCAGAGCTCGGCCGCCTTGCGGCCACTGGGGAAGCTGATCTGCGCGGTGCGAACCCAGGGGGGCACGCCGCGGGCGGGCACCCGCTTCTGGAAGAAGGCCTCCCCCTCGATCCCGTCGGGGAAACGTTGCAGGGTGGTCGGCCGTTCGCCGAGTGCGCGCATGATGCCCGGACCGACGGCGAGGTAGTAGTGGAAGACGTCGGCCTTGGTGAACCCGCGTTGCGGATAAATCACCCGATCGGGGCTGCTCAGCCGGACCCGCTGCCCGGCGACCTCGATCTCCTCGGCTGCGGCCTTCGTGCCACCCATTGCGCGACCATATGCGATGGCTCCGACATTCGACGTACCGTTGGCGGGTGAGTCTCGACGACAGTGAACTGCCCCGCACCGAGGACGAGTGGCGGGTTCGGCTCAGCCCCGAGGAGTTTCGGGTGCTGCGGGAGCACGGCACCGAGGCCCCGGGGAGCGGGGAGTATGTGGACACCAGGACCCCGGGGGTCTACCACTGCCGCGCCTGCGGGCTGGAGCTGTTTTCCAGCGATGCGAAGTTCGACTCGCACTGCGGCTGGCCGAGCTTCGACGACGCCCTTCCCGGACGCGTCCGGGAGGTCGAGGACCGGAGTATGGGCATGGTTCGGACGGAGATCCGCTGCGCCCGCTGTGACAGCCACCTGGGGCATGTCTTCACCGGTGAGGGCTTCACCCCGAAGGACACCCGGCACTGCGTGAACTCGGTGTCCCTCCAGCTGGAGCCACGCGACGCCTGACGGCGGACCTCGACGCGCGGAGGTGGGCGCGGCGGAGTGGGGAGGCCGATAGTCCGCACCGGTTCACCGATTCCGGTTGCCGGCCCGCAGCGGATGTTCGACGCTTGCGGTTACGGAACCGAATTCGGGGGGTTTGTCATGGCGATCTGTGAAGTCTGCGAGAACGACTACTGGATGACGTTCGAGGTGCGCACGGTCAGCGGCGACGTGCACACCTTCGACAGCTTCGAGTGCGCCGCGCACAAGCTGGCTCCGGTCTGCGAACACTGCCAGGTCAAGATCTTGGGCCACGGGGTCGAGGTCTCCGGCCGCTTCTTCTGCTGCGCCCACTGTGCCCGGAGCAAGGAGGGAACCGAGGGTGCCCAGGTCCGCGACTCGGTCGGTGCCCGGCCGTCCTGAGCGGGCAGGGGCAGCAGGGCAGGGTCGGTCAATCACTCCAGATAGCGGCTTCGGGACGGAGACCGCCAGGGTGGAGTTCGGGGCGCCGACGTTAGCGAGCGGTAAGAAGACTCGGTGCCGCACCCGGCTAACATCCGGACATGCGCACCATGACCCGGTCAATTCCGATCGCACTGACCATCGTTTTGGCGCTCTCCGCCTGCGGGAGCTCCGAGGACACCTCCGCGAATGCGGAGCCCACCCCCGCCCCGACGACCGCACCCGCCAGCGCGCCGGCCACCACCGCGGCGAGCCCGACCGCCGAGCCGGCACCCGAGGTGCCGCAGACCCTGGACTTCACCGCACGCACCATCGACGGTGACACGTTCACCGGGGCCAGCCTCGCCGGTAAGCCGACCGTTCTCTGGTTCTGGGCCGCCTGGTGCCCCAAGTGCCGGGGCTCGGCCAAGTCGGTGGCGGCCGTGCAGCAGGACAACGCCGACCGGGTGAACGTCGTCGGGGTGGCCGGGCTCGGCAGCGGTGACGACGCGATGCGCCGATTCGCTCAGGACACGGGCATCGAAGGCTTCCCGCAACTGGCCGACGACGCGGGCGAGGTGTGGCAGCGGTTCGAGGTGGTCTCGCAGCAGTACTACGTGCTACTGGACTCCGCCGGCAAGGTCGTCCACAAGGGTTCGCTCTCCGAGACCGATCTCCGCGAGCGGGTCGCGGAGCTGACCTGAGATGGTTGACGCCCCCTACGGTCTCGCGCTCGGCGCCGGGCTGCTCGCCGCCGTAAACCCGTGCGGCTTCGCGTTGCTGCCGGCGTACCTGTCGATGCTGGTGCTGGGGGACGGCCCGGCGGACGGCCGCGGGCCGCTCGCGCCGGTGGGTCGGGCGTTGGCCCTGACCGCCGCCATGACCCTCGGCTTCGTCGCCGTCTTCGGTGGGTTCGGGCTCCTCGCCGGCCCCGCCGCCGACGCCCTGGCCAGCCGCCTGCCCTGGGTGTCGGTCGCGATCGGGCTCGCCCTGGTCGCCACCGGCGGCTGGCTTGTCGCGGGCCGGGCGCTCCCGACCTTCGCTCCCCGGATCGCCAACGGCCCCGAGGTCCGGCGCAGCTTTGGATCGATGGTCCTCTTCGGTGCTGCCTACGCGATCGCCTCCCTCGGCTGCACCATCGGACCGTTCCTGGCCGTGGTGGTCGCCGGATTCCGGGCGGGCAGCCCGCTCGCCGGGGTCGGGCTCTTCGTCGCGTACGCGGTCGGGATGGGCCTGATGGTCGGCGCCGCGGCGCTCGCGGTCGCGCTGGCCCGGGAGTCCCTGGTCCGGCGCACCCGACGGGCCGGGCCGCTGCTCGGCCGCGTCGCCGGCCTGCTCCTGGTGCTGACCGGCGGCTACGTCGCCTGGTACGGCTGGTACGAGATCCGGCTCTTCGCCGGCGGCGACGTCAACGACCCGGTGATCGACGCGGCCGGTCGGGTGCAGGCCATGATCAGCGGGTGGGTGGACAGTCTGGGCCCGTGGACGATCGGGGCCGTGGTCGCCGCGCTGTTCGCGGTGGCGGTCGCCGGCACGCTGCTTCGCCGGCGGCGCTCCGCCTCCCGGCAGCCGGCATCGGCATCGGCATCGGCATCGGCATCGGCATCGGCATCGGCCAGCGACCTACCATCGCAGGATGCTGCACACCGCTGAACTCCGGACCGCCTCCTTCGCCGACCTGTCCGCCCGGGCCTTCCATGACCTGCTCCGGCTGCGCGTGGACGTGTTCGTGGTGGAGCAGGAGTGCCCGTACCCGGAGCTGGACGGCCGGGACGTGGAGCCGGGCACCCGCCACCTCTGGCTGGAGCAGGCCGGGGCGCCGGTGGCGTACCTGCGGATCCTGGCCGATCCGGACGGCCGGCGACGGATCGGCCGGGTGGTGGTGGCGAAGGAGGCGCGCGGCGCGGGGTACGCGGGCCGGCTGATGACCGCTGCCCTCGTGGAGGTCAGCGAGAGCCCGTGCACCCTCGAAGCGCAGTCACAGCTGGTCGACTTCTACACCCGACACGGGTTCACGGTCACCGGGCCGGAGTACCTCGAGGCCGGCATTCTGCACACGCCGATGCGCCGGGACACCCCGGCGAAATAGCACACCGCGAATCGCTACCGGACCGGGGCCCGGGGTCGTCCCGGCCCGGCAGCGAAGGTGTCGCGACAGTGCCGGACCAGTCGATCGAGGGCTGGACTCTGCGTACCGCTCCAGACCAGGGCCAGCAGGGCTGGCTCGTCGATGTCGAGGATCGGCAGCGCGATCAGGCGGCCGTGGTAGTCCCGCGACATGGACTCGCTGAGGATGGCCACGCCCAGCCCCCGGGCGGCGAGGTCAGCGATGGCGTCCGCGGCACTGGCCTGGACGCTGATGGTCGGCCGGACACCGCGCCGGGTGCAGGCCCGGTCGAGGACCGTACGGATGCCGGTGCCCTCGGGCATACACACCAGTGGGTGGTCGGCGAGTTCGGCCATGGTCACGGTCGCCTTCTGGGCGAGGAGATGCCCGGGTGGGACGAGGGCGACGAGTGGTTCGCTGATGACCGTCAGGGTGTTCGACCCGACCGGTGTGGGATCGGCGGTGCCGATGAGAGCGAGGTCGACAGCGCCGGACTGGACGTCCTGGAGGAGCCGGGCCGAGTGCTGCTCGAGCAGGGTGATCTCCACGCCGGGGTGCGCGTGGTGAAACGCCGCCAAGGCGTCGAAGAACGGGGTGACTGTGCAGCCGATGACCATGCCGACGGTGAGGCGACCGCGGATGAGTCCGATCACGTCGCCGACCGCCTGTTTCATCGCGTCCGAACAGGCGAGCGCGGCCCGGGCAGGTTCGAGTGCGGCCCGGCCGGCATCGGTGAGGCTCGCCGTTCGGGTGGAGCGGTCGAAGAGGGTGGCGCCGAGTTCGCGTTCGAGCGCACGGATTTGTGCGCTCACGCCGGGTTGACTGATCCGTACCCGCTCGGCGGCGCGGGTGAAGCTGGCTTCCTCGGCGACTGCGACAAAGTACTCCAGCTGCCTCAGCTCCATAACCGGAGATTATAGCTTGCATAAAAAGCATCTGTTGGACTTCTGAAGCTACCAGAGGCACGCTTGATTCCACAGGAAGCGCCGAACGACACGCTTGGTTCCGCGGGAAGCATCAGACCGAACGCCCACTCCGCGGGAAGCGTCGAAAGGAACATCATGTCGGACCGTGCGAAAGCCATGCAGCCCGAGGACCTCACCCGGCTGTTCGTCGAACGCTCCAACGCCGGCGACGCCGCGGGCGTCGCCGCACTCTACGAACCGGACGCGGTCATGGCCTACCCGCCCGGCGACCAGACCGTCGGACGCGCGGCGATCCAGGCCCTGTGGGAGAAGGTGCTCGCCAGCCGGCCACACTTCACGCCGGAAGAGCCGCTGCCCACACTTGTCTGCGGCGACCTGGCCCTCACCTCGACACCGCCGAGCGACGGTGCGGGCGCGCGGGCGCAGGTCGTCCGCCGCCAACCCGACGGGTCCTGGCTACGCGTGCTCGACCAGCCGGAGTTCACCGAGCCCACCTCGGCCTGACTCTCCCGAAGGGCCCTACCCACACCCGGCGGTCACCCGAGACCCCTCGGCTGCCAGAGCGGCTGAGCTGGCCAGGCCGCGAGAGGCGGCGGGGCCGGCTCAGGCCGCTGCCGTACCGCCGGGTGGGGAGGGTGCCGCGATCAGGGCAGGCCGGCGATGATGTCGGCGATCGCGCGACGACGGCCGGTGTAGAACGGGATCTCCTCCCGGACGTGCCGGCGGGCGCGGGAGGCCCGCAGGTCCCGCATCAGGTCAACGATGCGGTGCAGCTCGTCGGCTTCGAAGGCGAGCAGCCACTCGTAGTCGCCGAGGGCGAACGAGGAGACCGTGTTGGCCCGCACGTCGGGGTAGCCGCGGGCCATCCCGCCGTGCTCGGCCAGCAGCTCCCGCCGCTCCGCGTCCGGCAGCAGATACCACTCGTACGAGCGGACAAAGGGGTACACGCAGAGATAGTCCCGGGCCTGCTCACCGGCGAGGAACGCCGGGATGTGGCTCTTGTTGAACTCCGCCGGCCGGTGCAGCCCGAGCTGGGACCAGACCGGGGTCAACGAACGCCCCAGCGTGGTACGTCGAAACCGCAGATACGCGTCCTGAAGCGCGTCACTCGACGAGGAGTGCCACCAGATCATCAGGTCGGCGTCGGCGCGCAGCCCCGCCACGTCGTACGTGCCCCGGATGGTCACGTCCTCGCCGGCCAGCTCGTCGAAGAAGGCGGTCGCCTCGGCGGTGACGTTCTCGCGTAGTGACGGCAGGGCGCTACTCGCCCGATACACCGACCACATGGTGTACCGAATCGTCGCGTTCAGCTCGTTCAGCCGGGCCGCGTTGGTCTGCTCGGTCATATCCCGGAACCCTTCAGTGCAGTGATGATCTCGTCGGCCGCCGCCGCGCCGGAACGGATACAGACCGGAATCCCGACGCCGTCGTAGCCGGCTCCCGCCAGCGCGAGGGTTGGCCGCTGCTCCCGCAGCGTCGCCCGCGCCGACGCCACCCGCTCCAGGTGGCCCGGCGCGTACTGCGGCAACGACCCACCCCAGCGCTGCACGTGTGTGGCGACCGGGGTGGGAAGCTCGGCACCGAGCACCGTCGACAGTTCCCGGTGCACGGTGTCGACGAGGTCCCGGTCGGGGCGCTGCAGCTGCGCCTCGTCCCCGTACCGGCCGACCGAGGCGCGGACCAGGGTCAACCCGTCGGGCCGGCGCAGGTGCCCCCACTTGGTGGTGAAGAAGGTGGACGCCTTCATCAGCAGCCCCTCGCCGACCGGGACCAGGAGGCCGGAGAGCGCAGGCAACTCCGTCGCCGGCAACGCGAGGGTGACCAGTGCGACGCTGGCGTAGGCCAGGTCACCGACGTTCTCAGCCGCAGCCGGGGCGACATCGGCGAGCAGCCGCCCGGCCGGCCGGGCCGGCACGGCCAGCACCACGGCATCGGCGTGGACCTGCTCCGCGGCGCCGTTCGGGCCGACGGTCAGGTGCCAGCCGGCGCCGGTCGGGGTCAGCGCACGGACGGTCGCGTTCCGCCGGATCGTGGCGCCGCTGGCCGACGCGGCGGCCTCGACCAGGGTGCTGAGGCCACCGACCAGGGTGCCGAAGAACGGCGTACCGGGTGACCGTGGCGCCGCCGCCTGCGCCGCGCGGACCGCCCCGACCAGGGTGTGTTCGACCCGGGCGGTCCGGGTCAGCGCGGGCATGGTGGCGGCCAGGGAGAGCTTGTCGGCGCGGCCGGCGTAGACGCCGCCGAGCATCGGCCCGACCAACCGGTCGACGACCTCGTCCCCCAGTCGGGTCCGAACCAACTCGCCGACCGTGACATCGACGCCGGGGGCGAGCAACGGCTGCCCGGTGTCCACATCAGCCTCGGCGGTCGGGCGAGCCACCGCCGCCACCGCCGCGAGATCCCCGGGGACGCCGATCAGCGTGCCCCGGGGCAGCGGGTGCAGCTCACCGCCGACCAGGAGCGCCGCCTGCCCGACGGTGGGGTGGACGATGTTGTCGGCCAGCCCCACCCGACGGATCAGGGCTACCGCCGCCGACTCCCCGCCAGCGGAGTCGCGCATCAGGAACGCTTCCGCGCCGAACTCCACCGGAGCACCGGCCAGTTCGCCGGTGTGCAGCTTGCCGCCGAGGGAGTCGCTTCGCTCGTAGACGGTCACCTCGGTGCCGGCGGGAGCGTGGTCCCTCAGCTGGACGGCGGCAGCGAGGCCGGCGATCCCACCGCCGACCACCGCGATCCGCCACGGTGTCGTCATGCCACTCAGCTCCTTCCGTTTCCACGAGCGGTCAACTCGTGGACCAGGGCCACCAGCCGGGTCAGTACGTCGGGATCGGTCTCCGGTAGCACCCCGTGGCCGAGGTTGAAGATGTGCCCGGGGGCGGCACGCCCCTGCGCCAGCACCCGTCGGACCTCGGCCTCAAGCACCGGCCACGGGGCGAACAGCAGACACGGATCCAGGTTGCCCTGCACCGCCCGCTGCGGGCCGACCCGGCGGGTGGCGATATCCAGCGGCGTACGCCAGTCAACGCCGACCACGTCGGCGCCGGCCTCGCCCATCGCGGTAAGCAGCTCGCCGGTGCCCACCCCGAAGTGGATCCGGGGAACGCCAGCGTCGGCGAGGCCGGCGAGGACCGCCTGCGAGTGCGGCAGCACGTACCGGCGGTAGTCGGCCTCGGAGAGGGCACCGGCCCAGGAGTCGAAGAGCTGCACGGCGGAGGCGCCGGCGTCGATCTGTACCTTCAGGAACGCCAGCGCCACCTCGGCGAGCCGGCCGGCCAGGGCGTGCCACAGGTCCGGGTCGCTGTACATCAGGGCCTTGGTCTTCGTGTGGTTGCGCGACGGCCCCCCCTCGACGAGGTAGCTGGCGAGGGTGAACGGGGCGCCGGCGAAGCCGATCAGCGGGGTCGCACCCAGCTCTCCGACCAGCATCCGGACCGCTTCGTCCACGTAGTGAACATCGTCGCGGGTGATCGGCCGGATCCGCTCCACGTCCGCCGCGGTGGTGACGGGATCGGTCACGACCGGGCCGGTGCCGGGGACGATGTCCAGCGCCACCCCGGCCGCGGCGACCGGCACCACGATGTCACTAAAGAGGATCGCCGCGTCAACCCCGTGTCGGCGCACCGGCTGGAGGGTGATCTCAGTGATCAGTTCCGGCCGGCGGCAAGACTCCAGCATCGCCACGTTCGCCCGGATCTTCCGGTACTCCGGCAGTGAGCGACCCGCCTGCCGCATGAACCAGACCGGGGTGTGCGGGCCGGGCTTGCGCCGGCACGCCCGAACGAAGGGGGAATCGGCCGGATCTCCGGGGCGAGGCCCCTCGTCTCGGGCGGCAGTGCCCGTGGTGTCGGTGCTCATCGTGGCCCATCGTGCCACGCCGCCCGCCCCGCCCCGCCGTCACCGTCACATCGTGTGATCCACGCCCACAAAGCAGCAATCTGGGCCGGACGCGGCCGCCAGCTGCCCCGGTTCCCGGCGTGCCGTCGAATCGGCTGGCCCAGAGACCCTTACGCTTCGATAATGACCCCCCCGACCGCGCTCCCGGAGACGTTCGCCCGCGCGGTTGACGGGCTACGATCGGCCGCCCCCCGAGCAGAGATCCAGTTGGAAGAGGTCGGCGCGCCCCAACGGCTGGCCCCCTTCACCTTCGCCCTCGCCGCGACCGTCCTCCGCGACGACGACGAGGTGGCGAACGGACGTCTGATACTCCTACACGACCCTGCCGGGCACGAGGCGTGGCGGGGCACACTACGACTGGTCACGTACGTCACCGCCGAGCTTGAGGTAGATCTGGCCGCCGATCCGCTACTACCGGAGGTGGGCTGGGCCTGGCTGACCGACGCCCTCAGCGTGCGGCAAGCCCGATACCGGGCGATCGGGGGGACGGTCACCCAGACCATGTCGACCCGGTTCGGTGATCTGGCTGGGCCACCCGCGGCCGGCGATGTGGAGATCCGGGCTTCCTGGACGCCGGTGGACGACGAACTCGTGCCACACTTGCACGCCTGGTGCACCCTGCTCGCCTCGACCGCCGGCCTACCGCCGCCCGGGGTGACGGCGCTCCCCGAGCGCCGCCCCGCCGGCACGACCCTGAGCGCCGCCCCGCCGGCACGACCCTGAGCGGCCGAGATCCGCCACAAACACACTTTGTCTTCACGGTTTGCTCAACCGATACGGCCGACTCCCGACACGCACTGGACCGGCTGTCCCCGCCCGATCGGGTAGAGCAATAGGGTTGTCGGGTGACCGACGAACCACCCCTACCCCGTCGGGCTGCCGCAAACCGCGCGGGAGACACGCCGCACCCGCCGTTGGTCGGGTCGAGGGACGTTGACCCGACCGCTGGTGGCCCAGCTACCGTCCCGCGTGACGCCGAGGGTGGCCCCACCCCGCTGACCGCGCCCGGCGAGGGCACCCCCCAGCCGGTGACCACCCCGGCGGAGCTGGCCGAGGTCGTGGCCCGCTTCGCCCAGGGCACCGGCCCGGTGGCGCTGGACGCCGAACGCGCCTCTGGCTACCGGTACAGCCAGCGGGCGTACCTGGTGCAGCTGCGCCGCGCCGGCGCCGGCACCGCGCTGATCGACCCGCTACCACTACCGGAGCTGACCAGCCTGGACGAGGCCATCGGCGAGGCCGAGTGGGTGCTCCACGCGGCCAGTCAGGATCTGCCCTGCCTGGCCGAGTTGGGTCTACGCCCACGGCGGCTCTTCGACACCGAACTGGCCGCCCGACTCGCCGGCTTCGAGCGGGTCGGGCTCGCCGCGCTGACCGAGAACCTGCTCGGCTTCAGCCTGGAGAAGCACCACTCGGCGGCGGACTGGTCGAGCCGGCCACTGCCGGAGTCCTGGCTGACCTACGCCGCCCTGGACGTGGAGCTGCTGGTCGAGTTACGGGACGCGCTCGACGCCGAGCTGGCCCGGCAGGGCAAGGCCGAGTGGGCGGCCGAGGAGTTCGCCGCGCTGGTCCGCAACGGTGCCCGCCCGCCCCGGGTCCGCGCCGATCCCTGGCGCCGCACCTCGGGCATCCATCGGGTACGTGGGGCGCGGGCGCAGGCTCGGGTGCGGTCCCTGTGGTACGCCCGGGATCAGATCGCGGCGCGCCGCGACGCGGCGCCGGGACGGGTGCTGCCGGACTCGGCGATCGTCGCCGCCGCCGAGCTGGATCCGCGGGACGAGAAGACGCTGCTGACCCTGCCGGGCTTCGGCGGTCGCTCGGTACGCCGGCTGGCCCGGACCTGGTTGGCGGCGTTGGACGATGCCCGGGAGCTGCCAGCGGAGGCGCTGCCGGTGGCGCCGACGGTCGAGGGTCCGCCGCCGCCGCACCGGTGGGCCGAGCGGGACCCGGTCGCGGCGGCCCGGCTGGCCCGGTGCCGGGAGGTGGTCGTCGGGACCGCCGGCGCACACACCCTGCCACCGGAAAACCTGATCGCCCCGGACTCGATTCGCCGCCTCGCCTGGGTCCCGCCCGAGGAGATCACCGAGGACACCGTGGCGGAGACCCTGCGCGGCCTGGGTGCGCGCGAGTGGCAGATCGCGCTGCTGCAGCCAGACCTGACCCGGGCGCTGGTTGGCCCACCCCCGGCCGGAACCTGAGCCATCGATGTGGGGTGGGCCACACGGAGGGTGGTACTCCAGTTGGTTACTGGCAAGTAGCATCCGAGAAAACGCCAGTCCGGCTATCCGGCTAGGAGGCTCAAGTGCCCCGTGAAGTTCGGGATGTCGTCTTCGTTGACGGCGTCCGCACCCCGTTCGGCAAAGCGGGGGGCATGTACGCCAACACCCGCGCCGACGACCTGGTGATCCGCTGCATCCGCGAGCTGCTGCGCCGTAACCCGCAGCTGCCACCGGAGCGGGTCGAGGAGGTCGCCGTCGCCGCCACCACCCAGATCGGCGACCAGGGCCTGACCATCGGTCGGACGGCCGCGCTCCTGGCCGGCCTCCCCAAGACCGTGCCCGGCTTCGCCATCGACCGGATGTGCGCGGGCGCGATGACCGCGGTGACCACGGTCGCCGGCGGCATCGCCATGGGCGCGTACGACGTGGCCATCGCCGGCGGGGTCGAGCACATGGGCCGCCACCCGATGGGCGAGGGAGTCGACCCCAACCCGCGGATCGTCGCGGAGCGCCTGGTTGACCAGTCCGCCCTGGTCATGGGCGCGACCGCGGAGAACCTGCACGACCGGGTACCGCACATCACCAAGGAGCGCACCGACGCGTTCGCGCTCGCCTCCCAGCAGAAGACCGCCAAGGCGTACGCCAACGGCAAGCTCCAGGACGACCTGGTGCCGGTGGCGGTCCGGGACCCGGAGACCGGCTGGGGTCTGGCCACCGTGGACGAGGCGCCGCGCGACACCTCGATGGAGAAGCTCGCCACCCTCAAGACGCCGTTCCGCCCGCACGGCAAGGTCACCGCCGGTAACGCGGCGGGGTTGAACGACGGCGCCACGGCGAGCCTGCTCGTCGCCGAGGAGACCGCGCGGGAGTTGGGTCTGCCGGTCGCGATGCGGCTGGTCTCCTACGGCTTCGTCGGCGTCGAGCCCGAGGTGATGGGGGTCGGCCCGATCCCGTCGACCGAGAAGGCGCTGCGCATCGCCGGCCTGACCATCGACGACATCGGCCTGTTCGAGCTGAACGAGGCGTTCGCGGTCCAGGTGCTCGCCTTCCTCGACCACTTCGGCATCGCCGACGACGACCCGCGGGTCAACCCGTGGGGCGGCGCGATCGCCATCGGCCACCCGCTCGCCTCCTCCGGCGTCCGGCTGATGACCCAGCTCGCCCGGCACTTCGCCGAGCACCCGGAGGTCCGCTACGGCCTCACCGCCATGTGCATCGGCATCGGCATGGGCGGCACCGTGATCTGGGAGAACCCGCACTGGGAGGGTGGAGCCAAGTGAGCGCGAGCAACGAGTCGAGCCAGTGCGTCCCGCAGTCACGAACGGAGGAGGCACAGTGAGCCTCGCGGCACCGAACGAGGTCGTCACCAAGGCCTTGCTGCGCCTGGTGAACGTACCGGGACTGGACCGCCCCGCCGCCCTGATCACGCTGGACAACGGCTTCGACCACAAGAAGCCGAACACTCTCGGGCCGGGTGGCCTGACCAGCCTGGACGAGGCGATCACGGCAGCCCACGCGGCGAGGCCGGCGTTCGTCGCGGTGACCGGTAAGCCCTACATCTTCTGCGTCGGAGCGGACCTCACCGGCCTGCCGCTGCTCACGGACCGCGCGCAGGCGCTGGAGATCGGGCAGCTCGGCCACCGGGTCTTCGCCCGGCTCAAGGACAGCGACGTGCCGACCTTCGCGTTCGTCAACGGCGCGGCCATGGGCGGCGGCCTGGAGTTGGCCCTGCACTGCCACTACCGGACGCTGTCGGCCGGCGCGGCGGCCCTCGCCCTACCCGAGGTCTCGCTCGGTATCATCCCGGGCTGGGGCGGCACCCAGCTGCTGCCGAACCTGGTCGGCATCCCGGCGGCGACCCAGGTGATCATCCAGAACCCGCTGATGCAGAACAAGATGCTCAAGCCGAAGCAGGCGGCGGAGATGGGCCTCGCGGATGTCCTGCTGGAGCCGGCGGACTTCCTGGAGCGGTCCCTGGAGTGGGCGGCTGGCGTGGTCCGCGGCGAGCTCACGGTGACCCGACCCGAGGTCGACCGGGAGATGTGGGACGGCGTCCTCTTCTTCGCCAAGCAGACCCTGGATGCCCGCCTACACGGTGCTGTCCCCTCCGCCAACCGGGCCCTGGAACTACTCGGCCTGGCCAAGGAGACGGACTTCGCCGCCGGCACCGCCGCCGAGGACGAGGCCCTGGCCGACCTGATCTTCTCGCCGGAGCTACGCAGCGGCCTCTACGCGTTCGACCTGGTGCAGCGGCGGGCCAAGCGTCCGGCCGGGGCGCCCGACCGGGACCTGGCCCGACCGGTGACCAAGGTCGGCATCGTCGGTGCCGGCCTGATGGCCAGCCAGCTCGCGCTACTGTTCGCCCGCCGTCTCCAGGTGCCGGTCGTCCTGACCGACCTGGACCAGGCCCGGGTCGACAAGGGCCTGGCCTACGTGCACGAGCAGATCGAGAAGGCGGTCAGCAAGGGGCGGATGGACAAGGGCACCGCCGCCAAGCTGTACGGCCTGGTGAGCGGATCGGTCGACAAGTCCGTCTTCGCCGACGCGGACTTCGTCATCGAGGCCGTCTTCGAGGACCTCAACGTCAAGAAGCAGGTCTGGGCCGAGTTGGAGAAGATCGTCACACCCGAGGCGGTGTTGGCCACCAACACATCGTCGCTGTCGGTGACGGCGATGGCCAAGGGGCTCGAGCACCCGGAGCGGGTGGTCGGCTTCCACTTCTTCAACCCGGTCGCCGTGCTCCCGCTGCTGGAGATCGTCCGCGGTGAGCAGACCGACGACGCCACCCTGGCCACCGCGTTCGCGGTCGGCAAGCAGCTCAAGAAGTCGAGTGTGCTGGTGAAGGACGCGCCCGCGTTCGTGGTCAACCGGCTGCTGACCCGCTTCCTGGGCACGGTGTTCGCCGCGGTGGACGCCGGCACCCCGCTGGAGGTGGCGAACAACGCGCTCGATCCGCTGGGCCTACCGATGCGTCCGCTGGCGCTACTTCAGCTGGTCGGGCCGGCGGTGGCGCACCACGTCGGGGGCATCCTGCACGCGGCCTTCCCGGACCGCTTCGGGGTCAGCGAGAACCTTAAGCGGATCGCCGAGGCCGGCAAGCCGATCGTCGTTGACGACAAGATCAACGCCGAGGTGGCCGACCTGCTGGTGGTCGGCGACCAGCCGCTCACCGCCGAGCAGGTACGGCAGAACGCGCTCGACGCGCTGGCGCAGGAGATCCAGCTGATGCTCGACGAGGGCGTGGTCGCCGAGGCACAGGACATCGACCTGTGCCTGATCCTGGGTGCCGGCTGGCCGTTCCATCTGGGTGGCGTCACGCCGTACCTGGACCGCACCGGCACCACCGAACGGGTTACGGGTAAGCGGTTCCTGCCGGCTGGTATCGCCAGCCTCCCGGCCTGACCTGGCCCTTCCCGTGATCGCGGTGGCCGCCCGGCGGGCGGCCACCGCGATTCACTTTGCCCGGTGGGGGTCGTGCCGTGGACCGAGTCCCCGACCGGCTAGCATCACCGGCTAGCACCCTCGCCTGGAGGCGATGTCATGTCCTCACCGGTCGATCCCTGGTCTGGCCCGCCGGAGCACGGTGCGCAGCCCAGCTACCCGCCGCCGGCCTCCCCGCGGCGGGCAGCCCGGCATGCGCGTCCGGAGCCCCCCGAACCGCGACCCGACGGCTGGCGGCCCCCGCCCCCGCTCGACCCCGCCCCGCCCCCGCTCGACTCCGCGCCGGCCCCGCTCTCCTGGTCGGCGCCGGTCTCCACACCGCACCCTCCCGCCACACCAGCCCCTCCCTCCTGGTCGGCCACAATGGATGAGCCGACCCAGGTGCACAGCGCTATCCCGCCAATCCCCCCGGCCGAGCCCGCCATGGCCCACCACGCTCGGCAACCGGAGGAGACGGGTGGCCCCGCTGCCGCGTCCGATTCGGCGGCACCGGCGTCCCGGCGGCCGGCACGGTCCACCCTGCTGCTCTCGCTCGGCCTGGCCGGTCTGCTCCTGCTCTCGCTGGGCGGCCTCGCCTACCTCACCCGTTCCGGCGGAGACAACCCGGCACCACCCCCGGCCGCCGCCCCATCCTCGACCGGAACGCCGCAAGCCGCCGACAGCGCTGAACCGACCCCCTCGGCCGAGCCCAGCCCCGAACCCGAACCCGAGCCACAGATTCGCCTCGTCGCACCGAAGTCACTCGACGGTCGGGCCCGGAGCACTGACTCGGAGCTGAAGACGCTCGCCGCCGGGCTGGTGGAGGATTTGGAGGCCAAGGTACGCAGCGGGAACAGCACGGTTGGGGCCTTCTACGGCAGCTTCGAGGATGAGGACATCATCATGATCGCTGCTGCCTCGGGCTTCGTCCTCAACCCGGAACAGGAGCTGGACGCCACCGTCGAGGCGCTCGCGTCAGACCTGAACGTCCGCAAGATGTCCACGATCTCCGCCGGCCCGCTCGGCGGCGTCGCTAAGTGCGGCGACGGTAGCGCCTCGGACATCCCGCTCGGAGTCTGCGCCTGGGCCGACAAGGGCAGCGTCGGCATGATCGTGATGTTCTCCGAGTCAGCCAGCAGGGCCCGCTCCGACTTCGTCGACATTCGAGCGGAGATCGAGAAGCGCTCCTGAGGCCGGGTCCCCACCGTCCCGGACGACGGGGTGGGGCCGCCTCGACGGTGGCGATGCCACCAATCTCGGCGGCCCCAACGAGCGAGTCGTGAGGCAGATCAGTCGTGCTGGAGGCGCTCAGCGACACTGCGCAGGACGCAGAACTCATTGCCCGCCGGGTCGGCGAGCACGAACCAGCCTGAGCCGTCCGGGCGGGTGTGATCGGCGACGTGCGTCGCTCCGATCTTGATCAGGCGGGCAACCTCCTGGGCCCGGGTCCGATCGATTGGCTCCAGGTCGAGGTGCAGGCGGTTCTTGACCGCCTTGTCCTCGGGGACGGCCAGAAACAGCAGTACCGGAGAACCCTCGGGCCGCAGGATGGCCTCCGAGTCACCGGGGCGGGCCTCCCGAAGGCACCCGAAGACCTGGGCCCAGAAGCCCGCCAGAGCGTACGGGTCGTGGCAGTCGATGCAGATGTTGTGGAAACGTGCGGTCACGGTCTCTCCTCAGATCAATGGGAGGCGCCCCGCACTGCAGGTCAGCGATGTGGGCGGCGGGGCGCGGAACAGTTACTGGTGAACATCGACGCACCCCCTTCCGCCCTTGGGCTGACCCCAAGATCCTCACATCGTCACCGGTTGGAAGCAACCCACCCACGGCAGATCGCCATCCCAGTGCCCCCCACTCCCGATGGCACGGAAGAGACCTCAGGTAGGGCGACCTACTCGGATCGGGCGGTCCCGTCGTGTGTTGACCCACCGGCTGTCGACGCCTAGTTTGTTCGTATGGTTCCGAACCAAACAAACTCGATGGTGAAGCTCGACCCGCCCCAGCGGGAGTGGGTCGAGGCGATGGGGTTGTTCCTCGAACGCTCGGGGTTCCCGCCCAGCTCGGCGCGGATCTATGGGCTGCTGCTGATGTCGGCTGAGCCCGAGCTGTCCTTCGAGGACCTGGTAGCCACGCTTGGCTTCGGTAAGGCCGCCGTCAGCACGGGCCTACGCCGTCTACAGGAGACGAACCGCGTCAGTGAGCGCACCCGGCCGGGTGAACGGCGACGCTACTTCCGGGCACGACTGGGGCCCGATGCCGGCGTCGACCGCTTCCGTGCATTCAACTCTGCGCTGTGTGACCTGCTGGAGAAAGGGATCGCCCTCCGGGGCAGCAGAGCCGATGCCGAGATCACCGCCGACCTCGAAGCATCGGCAAGATTCCTTCGCTTTCTCGACGTGGAGCTGGACGGGTTGCGGGCACGGTGGGAGGCGAACGGTGATGGCTGACCGGCCAGGAATGCTCGATTCGGTCAGGCTGGCGGCCAGGAACGCGCCGATCTTTCGGCTCTACCGACGCCGGGACCGCCTCCGTGCGACCCTGTGCAGGGTCAACGTGGCCCTCGGCCAGGCAGATCCGCAAGACCCACTCACCCGTCGCCGCGTTCGCGAGCTCGACACCGCCGCGGTCCTGCTCGGCCAGGCCAGGTGGCACGCCGAACGCGCTCGGGCGACCGGCGACACCACCGCGCTGAAGCGCGCACGGCAGGCGTTCACCGAGGGACAGCGCCTCGCGGACCGCATCGAGGCACTGGTCGCCGGTGGCAGCGGTGAGTACGCGACAGACCGCTTCCCCGTCCTGGAGCGGGCGGGCACCGAGATCGATCACTGTCAGGGGGTTCCCCTGGTTCCCGCCATCACGCCGGTGGTCGTCCTGCGGGGTAGCGACGAGGAGATGGGCAGGCAGTACGCCCGACAGATCGCGGCCATCTTCGGTCGCTGGATTCTCCGGTACGGCGTGCGTCGGCTCACCGCCGACGAGCGTGTTGAGGTCGGCCGGTGGGAGGCCGTCCACGGCGAGCACCTGCCCTGGATGGGCCGATTCGTCGACGGGTGGGTGGCCGGCGCGCGTGAATCGGGAGTCAACCTCGACCGAGCCTCGATCATGGACCTGTGGGTGGGGCACCGACCACCGGCCACAAGCTGGCTCGATGCCTCCTCCGGGCTACCCGAACTGCCCCCGATCGCCTGCACGTCCCTCGCAGCCTGGGGGGATTCCACGCCGGACGGCGCCTTGGTCGCCGCAGCCACTGGTGATCACGAGCTCTCGTACCAGGTAACCGTGGCAGCCTTCCCCGACGACGGCCATCCATTCGTGCACACCATCTTCAGCGCGGCCGGCACACTACCGACCGTCGGTCCCAACTGGTTCTTCGGCCACCCCGGCATGAGTCGATCCGGGCTGGCCTACGTCCACCACGGCGGCGGGCCGAAGTTCCTCGAACCGCGGCACTCCTGGGGATACGGCCTGCGACGCACGCCATCGGTCTGGCACCTCCTCCGCTACGCCACGTCCGCCCACGACGCCCGCGAGATGGAACAGAGTTGGCCGATCGGTGACGTCGGACGTGGTGACCAGGCGACGGTGGGCGGCTTCTACGCCGACGCCGACTACGCGTACATCATCGAAGGGCGAGACGATCCCGCCGCTGTCCGGGAAGCGGGCCTGCTCGGTGAACGCGATTTCCTGTACGCCAACAACAGTGCGATGCACCCCGACGCGGCCCGCAGCGAATGGATGCGGCGGGCCCCCGACGGGAGCTGGCTCTGGGACCGGGAGGGCGGCTACCGGCCAGCCACACCGCGTGGGATGACCAAGTCGCCGACCATGCTGCTCAAATGGCTCAGTGGACGCATGAGCACCGACGAGCTACTCGTCGCCGGCATGCAATTCGCCTACTGGAACAGCTACCACCGCAACGTGTTCCTACGGCGCATGGCCGACGCCCACCACGGCCACCTCGACGTTGAGGCCATGCGGGCCATATACCGAACCGTGGGTACCGCGCCCGCCGGATCCTGGGCGGCGGCCGTCCGCCGCTACCGGCGCACCGGCGAGTGGAGTCGCATCTCCGCGGCGCATGCGTCCAACGCTTTTGTCGCCATCATGAAGCCGTCGACCGGGTACTACTCGCTGTGTACCGGACCCGCCCGCAGAGGCGCCGCGCCGATGTCACCCGACTCGGCGATGATCGTTCGCGGAGAGACCAACGCCTTCTGGGACCTCGAACTCCCCGACACGCCAACCGCCCTCGTCGAGCGCGCCGAAGCGCTGGCGGACCAGCTACTTGGCCACGCGCGCGACGCCGCGGCGGGAGCCTCGCTAGCTGGCGAGACGGCGTCTGACGTTAAGGAATGGCTCGCTGCCGCCCAGACGGACACCTCATCGCCCCGGGACGGCGACGGCATCGAGGCCCTTGGCCGGCGGGTACGCGCGGCGACCAGAGCCCAGGTCCGGGCCCGGCAGATCCTGCAACTGGGTGACCCGCCACCCGAGTTCACCCTTCCCGAGAGGCGGGAGCCATCCCGGCCGTCAGTTGATACTCCATAGCCCTGCGGGGTGGCGCGGCCGGTGGATCGGACGGACTCCAGAACGAAGGAATTGGCTGCTGGAGCGGCAGAAAGCGGCGACTAGCATCGGGCCGATGCTCACCCTGACTCGAGACGATGGCTACCTGCTCAGCACCGCACCCGAGCGGCTCGACCTTGACCGGGTCTACCAGTGGCTCGCCACCGACGCGTACTGGGCTCACGGGCGGGACCGGGTGACCGTGGAGCGTGCCTTCGCGGGATCGATCGGCTTCGGCGTCTACCGGCCGGATGACGGGCGCCAGGTAGCGGTGGCCCGGGTGGTGACCGACCGAGCCACCTTCGCCTGGCTCTGCGATGTCTACATCGATCCCGCCGAGCGCGGACGTGGGCTGGGCACCTGGCTCACCGGTGCGGTCCGCGACCATGTCGCGGAGTTCGGCGTACGCCGCATCCTGCTGGCCACCAGAGACGCGCACGGCGTGTACGCCAAGCTCGGCTTCGCTCCGCTCGTACAACCGGACCTGTGGATGCAGCTCGACAACCAGTGAACTCCTCGTCGGCTCTTTCCCTACTCCCGACCGGTGAGCCGTAGGGCGGATACCGCATCGTCGAGGGTGGTGGCTCGGGCAAGCGGTTGGACGTGGTCCCCCTCGGCCAGCCAGAGCCGGCAGCCCGCCCGGTCGAACGACACCAGCACCGGCTGCCCGGCGTAGTGCCGACCGACCCGCCGCAGCAGTGCGGTCGGGTCCGTGACCGGGGGCGACGGCGCCGCCTGCGGCGCGGGCACCGGCCGCTCCGGCTCCCGGGGAACGGCGGCGAGCAGGTGGCTGTCGAGGTACTCGACGCACCGGGCCACGGCGAGGTCGACGCTGGCGCAGAACGGGGATTCCGCCCCGATCGGCGCGCCCCGGATGGCGAGGCGGAGGTCCCACCGTTCCCCCTGGACCTTGGTCGGGTCGCCCGAGTCGAGGCGGTGGTCACAGTAGGTCAGCACGGCGGCAAGGTCGAGCGCGTGGGCGAGCCGCAGCAGGTCGGTCAGCGGCGGTGCGTCGGGCGCGGCGGCCAGCACGAACAGTCGGGCTCCGGGTAGCCCGGCACCGACCCGCTCGATGTGCTGGCGGGCCGGCTCGACGACGGGGTCGTAGCCCGTCACCGTGCCGTTGAGCAGGTCCTGGTCGACCGGCAGGTCCTCGTCGAGGCGGCTGAGGTCGGCCGGGCGTACCCCGAAGCCGGCGGCGTGGTGGGCCAGCCGCCAGTGCGGGCCTAGCTGGTGCACAGGTGTGCCGTTGGGCTGGTAGCCGACCACCGGGGCCGATTCCCCCGCGACGGGACGCCACGCCTCGTGGCGCGCCCGGCGCAGGTCGGTCACGGTCACCGTCAGCGCCGCCGGGATCCGACCGCCGTCGCGGCAGGTGAAGCAGGCCAGACCCGACGGGGCGAAGCCGGCCCCGGAGCAGCGCGAACACTGCGGGTCGGGGCCGGGTGCGCCGAGCCGGCAGTGGCAGCGGCGCAGCCGGGTGCCGGGCCGGCAGTGAAGGACGGCATGGCCAACATTGAGCAAGTCAAGACCGCGCTCGCCCAGGCAGCCGAGCAGAGCAACGCCACCAAGAACCAAATTCGGGCGGCCATCGAGGGCACCGAGCAGGTGCTCGTCCGGCTGCGGCTGGTGGCCGCTGGCACCGGTCACCCCGCTCTCGCCGAGGCGATCAGCCGGGCTGAGCAGAGCAAGCAACGGCTGGTCGAGGCGGCCACGAACCTTCAGGGCAGCTCCCACGCTGCACGCCAGTACATCAGCGTCCTGGGCTGACCGTTAGCATCGGTGACGTCAAGGCGGAGCTTCGAAACGGCAACCAGTCACTCAACCAGGCCAAGACAACGATCGAGGGCATCGGTGCCGACCTGGCCGAGGTGAGCAGCCTCGCGCTGGCCACCCTCCACGACAGCCAACATCCGGAGGCGAAAGAGGCCCGCAGGGCCCTCGCCGATGCGACCCGCGAAGTGGAGCTGACACTGCGGACAGTCGCGGCCGCCAAAGACGGGGCAACAGCGTTTTTGAAAGCGCTCGGATGAGCGGCCTCGTGGCGGAGATCGTGGCCCAGCTCACCGCGGCGATCCAACGGCTCGACACGCTCGCCGTCACGGCCACACACGCGCAGGAGGAGATCAGTCAGGGTCATCGCCGTTTTGCCGAGATCAGTCAAGGCACCGATCAGCGAGATTGTCGAGAGGCAGTGACGCAGAGCCGTACCGCTGCGGACAAGGCGGGCCGGCTCGGTCGCCTGACCAGCAACGCGGCCGGACACCTCGCCGCCTACGCGAACGCCATCGCTCCCGGCGCTGTCCCCAACCGCCCCGGTGAGGCATCGCCCTCGGGCGAGCGTCTGGCCGCTGAGGCAGAGAATCGCGGCAGCCGGGCGGAGGCATTCCTTCGACGCCACGTCAAAAAGGCGGATCAGACAGAAGGTAATCTTCAGAACGCCGAGAAGGCAGCGACAGCGGGGTTCCGTGAATTCGTCCAGCAGACGAAGGGCGGCCCCGGCGGCACCTCAACGTCCACCACCCAGCCAAAGCCCGCTACACCGGCAGATCGACCACATCTGGAGCACCCAGTCGCCTCGGTAGTCATGGCGGCCGGAGCTGTGGCCGTCGGTCTCAAGGGGCTGTGGAACATGACCAAGCAGCATCGGGAGAGGAAGCGTCGTGACGATTAGTCCTGACATGGTCGCCTACATTCGCACGATGGTGAAAGGCGAGCATGCCGAGAACGACCGCATCGAAGCCCGCCTCGATGACCAGGGTTGGGAAGGCTTCGGCACGCTACTCGGCGCGGTCTTCTACTTCGCGGTGAATCGCCGCTTCCCGCACGGCGCCAGCCAGGACGAGGTGATCCGGTTCGTCAGCGAGATGCGAAGCACGACCACAGGTGGTCCCGAGACCGATGCGACCAGCGCGGAGAAGCTGATCCACGCTGCTCTCGATCCAAGCGTTGACTCGGACATCGACCCGAAGGTGGCCGGGCGGGTCCAGGGTCTGACCATCCTGCACACGCTCGGCGCTGGCGCCATTTCGGACGAGGAGTTGGATGACCTTTTGGCGGAGGGATCAGCCCTGGCCAGCCGGGTCTAGCCCGGTCTTCGGGCAGCTGGTCACCCCGGCGGCCAGCGCTCCAAATCCCGCGAGCTGATCCGGAAGGCGATCTACGAGTGGGGAGGGGATGGCACGCGGTCCTCCGGCCGTCTGGTGCCGGTCACGGTCGGCGGCGAGCCACCAGGAGGAGAAGCCCGGAGACCACGATGCTTCCTGCCGCAGTCCACCGCAGAATGTCTTCGATGGCCTCCGTAAGCCCCATACTTCTCGACTGGATGTCGATCAGCGTCGCCGCGGCCGCTACCGCGAGTCCGGAGCCCCCGATAGCGGTCGCGAGGGTGACACCGGATGCTTCGCCCACCAGTTCCCGGGCGACGACCGACTGCGTGCCGATGTTGTACATCGCGTACCCCACGCCGTAGCTGAATCCGAACAACGCGAGGCCGGGCAGGTAGGAACCGAAGCCACCGCCGAGAGAGACCACGAACAGGCCAATCCCACCGGTCACCGCACTGATGCCCATTACTACCGGAATATTCAGGTGCTCGCCGAGGCGTCCTGCGATCGGACCGGCGATTCCGGTGGCCACCGAGGCGGCGAGAAGAATCAGACCCGCGGTGAAGGGTGAGCGACCCTCCCCTTGTTGTAGATAGACCGTGCTACTGAACACTCCGATGACGAGAGCGGCGTTGGCGACCGTCCCCATCAGGGTCACGATGACGTAGGGACGGTTGCGAAACAGGTCGAGTTTGACCAGAGGATACTTCGCCAACCGCTCACGCTGCACGAACGCCGCCAGAGTCAGCAGCCCGACCACGGCGATCCCGGCCGTGGCGAGGGGCTGCTGCCACGTGCTCGTCAGGTCCACCGCGAGCGTTACCAGGGCGATCCCAGCCGCCACCAGGGCCAGGCCCGGCAGGTCGATCGACCGCGGCACGGTAGGGTCGCGCGATTCACGCACGCCACCGGCGACCATCGCGATGGCGATGATGCTCAACGGTACGTTCACGAGCAGCACGACCTGCCAGACGACCAGCTCTGTTATCCCACCGCCGAAGGGAGGGCCGAGCGCCATCGACACGGCGCCGATGCCGTAGGCGTAGCCGATCGCCCGTTTCACCCGGTGCGCGGGAAAAGCATTCGTGACGATGGCGATGGCAAGCGGGAAGATGATGGCCGAGCCGATTCCCTGGACCGTCCGGAAGGCGATGACGGTCCCCGCATTGGGGGCTAGGGCGGCACCCAGGGAACTCAGGCCGAAGATCATGAGGCCGGCCATGAGAATGCGTTTGCGGCCAAGGATGTCGCCGAGGCGTCCGCCAGGAATCAGGAACGCCGCCTGGGCGAGCAGGTAGGCGCTGATCACCCACTGCAGGTTGGTTGGCGACGTGCGCAGCTCCGCAGCCATCTTCGGCAGCGCGAGGTTGAGCGCGAAGAAGTCGAGCTGAACCAGGAAGATGCAGAAGGATGCCGCAACCAATGTCAGCTTGGCCTGCGCCGCGGCTCCGTGAGGTGAGGCACTCCCGGCCGCGTGGCGAAAGTGATGCAGGCGAAGAAACAAAGTTTTCCTCACGTGGTTAAGTGGTCTTATTCCCGAGGTGCACCGTAGGCACGTCTCGCACTGTCACACACCAGCCCCGGCTGGTCCGGATAATTCACGGTATTCGCCGAGCCGCGCTGTTCGTCGGCGTGTAGATACATAACCATTTCAAGATCATGAGTATGGGATGAGTGTCCGATCGCGGTCCAACCACAGTGGTGCTTCGTGCGGCGAGGTGAGGACGAAGCTCCGGTAGGACGAGGTCCTTTACCCTTCACTGGTGAGGTGCGCAGTACCTATCTGCATTTCACCCATTCGGGTGACACTCGATGGTCGGCATCTGGTGTGAACACAGGCACCGGCCGCGGGTATTTGGTTGCCCGCCGATGGTCCGCCGTAACACGATCTGCTGTGTGCTGAAGCCCGAAATCATGGAGTACTACCAGCGGGGCGGCGAGCGGGATCGGCTCGCTGCCGGCCCGAGTCGGTTGGAGTTCCTGCGCACGTGGGATGTCCTGTCCCGGGTGCTCCCGGGTGCGCCAGCGGCCTTGCTGGACGTGGGCGGTGCGACCGGAGTCTACGCCGGCCCGCTGGCGCAGGCCGGCTACCACGTCCGGGTAGTCGACCCGGTGCCCGAGCATGTGGCTGAGGCGGCAGCTCGCCCTGGTGTGGCCGCTGTCCTCGGGGATGCCCGGGCCTTGCCCGCCGCCGATCGCAGCGTGGACGCGGTCTTGCTGCTCGGGCCGCTGTATCACCTGCCGGAGCGGACGGATCGCGTTGCTGTCTGGCGGGAGGCGGCTCGTGTCGTACGTGCTGGTGGCGTGGTCGTGGGCGCCACGATCAGCCGGTTCGCGTCGCTGTTCGACGGTTTCGTGAAGGGCTACTTCACCGACGCACGGTTCCGGCCCATGGTGGAGCGCACGTTGTCCGATGGAGTGCACCGCAACATCGACGACGCGCAGCGATAGTTTACCAGCGCCTACTTCCACCATCCGGACGAGTTGGCCGGTGAGGCGACGGAGGCGGGCCTCGTCGTACGGCGACGGGTTTCGGTCGAGGGCCCGCTGGGATTCACCGGGGCGCGACTGGCCGAGATCCTGACCAGCCCCGACCTGACCGACCTCCTGCTGGAGATGATGCGCTCGGTGGAGGACGAACCGAGTTTGCTCGGCGCCAGCGGCCACGTCCTCACGATCGCCGTCCGGAGCGATACAGAAACGGAATAGACCACCGCGCCGAAACCTGGAGTGGGACCAGCGACCCTTTCGGGGACGCCGCCCCGCGCCAATCCGGACACCCAGCCACAGCCCGCCCAGCAGGACAACTATGAATACGGGCAGCCAGCGGAGGCGGGCGAGGACCCACCACCACGAGTCGGGCGCGGTGTGCAGTCCGGGCAGCGGGGCGGAGCCCAGGGCGAAGAGTGTCACCGCCACCAATGCGGTCTGGTGCCACAAGAAGATCCGCATGGCCGACAGATTCGTCCCGGCCACGACGGCCCAGACCAGCGGCCGGCGGGCGAGCCGGGTCAGCGGGCCACGCAGCAGCAGGGCGAGCCCCACCTGGGCCAGCCCGAAGCTCACCGCGACGAGGGTGGGCGGGTTGAGGTTGGACCGGCCCTGGCCTGGCACACCGACCAGGCTGGCCGGGTAGTCGAACCAGTGCACCAGCGCGGCGGAGGCCACGATCCCGCCGAGGAGCAGCCCGACCGCCGGCAGCCGGGCCCCGCGGGCGCAGGCAATCCCGAGACAGAAGGGTACGAGCCAGGCGCTCGCCACGTTCACCCAACCGAGCCACGACGGGCCGCCGAGCCCGAGCCGCGCCACGTCGACCACGGCGACCGCCGCCACGAGCGGCACGATGACCCGACCGGGCCGGTTCCACACGAGCGGGGTCACGGCGATGAGCCCGGTGTACACCATGACAAACCACAGGGGGCTCAGCACGATGACCCGGACGGTTCGCGCTGACTCTGCGCCGGCGGCTGGCATCCAGACCAGCGCTACCACCGCCCAGAAGGCGACAAAGCCAGCATCGGACGGAAGAGCCGGTCCATCCGCGCCAGCAACCACCCCTGGTAGCTTCCCGCCCTCGGCAGTCCACACGCCGCGGCGAACCCTCCGATGAAGAAGAAGACCGCGAGGGTCTGCAACAGCCAGGAGACTGGGGTGAGGCCGGGCAGGTACGTCAGCGGGCTGGCCACCCGCAGCCCAGATCCGGTGACCACGAAGGCGGTCACCAGCCAGTGGCCGAGCACCACGCCGGCGATGGCCAGGGCACGCAGCACGTCGATGGATCGGTCCCGGCCGGCCGGGGTGGCCGCCGCAAGGCGGGCGGTAGGCGATCTCGTGGTCATGCTGTCCCCAACGCCACGGCAGCGAGACTTTCCAATGAGATGGTGCCGGGCAGGAAGTACCCGTCGTGACCTTCGGCGCCCGTGACGTCCAGGGTCCGCGCGCCGAATGAGGGCCGGCTCGGATCCACCCCGTGACCGAGGCCAAGGACTCGCACGTCGGGGATTCGCCGAATCCAGTCGTCCTCGGCGCTGCCCGCCCAGAGCCGCGCCGCAGTATCCAGCTGTTCGGCCGAATCGACATCGAGGCCGGGGCTTCCCAGCACCACGAGGTCGGTGACCTGAACGGGCAGCCGGGCGGCGGCGTAGGCGAGGAGCAGGGAACCGTAGCTGTGCCCGATCACCGTAATCGCCGTGTCCGGCCGGGCTGTGGCGAGCTGCCCGACGTACTCGGTCAGGGCCGTGGCTCCGGCCATCGCGCGCTCCGACCGGATCGCGGCGAGGTCGATGCCGCCGGGCGGCTCGTAGCCGAGCCAGGCCACCACCGCTACCCGCCCGCCGCACGCGGCGCGCCAACCCGGACCGGTACGCCGGTACTACTCGCCCGGGTTGATCATGCCGCTCTCGTAGGCGTAGACCACCGCCTGCGCCCGGTCCCGCAGGTTCAGCTTCATCAGCACGCGGCTGACGTGAGTCTTGACGGTCTGCTCGGCGAGCACCAGCTCTGCCGCGATCTCCTGGTTCGACAGTCCACGCGCGACCAGCCGCAGCACCTCTGCCTCGCGCCGGGTGAGGGTGTTGAACGAATCCGGTTCGACTCGCCGCGGCCGAGCGCGGCTCGCGTAGTCCGCGATGAGCCGCCGGGTCACCGAGGGAGCGAGCAGCGCCTCGCCCGCGGCGATCACGCGTACCGCGTGCATGAGGTCGGCGGCGGGCGCGTCCTTCAGCAGGAACCCGCTCGCGCCGGCCCGCAGCGCCTCGAACACGTAGTCGTCCAGGTCGAAGGTGGTCAGGATGAGCACCCGCGGCGGACGCCCACCGGGTGGCACCTCCAGGATCTGACGGGTTGCGGTCAGCCCGTCCATTGTCGGCATCCGGATGTCCATCAGGATCACGTCTGGGTCGTACCGACGCGCTGCGGCGACCGCCTGCTCACCATCGGCGGCGTCCGCCACCACCACCATGTCCTCCTGGGCGGTGAGCAACGCCCCGAACCCCTCCCGGACCATTGCCTGGTCGTCAACGAGCAACACCTTGATCATGACTGGCTCTCCAGGGGCAACGTCGCCCGCACCTCGAATCCACCGTCGTCGGTCTGGTCGGCGCGCAGGCTGCCGTGCAGCATGGCCACCCGCTCGCGCATCCCGAGCAGGCCGTGACTGCTGCTCGCACCGGCCGCCGCGGCCGCCGGAGGGGGCACCGGGCGGCCGTTGGGGTCCACCTTGACCGCGTTGCGCACCCGGATGGTCAACTCGTGCCGGTTTCGGTGCAGGATGAGGTCAGTGGGCGCGCCCGGAGCATGTCGTGCCACGTTGGAGAGCGCCTCCTGCACGATCCGGTAGGCGGAGAGCCCCACCGAATCCGGCACACTGGTGACCACGCCCTGCACCGACACCGTGACCGGGGTTCCGGCTGCCCGCGCGCCCGCCACGAGCGCGTCCAGCTCCGCGAGGCTGGGCTGAGGCGCGGTTAACGACTGCTCCTGTGGGGCACGCAGTACGCTCAGCAGCCGCCGCATCTCGGTGAGCGCCTCCCGGGATGACTCCGCGATCTCGGTGAACTCCGCACGCGCCGCTGGCGAAAGCTCGTTCAGGCGGTAGGCAGCGGTCTCCGACCGCACCGCGATGAGGGACATGTGGTGGGCGACGACGTCATGCAGCTCGCGGGCGATGCGTGCGCGCTCGGTCAGCATCGCACCCCGCTCCTGCTCGGCGACCAGGCCGGTGCGCACCTGCACCCATCGGCCCAGCAGGTGGCCCACCCCCAGGACGCCGCTGACCAGCAACATGCTGCCGTAGCCGACGCCCGGTTCGAGAAACAGCAAAGACATCGCGATGCTGAACGCCCAGACCCAGAACAGCACCCCCAGCGGATGGCGGTAGCCGACCACGACGAGCACGACGAGGTAGACCAGGATCAGCACCGGGTTGCCGGGCCAGGGGGCACCGGCCTCGTGCAGTCCGTTGACGCCACTGACCAGGGTGGCTACCGCTGCCACCCGCCACGCCAGCAGCACCCGGCGGGGCATCAGGGCCACCGGCGCCGCGGTCAGGGCGGCGAGGAGGATCGTCTCGAGTCTGCCAACCTGGTATGGCGCGAGGCCTGCCATCGCGAGGAGCCACAGCAGGAACGCGACCAGCGGGGCCAACACCCGCAGCTGCGGGCGCAGCCGCGCCCACCGACGAGTCCGACCCGACGCGGCAGCGTCCCCCGGTTTCGGGTCGTGCCCGGTGGCGACCGCCCGCACCAAGTCACGCAGCGCTGCGGGTACCGGCATGCGGTCAGGATACTGACCCACTCCGGCTGGGTGGGGACAAGACAGTCTGGATCCAGGGGCGCATCCCCACGACCCGAAGAAACACCCGCAGTGGGCACCCTTCCAGCAGGAAACTCTCCGATCCGCGGGTTACAGTCCGCTGTCGTCAACAACGACTCGCACCGGGAAGGAGGTCGGCTGGTGAAGGTCACGGTCATCGGGTCGGGGCACCTGGGCGCAACTCACGCCGCCGGGATGGCCGACATCGGGCATGAGGTCATCGGGGTCGACATCGACCCGGAGAAGGTCGAGACGTTGAACGCCGGGCGAGGCTGGTTTCATGAACCGGAGCTCGATGTGCTGCTGGCCCGCAACCTCGACACCGGAAGACTTCGCTTCACCACCGACTTCGCGGCGGCGGCCGCCTTCGGCGATGTGCACTTCCTCGCGGTCGGTACCCCCTCCGGCCTGGACGGCACCTACGACCTGACCCAGATCAGCGCGGCGATCGAACGCCTGGCCCCGCACCTCCAGCGCCCCTGCCTGATCGTCGGCAAGTCCACCGTCACGCCCGGCACCGCCGAAGTGGTCGAGGCCCAGGCCCGAAAGCTCTCCCCCGCCGGTGACGACGTTCAGGTGGCGTGGAACCCCGAGTTCCTCCGCGAAGGCACCGCGGTGGCCGACACCCTGACTCCAGACCGCATCGTCCTCGGCGTCGCCTCGGCCGAGGCCGAGGAGACCCTACGGCTGCTGTACGCGCCGATCACCAGCGGCCACGGCTGCCCACTCGTGGTCACCGACCGGATCACCGCCGAGATGGTCAAGGCGACCGCGAACGCCTACCTGGCCACCCGGATCTCGTTCGTCAACGCCGTCGCCGAGATGTGCGCGGTGGTGGGAGCGAACGTCGCCGAGTTGGCCGACGCGATCGGCCACGACGCCCGCATCGGACACCAGTACCTACAGCCCGGCCTCGGCTTCGGCGGCGGCTGCCTACCCAAGGATCTGCACGCCTTCACGGCGCAGGCCGAACGAGGCGGCGTGACCGCCGCCGCCGAATTTCTGCGCAGCGTGGACAGCGTGAACCTGCACATGCGTACCCGCGCTGTCACGCTGGCCACCGCCGCGCTCAACGGCGAGGTACGGGGCCGACGGATCGCCCTGTGGGGTACAGCTTTCAAACCCGGCATCGACGACGTGCGCGACTCCCCCGCGCTCGACGTCGCCGTCCGGCTACACGCGGCGGGGGCGCAGGTCACCGCGTACGACCCGCAGGGGCTGGCGATGGCCCGGCAGACCGCGCCGCAGCTGAGCTACGCCGCGACGGCGGCCGAGGCGGCCGTCGACGCCGAACTGATCCTGGTGGGAACCGGCTGGCCGGAGTTCGGCGCGCTCGACCCCCACGTGATCGCCGAGCGGGTGGCGCAACGAGTATTGCTGGACACCCGCGGCGTGATCTCCGGTGGACGCTGGCGAGCCGCGGGATGGACCGTGCACGGGCTTGGCTACCAGTCCTAAACCCAGGGCGATCCCAGGCGGGTCACGGGCGGGTCCCGGACGCTGACCGGAGTCGCACGCGTACCGCGCCGAGCACGACCAGCCGGGTGCACTCGGCCTCGAGGGCGGCCACCCGCTCGGCACCGACGAGCCCGGTTCCGACGCGCACGTCCAGGTGCAGCCGATAGTGCCGTAGGTGACGGTCCGGCTTGTCCGGATCGGCCGGGACGTCGCTGCAGCAGCGAAATGCCGCAGGACCTCGATATGAAGGTGGCCCTACCAGAGATCAACTTCATCGAGGTCCTGCGTCACTATGAGTTCCCCAAACACCGCGGTGCCGTCGGTACGCGAGGAGACCCGTGCGGTACCTGACCGACCTGCTCAGCCGTGAACGGGCAGGCCGGAGTACCCGGGCGGGCAACCGACCGTTGTCCTGCCGTGACCAGGCGGTTCTATGCCGCCCGCTGTCGAGTTGCCCTCATGGATCGGGGCGCAGGAATTCCCGCGCCCGCCCGCCCAGCAGCCCGCCGTTGCCTGGCCTACCGCCGAAGGACCGCGCCCGCCGCCCCTGGTCACCGCCGAAAGACCGCGCCGGCCGTGTAACGCTGGCGCCCCAGCGGCCATCAGCATTGGCGCCCATTAAGATCACTCGATGCCGTTTCAGCGCGCCCTCGTCATCCGCGTCGCCGTCAGTCCGTGCCCGCCGACGCGCCAACCTTCGGGGCATCGCCGGCCACCACCTTGGGGGCGCCCCGGATGCTGTGCAGGCTCCACCCGACGGACACCGCGATAGTCTCCACGATCACGCCGAGGGTGACCAGGATGGGCAGCACCACCTTCCAAGCACTCCGCAACATCCGCCTCTGTCCCTGGAAGATCGGCGGCGTCGTCGCGGCAGCCCTGGCCATCCTCCACACCGACCACCAACAAACCACCTGATCACCCAATGTCACGACCCGCTACGCGGAACGGCTCAAGTCCAATTGAACCAAGCTGCGCACGAGGCATTCGACGATGGAATCGGCGTACTTCGTGCCGGGGTCGAGTTCCGGGTCGTAGATCGTGACATCAAGGCCGAGCACCCGGCCACCGTGGACGAGGTTCGAAAGCAGCTCCGACAACTGCATGAAGTCCAGGCCGGGGCTACCGGGGGAATCGACGGCCGGCATGACTTTCTCATCCAGCACGTCGAGGTCGAGGTGCAGCCAAACCCGGTCCAACTCACGGACGTTCAGCCGCTCGACAATCCGCTTCACCACCTGGTTGACGCCAAGGCCGAGGACCTGCCGTGCGGTCAGCCCCAAGACGGCCGAGTCCATGACTGGGGTCCAGTCGTCGAGCGAGACGGTGACATCCGACTCGCGGTCACCAAGCTGGATGACGTCCCCGTCAGTGACCAGTGGCGTACCGACCTGGGGCCAGTGGGCGAGAATCGGCTCGCCGCGGCCGGTGGCCACGGCGAGGGCCATGCCAGCCACGGAACCGAGGCTGGCCGTCGTGTCGTAGTTGTTGGGGTGGCGGAAGTCGCTGTGACCGTCGATGTGGATGAGCCCGCAGCGGCCGCCACGCCGGGCACCGAGCAGGCAGCCAAGCAGGACGCTGCAGTCACCGCCGACGACGACTGGGAACCTGGAAGCATCGATGGCCGCGGCGACCGCCCCGGCAACCTCCAGCGAGTGCGCCCGCAGGGTACGGCCGTTGCGGATGCGGGTGCCGCGCTGCGCCCCGAAGTCGTAGCGGGGGTGGCCGAGCTCGACGACGTGGACAGTCCGCAGGCGCTCGGCTAGCCCCGCCCCCAGCAGCACCGCGGGTGCGCGCCAGGCGCCGGGCTCGTGGCCGGGCGCCTGTGGGCGCAGTCCGAGGCTCGATGGGGCGTTGATGAGCTCGATCATCGCAGTCATGAGGTTAGTGTCAGCCCCTGCCCAGGTCACGTCAACCGTTAAAACGCATTTTACCGGTTGACGTGACCGGGTAGGGTGACCCAGACATGCAGGCACAGCTCCGAGCACACACATTCCAGCCCCGCGATCTCGTGGGGGGAGATCTCGTGCTCGACCTCGTGAACACCGTGACCACCCGCAACGCGGAGCCGGTCGACTGGCTCGACGGCTACGCACGCCTGCTGGACTGGGCAGAGCTCACCGGCGCCTTCCCGGCGGCAGACCTGGCCCAGCTACTCAGCGAAACCGCGGCCCACCCACGCGCCGCCGAATGCGCGCTGGCTCACGTCAAAACGCTGCGGGAATCCCTCTGTGAACTACTCACCGCAACTGTCTTCGGACAGACACCGCCTCCGGGCGCCCTCGCGTCGCTGCAAACCCAGTGGCGAAGGGCGGTCGGGAGTGCCTGCCTACAGCCGGTCGACGAGCACATCACGCCGGCTGTGACAGTGGAGGCGTCCGGTTTCGACTACCTCACACACGCTCTTGCCCTGCACGCGGTACGCCTGCTGGAAGACGTACCGCTAAGCCGCCTGCGCGTCTGCGCGGGCCGGCAATGCGGCTGGTTCTACCTCGACACGTCGAAAGCCGGGCGACGGCGCTGGTGCGACATGGCGACCTGCGGAAACGCCGAGAAGACCCGCCGCCACGACGCCCGTCGGTAGCATTCCTGGTTCATCGACGAAAACCAAACAGACCGTCGACGCCACGGGGCAGACCTCTGGCAGCGCCGGAATACCCGGCATCAAGCGATTAGGCACGACCTGCTGTGACGACGGCCGCAGCCACACCTGGCTCGATCACGAACACGCGATCGACTTGTCGCAAACCCGAGGCGCGGCAGGCACCACCGCGCGGGCCAGTGCCTAGCGGAGTACGGGCCGCGCTGACGACACTGTCCCGCTAGCGGCGGCCTCAGTCAAGGCAGAACTCGTTGCCCTCGACGTCCTGCATCACCAGGCACGACTCGTTGTAGCCGTCGGCGGCCAAGAGTCGCACCCGCACCGCGCCGAGCGCGACCAGCCGGGCGCATTCGGCCTCGAGGGCGGCCACCCGCTCGGCACCGACGAGCCCGGTTCCGACGCGCACATCCAGGTGCAGCCGGTTCTTCCCCGCCTTTTCCTCGGGAACGCGCTGGAAGAACAGACGCGGCCCCACACCGGAGGGATCAACGCAGGCGGACACCGAGCCCTGCTGCTCCGGCGGCAACGTGCGATCGAAGTCGCCCCAGGTGGCGAAGCCCGTCGGGGGCGGCGGGAAGACGTATCCCAGCGCCCTGCACCAGAACCGTGCCACCCGCCCCGGCTCCGCGCAGTCGAAGGTGATTTGGACCTGCTTGACCGATGGCATCAGACCACCCTAGGCGTGGGAGCCGACGTCGCGACACCTGTTTCACGGCGGCGGCAGACCACACCGGGCAGTCCTCTTGGCCCTTTGTATCGAGTTTCTCAGATTGGACGTCCGGCCGAGCCGGGTGGCGCCGCCGCGGCGATGGCTTCGCCGGCAACCCCGCGCCGACTCCGCCCGGTGGCGCTCACCCGCCGGGGAGCGGGTGAGCAGCACAACCTCATGCCGCCGGGGAGCGGGTGAGCAGCACAACCTCATGCCCCTGGGCAGTCAATGCCCGATCCAGAACGGTTGGCATGGGAGGTTGCCGCCCGTTCCCGGTCAGTCGATCAACCGAGTTGCGCCGACGGGTCGCCGAACCATCGCCGCAGCTGGGTGCGCAGCTCCTCCTGATCGTCACCGACCCACGCCACGTGGCCGTCCGGCCGCAGCAGCAGGGCGGGCACGTCCAGTTCCGTACTGACGTCCACCACGTGGTCGACCCGGTCGGCCCAGCCAGCCACCGACAGCCGACCGGTCTGGTCGAACACCATTCCCCGGCCACGGTGCATCAGGCCGTAGAGGCGCCCCTGCTTCAGCTCCACATCGCGCAGCCGCCGGCCGAGCAGGTGGTGTCCCTCGCCGAAGTCGTACCGCACCGAGATCGCGGTGACCTTCTCGATCAGGTAACGGTTGACCTCCTCGAAGTCCATCAGCTCCGCCACCACCGCGCGCACGGCCTGGGCACCCGGCTCGAGGGTGATCAGCTCCGTCTGCGCCCGGGTGTTCTCCAGTACGGCGGCGGCCACCGGGTGCCGCTCCGCGTGGTAACTGTCCAGCAGCCCGCTCGGCGCCCAGCCGCCGATCTCCGCGGCGAGCTTCCAGCCGAGGTTGAACGCATCCTGGATGCCGAGGTTGAGGCCCTGTCCACCCAGCGGCGGGTGGATGTGCGCGGCGTCGCCGGCCAGCAGCACCCGGCCAACCCGGTAGCGCTCGGCGAGCCGGGTGGCGTCCCCGAACCGGGACAGCCAGCGCGGTGAGTGCACGCCGAAGTCGGTGCCGGCGGTCACCCGCAGCTGCTGCTGGAATTCCTCGAAGGTCGGCGGGGTCGTTCGGTCCTCGGTCACCCCGGCGGCGGGCACGACGACGCGGTACAGCCCGTCCCCGTCGCCGACCGGGCCCGCGCCGAACCGGAGCTGTGTCTTACGGACCTCGGTCATCACCGCGGTGACCTCCTCCGGTGCCGCGGTCAGCTCCATGACGCCCAGCAACGTCTCGAACCGGGTGGGCTCGCCGGGGAAGTCCACGCCGAGCAGCTTGCGGACCGTGCTGCGGCCGCCGTCGCAGCCGACGAGGTAGCGGGAACGGAGCCGGGTGCCGTCGGCGAGTTCCGCGGTCACCGCTTCCTCATCCTGGCTCAGGCCGACGAGTTCGGTGCCGCGCAGGATGTCCGCGCCGGCCTCGGCGGCGTGCTCGGCGAGGAGTCGTTCGGTGCTGGTCTGTGGGATGCCGAGGATGTATCCGTGTGCGGTGTCCATGTTGTCGGGCCACGGCTTGGTGATGCCGGCGAAGTAGCCACCGACCCGGTACTGCTGGCCGTTTGCGAGGAAACGCTCCAGCAGGCCGCGTTGGTCCAGCACCTCGATACTGCGCACGTGCAGCCCGAGCGAGCGGACAATCACCGGCGGCTCGGTGTCCCGCTCCAGCACCACCACCTGCACTCCGTGCAGCCGTAGCTCACCAGCCAACATCATGCCGGTCGGCCCGCCCCCGACAATGATCACATCAAACATGAACTGCCCCCATTTCGTCGGTACTTGTTTCGGCCAGCCCTCCGCCGAATTGATGGCGCGAACCCGGGCACACGCGTGTGTCACGAATCCCTGTTTCCACAGGTACTGGCTTCGGCCGACGATTCTGCGGCAATAACGGGGTCTTGCCGCAAGACCCCCTATGTGCTATATGTTAAGAGTGGCAGGGAATAGAGGACTGCCCGCGGTCACGAACGGCAGCTGAACGACGCGGTCGGCACCCTCCTCCGGCCCGGACGGCGCACACGGCCTGACCCCAGATCAGCCCAGCGATCACGCGCCGGACCCGCACCTCACACGCTCCCAGAGCGAACGGCACTCGCCGCTGGGTTGCTGCTCAAAAAAACCGCCAGCCGATTAGCGGTGTCCACCCGCGTGTCCAAGATCAGAGTTCGGTTCCGACCGTAGGGTGGAAGCGCCGACCTGGGCGCGCGCATGAAGGAGCACCGGATGAAGTACATGCTGTTGATGAACCACGCGCCGACGGGAAACGAGCCAGCGATCGAGACCTGCACGGCCGAGGAGATGCGGGCCAGCGGGGCTCACATGGACCAGATCAGGCAGGAGTTGGTCGAGTCCGGAGAACTACTGGGCGCGGCGGGGCTGGCTGACCCAGATACGGCGAAGCTGGTGATCAGCGGCGGAGACGCACCGGTGGTCACTGACGGGCCGTTTGCGGAGCTGAAGGAATTCCTGGCTGGCTACTGGCTGATCGATGTCGACAGCGAGGAACGCGCCATCGAGATTGCGGCCCGCACCTCGGCAGCTCCCGGGGCAGGTGGCAGGCCGACTCGGCGGCCAATCGAGGTCCGCGCGGTGATGCGGGGAGCCGACCCGGAGCTGTGACCGACGAACCGGGTGTCGAGGACCTGCTGCGCGAGTTGGCGCCGCAGGTCCTCGGCGTGCTCGCCCGCCGGCACAACGACTTCGCCGACGCTGAGGACGCCGTGCAGGAGGCGCTGTTGGCGGCTGCCGTACAGTGGCCGGCCGACGGCGTACCGGCTAATCCGCGCGGCTGGTTGCTTGCCGTCGCCTCCCACAAGCTGGCTGACCTCTGGCGCAGCGAGGCCGCCCGCCACCGTCGGGAGGCGGTCGCCGCCCTGCGTGACCCATCCACCGCGCCTGAGGTATCGGGCACCGACGACTCGCTTGCGCTGCTGTTGCTGTGCTGCCATCCGGCCCTGCCCACGAGCGCGGCCATCCCGCTGACCCTGCGCGCCGTCGGTGGTCTGACGACCGCCGAGATCGCACGCGCGTTTCTCGTGCCCGAACCAACGATGGGCAAGCGCATCGCCCGCGCCAAGCGGCGCATCCGCGACTCCGGCCTGCCTTTCGCGCTGCCCAACCCGGCCGAGCTTCCCGAGCGGCTACGCGCTGTTGAGCATGTGCTCTACTTGATGTTCAACGAGGGGTACGCCGTCAGTAGCGGCCCCGAGGTGACCCGCGCCGACCTGTGCGCCGAGGCGATTCGCCTTACCCGGAGGCTGAACGCGAGCCTGCCCGACCACGAGGAGGTGGCTGGGCTGCTGTCGCTGATGCTGCTCACTGACGCCCGTCACCCGGCGCGCACCGGCGCGCACGGCGAGCTGGTACCGCTGGACCGCCAGGACCGGACGCTGTGGAACCAGAACATGATCGGCGAGGGCCTGGCCCTGATCTCCGCCACGTTGCCGCGTGGCAAGGTCGGTTACTACCAACTACTTGCGGCGGTCGCCGCAGTCCACGATGAGGCGAAAACGGCCGAGGACACCGACTGGCCGCAGATCCTAGCGCTCTACGGCCTACTCACCCGGGTGTCGGCGAACCCACTGGTGGCATTGAACCGGGCGGTCGCCGCCGCAATGGTGCATGGCCCAGTCGCCGGGCTCGCAGCGTTGGAAGGGCTCGGCGAAGAACTCGCTGGTAGCCATCGCCTAGACGCGGTCCGCGGGCACCTATGGGAGATGGCAGGTGATCTCACCAAAGCGGTAGTGCACTACCGGCAGGCAGCGGCCAGGACGACGAGCCAGGCGGAACGGAGATATCTGCGCGCCCGCGCTGCCACCCTCAATGTCGAAGGCTGATAGCCGAACGAGTACCGACGGAGCGCATCAGGTCCAGGCGGATGTTGCCTCTTGGTTCGTCCGGCTTCCTCGAACGGTCCACACCGTCGAGCGGCCCGACTCGGTGTCACCGCGCCACGGCGGGGCCCGGCCCATCTGCTGCCGGCAGCGTCACCGTCACCTCCAAGCCACCGCCCCGCTGCGCGATCGCCTTCACCACGCCACCATGTGCGTCACAGACGGCCCGGACGATGGAGAGCCCCAGACCGGAGCCCCGGGCACCGGTCCGTTCCCGGCCGCCCCGCCGGAACGGCTCGAACAGCCCCGGCACATCGGCCTGGTCCACCTCGAAGCCGGTGTTGCCCACCACCAGCCAGGACCGCCGGCCATCCGAACCGGTCCGCACCCAGAGCTGGCCGTGCAGATGGTTGTAGCGCACCGCGTTCTCGACGAGGTTCCCGGCGAGCCGGTCCAGCAGCCCGGGGTCGCCGACCACCGGTGCCGGCTCCAGTGAGGTCTCCACCCGCAGACCGATCCGCTCCACCTCCCGGCGTACCGCCGTCAACGCGTTGGCGGTGCCGGCAGCCAGGTCGCACTCCGTCCGCCGGGCGAGGCGATGGCCGGCCTGCGCCTCGCTGCGGGCCAGCACCAACAGCGCGTCCACCAGGCCGTTGGCCCGTTCCGAGGCGTCCCGGACAACAGTGGACATCCGGCGGTACTCGGCGGTGTCCGCCTCGTCGTCGCTGAGCGTCACGTCGATCTCGGTACGCATCACGGCGAGCGGGGTCCGCAGCTCATGTGAGGCGTTGGCGACGAAGCGCTTCTGCGCGTCGAAGGCGACCGCGATCCGGTCCAGCATCGCGTCGAAGGTCTGCGCCAGCTCGGCCACCTCGTCATCCGCACCCGAGTAGCCGATGCGCTGATCGAGGGTGGTCTCACCGAGCCGTCGGGCGGTGGCGGTGACCTGATAGAGCGGCCGCAGGGCCCGGCCCGCGACCAGGTAGCCACCGGCCACCCCGACCACGCTGATCGCCAGCAGCGCCGCCAGCCCCTTGGCCAGCAGTTCCCGGCTCGCCACCTCGCCCAACTGTCGCTGCCACTCGGCGGCGTCCAGGGAACGACCGTCGGCCAGCACCACCGTCGTCCCGGTAAGCAGCTCGTCGGCGGGGCGCAGCGCGTCGCGGACCAGCAGCCAGGCCAGCAGCACCAGGATCACCCCGGCACCCACCAGCAGTAGCCCATTGAGCAGGGTCAACCGCAGGCGCAGGGTGGGCCGCATGCCACGGCCGGCGGTCACGCCGCCGCCCCGGCCACGCGGTAGCCGGCACCGACCACGGTCTCGATCAGCGGTGGGTCACCGAGCTTACGGCGCAGCGTGCGCACGGTGACCCGGACGATGGTCGTGAACGGGTCGGTATTCGCGTCCCAGACCCGTTCCAGCAGCTCCTCGCTGGAGACCACCGCGCCGCCGGCCTTGACCAGCTCGTGCAGCACACCGAACTCCTTGTTGGTCAGGTCCAGCGGCACGTCGGCCCGGGTCGCCGTCCGCCGAGCCGGGTCGAGCACCAGGTCGGCCACCGCCAGCACCGGCGGAGCGGCCGGGGTGGCGCGGCGGCCCAACGCCTGCACCCGGGCGACCAGCTCGTCGAAGGCGAACGGCTTGGGCAGGTAGTCGTCCGCGCCCAGCTGCAGCCCCTCGACCCGGTCGGCGACCGTCCCGCTGGCGGTCAACATCAGCACCCGGGTCAGGGTGCCGGAGGCGGCCAGCTCGGCGCAGATCTGATCGCCGGGCACGCCGGGCAGGTCCCGGTCGAGCACCACCACGTCGTACCGGGTGACGAAGGCCATCTCGTGCCCGCTGTCACCGTCGTACGCGACATCCACCGCCATGCCGCGCTTGCGTAACCCCCGCGTGATCGCGTCGGCGAGGTTGCGTTCGTCCTCGACAACCAGTACCCGCATCCCAGCCTCCTCGCGCCTGAACTCCCCGACAACCTAGTGCTTCACCGCCAGCGACGACTTGGATACACGACCGAGAGTGACCGGGGCCGGCAGGTCCACCCCGGGGCCGCCTGTACGATGGCGCGTCGTGCCCGCGCCGATGGTTGACTCCGTGCCACAGACCAGCACCCCCACCTCCACTGTGGCGGAAGTGCCGACCCGGCGTTCTCGATGGCGTCCCGTCCGCGCCGACGTCCTGGCCATCGGCGTCTACCTGGCCCTCGGCGTACTGGTCTGCCTCAACCACTGGGGGGACATACCCAACCGGGTCTCCGCCCATCTGCCGACCGACCACAGCTGGTTCGAGTGGCTCTTCGCACACGGGGCGTACTCGGTGTGGCACCTGGAGAACCCGCTCTTCAGCACCCGACAGAACGCCCCGGTCGGGGTGAACATGATGGCGAACACCTCACTACTCGGGGTGACTCTGCCGCTGGCGCCACTGACCATGCTGGTCGGCCCCCAGGTGACGTACGTGCTGTACCTCGGCGCCGCGCTGGCCGCCACCGCCGGCACCTCCTACTGGGTGCTCTCCCGGCACCTGGTGCGCTCCCGGGCCGCCGCGTTCGTCGGTGGCGCGTTCCTGGGCTTCGCGCCCGGCGTCGTGCACCACGCCAACGGCCAGCCCAACTTCGCCTCCAACTTCCTGCTCCCGCTGATCGTGCTCCGTGTGCTGCGGCTCGGCGAGCCCGGCCGCTGGCGACGCAACGGCGTCCTGCTCGGCCTGCTGGTGGCGTACCAGATCTTCATCAACGAGGAGATGCTGCTGCTCACCGCGCTGGCCTGCCTCGTCGTCGTCGCCACGTACGTGGCGCTGCGGCCGGTGGCCGCCCGGCGGCAGGCCGGCACCTTCGCCGCCGCCCTCGGCACCGGCGGTGGCCTGGCGCTGCTGCTCACCGCGTACCCGATCTGGTTCCAGTTCAACGGTCCGCAGTCCTACCGCGGCCTACAGGGCGGTGTCTTCCACAGCTGGGGCGAGGACCTGAAAGCCTTCGTCACCTTTCCCCGGGACACCCTCGCCGGGGACGCGGCGGTGGAGCAGACGATCGGCGTGACCGAGCAGAACAGCTGGTTCGGCTGGCCGTTGGTGATCCTGGCTGTGGTGGCCCTCCTGCTGCTGGTCCGCCGCAGCCTGGTGGCGCGTATCCTGGCGGTGCTGACGGTGGTGTTCACGGTGGCCTCCCTCGGCCCGGCGATCCGCTTCGACGGCGTCGAGACCGACCTCAACGGCCCGTGGGCGTACGTGTCGGAGGACCTGCCGCTGGTCGAGATGATGATGCCGACCCGGCTGAGTCTGATCGTGGCCGCCGCGATCGGGATCCTGCTCGCCGTCGCGTGGGACGCCGTCTCCGGGACCGGTCGGCCACCGCTGCCCGCGCAGCGCTCCGGCCGCCCACCGCGGTTCCCACGGCGGTGGCGACGCCCAGTCGGCTACGCGGCCATCACGCTGGCTCTGCTGCCGCTGATCCCCCGGCCGCTGCCGGTGGAGGCGGTGGCGCCCCCACCGCACTTCATCACCGCCGGTGGCTGGCGGCCGTACGTGCCCGAGGGGCGCACCCTGGTCCCGGTGCCGATCCCGAGCAACGTGCACGGCCTCTCCACGCTGCGCTGGAGTGCGTTGACCCAGCACGAGTTCCCCGTTCCCGGCGGGTACTTCATCGGCCCCAACGAGCAGGGTGAAGGGATCTTCGGGGCGGACAACCGGCCGACGACCCGACTCATCTACTCCACGATGGGCAAGAACGCCACGCCAAACATCACCGATGTCGAGCGGCGACAGGTGATCGAGGACCTGCGGTACTGGCGGGCCTCGGTGGTGGTGCTCGGCGCCCACCCCCGGGAGGCGGTGCTGCGCGACCTGATGACCTCGCTGCTCGGCGCACCGCAGCGGGTGGACGACGTCTGGCTCTGGGACGTCCGTCCCCTGCTCGACTAGGCGGCGGTCGGTGCCGGGTCCGTCAACGCGCGGACGTCCCACATCCAGACGTCCAGTTCACGCCTGCCCGGGCCGACCAGTTGCTCGACGGTCAGTCGCAGCGGCTCCGCGTGGTGCTGGTCCACCGGCAGGACCAGGATCGCGGCCCGCCAGTGCCGCAGGTCGTCCAGGGCGCGCCGGCGCTGCCGGTCGTCGAGTTGCAGCGTACGTCCGGTGCTGGCGACCTCGCTGAGCAGTTCTCCGAGCCCACTGGGGCGGCCGCCGAACCGACCGGGGTCGCCGGTGTTGGCGTTGCGCGGCGCCAGGAAGTAGCCACCGGGAATCTTGAAGTCGAGGTTGACGGCGGCGGCCCAGCGCATGCCGTGGGTGTTGCCCATGCTCGGCACCGGAATGGGCACCAGCGTCTGGTCCTGCGCCACGTAGCCGCGCCACCGGTCGGCGGTGATGAACTCCGGCACCGGTGGTCGGGAGGTCACCGCCAGCGGCATGGGCGCGATCGGCAACAACGCCAGCACCAGCCCGGCGGCGGTGCGCAGCCGCAGGGTGCGCCGAGGTAGCGGCAGCCTTCGGGACCGGTCGACCGCGAGCGTCAGCAACAGCCCGACGGTAACGGTGGTGATGAGCCCGAACCGGGTCGGCACCACCGCGTCCAGCAGCGGCAGCCGAACCAGCCACTCCCACGGTCCAACCCCGATCTCCTGGTCCCACCACGAGATCCGCTCGCCGAGAGAGAGCACCGCGAAGAAGATCCCGGTCGCCGCGAGGGCCCGCACGACCACGTCGTGGCGCAGCCACAGGACGATGCCGACGGCGATCAGGGAGAGGCTCCAGCCGAAGAAGGCGTTCTCCTCCGAGTAGTTCGGGGCGAGGCCGGTGTTGGCCGCGTCGTCCCCGCCCAGGGTGGGCGAGCCCGGGGCGACGAACGCGGCGATGTCGTTGCCGTAGTCCCGGACCGCGTCGCTGAGCCCGTGGTACGCCATCGGGCCGGCGAATTGCACGTAGAGCGGGTACGCCAGCAGCGCGCCCGCCACCGCCGTGCAGGTGGCGAGCGACTTCGCCAGCGGCCGCCACGCCGCCCGCCACAGCTGGGGCCGCTGCACCAGCACGGCGGCGAGGAAGACCCCGCACGCCATCGCGGTGAAGAGCAGGATCTCCTCGTTGATGAACGCCTGCACGCTCACCAGCAGGGCGAGCAGCAGGCCGTCGCGGTACGGACGCTGGGAGCGGGTGATGACGAGCACCCGCCACACGATGAACGGCAGCAGGAACTGACTGATGATGTTGGGGTGCCAGTTGGCGTGCGACAGCATCGCCGGGGAGAACCCGCAGAACCATCCGCCGACCGCCGCCGCCAGTCGACTGCGCACAAGGTGCCGGCTGAGCACCACGTACCAGGCGGTCGCGGTGCCGGCGAGCCCGAGGGTGACCAGCAGCACGAAGGTCACCGCCGGGCCGAAGAGGAGCGTCACCGGCACCATCGGGATGCCCAGCGCGAGGATGGCCGTGTTGGCCATCAGGTTGACCCCGTCCGGGTAGTTGAACTGCTCGGTGAAGAACGGGAACTCACCGTGAAGCACCACCCGCACCGAGTGCGCCAGGAAGAACTGCACCTGCGCCGGGTCACTGCTGTAGAGCGCGGCCACCCGACCGGTCGGGTCGACCCAGATCTGGCTGGTCACCCAGAGCGCGGCGAGCAGGAAGCCGCCAACCACCACCGAGTGCTGCCGTCGGGGCGTCCACGACGGCAGCCGGAGCTGACGGCGACCGGGGGCCGTCACCGGAGGGCCGGACGTTTGCTTCCGCTCCCCCGCTGCCACGCCGTTCAGGGGGAACGCACTCGCGCTGTTGCGATCGACCGGCTCGGACGAGGCCACGGTGGCGGGTTCGGCGCGGGTGTCAGCAGGCGTCACAATCGGCGGAGTCTACCTGAGCGGAAATCACACGAAAGCCACCGCACAATCCCTTGTGGGTGGTGCTGGGCGGCACCGCGCCGTCTCGTACCATTGCGGTTCGCAGGAGACGGAGGAGCTAGACGTGCTTGCAGCCCGCCGGACCGGCAGGACGACCGCCGCTGCGCTGGCCCTGGTGGCGACCCTGGCCGGCTGCGGAGTGGTCGCCGACCGGGCACCGGATGACCTATCGGTGGGGCACGAGAGCCGCGACGGATCGCTCACCGTCTGGCCGGCCCGTGGCTCCCTCGCTGCCGAGGCCACGACGACGACCGCGGTGACCGAGGCGGTCCGCGCCTGGCGCTCGCCGCTCGGCGACCGAGCGTACCTACCCACCTCCGGCATCCTCTGGGCCGGTGCGGTCGACGGCGCGCCGCTCGCCCTGGTCGCCGCGGATGTTCCCGGCACGGGGGCCTCCTGGCTGCTCCAGGTCGCCGGAGCGGACGGGCGCCACACCGTCACCCATGCCGTCGAACACACCGATCCCGGCTACCTGGTCTACTCCGATGTTCTCCCGGTCCACACCGACGCGGGTCGCCGCTACCTGGTCTCTGCCCGGGTCACCGACCTGACCGGTCCGGATGGCCAGAAGGTGGCCATCGAGGGGGGTCTGAGCACACCCGTGGCGGTGCCGGCCTGCTCCGCGGTCCCGGTCACCGCCGCGCTGCGCGCCACCGAGTCACTGCCGCGGGGGCGCACCACCGAACGCTTCCTCGACCTCGGCACCGGCCTGGACGCGCCGCGCGACCCGCTGGTGCGGGACGAATCCGGCTCCGGGCGGCAGGCCCTGGCCGGATTGGACACCTGCGCGCTCGCCGGCGACCAGGGGCCCTTCGGCAGCATCCAACGCCAGTTCGGGAGCCGGAATTCGGCGCTCTCGGTGCCGGCCTCCTGGCCGATGGCGGGACTGACCCTCCGGACGGTTGGCGAGGGCACGCTCGGTCCTGGCCCGCCGGGTGAGGTGCAGCAGCTCACCTGGGAGACCGCCGACGACGAGATGACGGCGGTGTTGTACCGGCCGGCCACCGGCGGCGCAGCGATGATGTCAGCCGCCGATCGGGCCGCGCCACTTCAGGCGTACGTCCTGCCGGTGGCGGGGCAGCGGCTGGGCGTGTTGAGCTGGCAGCCGGCTCCGGAGGACTCGCTGTCGGTCCCGGCCGGCACATCCCACCTCGTTGACCGCCCGGGCCTGGCGATCCTGCCCCTGGCCGACGAAGAGGTCACGGTGAGTCTGGCGACCAGCGCGGAGACCCACTACCGTTCCCTGCCCGCTCCGCAGTAGCGCCGGGGTCGGCTCCGTTCGCGGTGACGCCCGGGCAGCGATGTCCGACGTGGTAGCGCCGGGGGCGGCTACCTCCGACGCGATGCCGCGGTGGGGTGGGGTGGGTGACGGCGGGCGGCCCGCCGTCACCCACCCCACCCCGTCACTTCGGCGCGGGTGCCTCTCGCGGCGTGACGATCGGCTCCACCTGGTCGGTGACCAGCTCCTTCTCGTTGCCGGCGGCGTCAATGTCGAGCCGGGAGATCCAGCCGGTGACGTCGCGGGCCACGTCCTGGGCGGTCAGGCCGAGGTCGGCGAGAATCTGGGTGCGGGTGCCGTACGGGTGCCAGTCGACCGGTACGCCCAGATCTTTCACCGGCACCTCGACGTCGGCGTCCCGCATCGCCTGGGCGATGGCGTCGCCGACGCCGCCGGCCCGAACCCCGTCCTCCACGACGACCACGAGCCGATGCCCGGCAGCCAGCTCCACCAGCTCGGCCGCGACCGGCCGGACCCAGCGCGGGTCAACCACGGTCACGCCGTAACCCTGCTCGCCGACCCGGGCGGCGACCTCCATGCCGAGGCCGGCGAAGGAGCCGACCGCGACCAGCAGCACGTCGGCGCGGGCCGACTCGGCGAGCACGTCCACCGGACCGACCCGGCGCAGCGCCGGCAGGTCGGCGGCGACGGAACCGGTCGGGAAGCGGACAATGGTGGGACCGTCGTCCACGGCGACCGCCTCGCGCAGCTCCGCACGGAGGGTGGCGGCATCCCGGGGGGCGGCGATCCGCAGGCCCGGCACCACCCCGAAGATGGACATGTCCCACATGCCGTAGTGGCTGGGCCCGTCCGGGCCGGTGATCCCGGCCCGGTCCAGCACGAAGGTCACCGGCAGCTTGTGCATCGCCACGTCCAGCAGGACCTGGTCGAATGCCCGGTTGAGGAAGGTCGCGTAGACCGCGACCACCGGGTGCATACCGCCCAGCGCCAGCCCCGCCGCCGAGGTGGCGGCGTGCTGTTCGGCGATGCCCACGTCGTAGGTGCGCTCCGGGTACTTCCGGGCCAGCTTGGCGATGCCGGTCGGCTCGGCCATCGCCGCAGTGATTCCCACCACGTCCGGCCGCTCGTCGGCGATCGCCACCAGCTCCTCGCCGAAGACGTGGGTCCACTTCACCGACGGCGCGGCGGTCGCCTTGCCGGTCTCGGTGTCGAAGGCACCGGGGCTGTGGAAACAGTCCGCCTCGTCGTCCTCGGCCGGGCGGTAGCCGTAGCCCTTGCGGGTGACCGCGTGCACGATCACCGGGCCGCCGAAGGACTTCGCCGCGCGCAGCGCCCCCTCGACCGCCACGATGTCGTGCCCGTCAACCGGGCCGACGTACTTGATGCCGAGGTCCTCGAACATCGCCTGCGGCGCTACCGCGTCCTTGATGCCCCGCTTGACCGCGTGCAGCACCTCGTACATCGGTCGGCCGACCAGCGGGGTCGAGCCGAGCGCCTCCCGAACCGTGTCCAGCACCCGCTCGTAGCCGGGGTTCAGGCGCAGCGTCGAGAGGTGGTCGGCGAGCCCGCCGATGGTCGGCGAGTAGGAGCGGCCGTTGTCGTTGACCACGGTCACCAGCGGGTTGCCGGCGGTCGCGATGTTGTTCAACGCCTCCCAGCACATACCGCCGGTCAGCGCGCCGTCGCCGACCACGGCCGCCACCGCCCGGGACTCACCCCGCAGCGCGTACGCCTTGGCCAGCCCGTCGGCGTAGGAGAGGACGGTGGAGGCGTGCGAGTTCTCGATCAGGTCGTGCTCGCTCTCGGCCTGGCTCGGGTAGCCGGCGAGCCCACCGCGCTGGCGCAGCTTGTCGAAGCCGCCCTGCCGGCCGGTGAGAATCTTGTGTACGTAGGCCTGGTGGCCGGTGTCGAACAGGATCCGGTCCCGGGGGGAGTCGAAGACCCGGTGCAGCGCGAGGGTCAGCTCCACCACCCCCAGGTTGGGGCCGATGTGCCCGCCGGTGCGAGAGACCTTGGCCACCAGAAAGTCACGGATTTCGGCGGCGAGGATTTCCAGCTGCTCGGTGGACATCCGCTTAATGTCCTGCGGACCGCTGACGGCGGCCAGCAGCCCCGGTTGGTTTGCCGGGTCCCGTTCAACACTCATGACCGGAGAGTCTATCGGCCGAGGGACAGCCCGCAGTCCGGTCGGGAGCACCCGCAACGGTCCGCAGGACGCCGGCAACGCTGAGCCGATGGTCAGGCGTCGCTCCGCCGCCGGTGCGGCGAGGCGGGCGGCAGCAACAGCCCCACCAGCTCCACGTGCTGGGTCATCGGAAAGAGGTCGAAGCCGCGCAGCGCGGCGAGCCGCCAGCCCAGCTCAGTGAAGCCGCGGACGTCCCGGGCAAAGGCGGCCGGGTCGCAGGCCACGTACGCCACCGCGCGCGCTCCGGCGGCGGCCACCGCCCGCACCACCCGGGCCCCGGCCCCGGAGCGGGGCGGATCGAGCACCACCAGGTCCACCGGCGCGGTGAGGCGCCCACGATCCAGCACCGGGGCGACCCGGCCCGAGACGATGCCGACCTGTGACAGGTCCCGCAGGTTCTCCCGGGCGGCGGCGATGCCGGCCCCGGCGGCCTCAACGAGGGTGACCCGCCCGGTGGCACCGACCCGCTCCGCCAGCGCGGCGGCGAAGAGGCCCGCCCCGCCGTACAGGTCCCAGGCGGTCTCCCCCGGCCGCGGGTCGAGCTGCGCCAGCACGGCGTTGACCAGGGTGTCCGCCGCCGCCGGGTGGACCTGCCAGAACGCCGACGGGGGCAGCGCCCACCGGCGGCCGACGGCCTCTTCGTGGACCCGTTCCGGCCCGCTCACCGGCCGCACCGCTCCGTCGGCGACGGCGGTCACGGTCACGTCCCCGCCGGTCGAGGCGACGGACTCGACGGCGTCCGCGTCCGGCCACCGCACGGGTCCGAGCACCGGCAGTTGTTGAATCGCCGGGTGGGCGATCCGGCACCGGTCGATCGGCACCACCTCGTACGAGCGGTGCTTGAGCAGGCCGGCCCGACCGGCACCGTCAACGGTGTACCGCACCCGGGAACGCCAGCCCAACGACCCGCCGGGCAGCGCCTCGACCTGGATACCCAGCGCGTCCAGCTCCCCGTCGGTCAGCCCGCCCAGTCGGGTGAGTTGCTCGCGGATCACCCCCGCCTTCCAGGTCAGCTGCGCCTCGGGGGACACGTGCTGCAGGTCACATCCGCCGCAGCGGCCGGGCTTCGCGTACGGGCAGGGGGGCTCCACCCGCTCCGGCGCGGCCACCAGCACCGTCACCGCGTCGGCCCGGGCGAACCCGCGGTGCACCTCGGTGACCTCGGCTACCACCCGCTCGCCGGGCAGCGCGTGCCGGACGAAGACCACCTGGCCGGCGACCCGGGCGACGCAGTGCCCGCCCGGGGCCACCGCCCCGACGGTCAACTCGACCCGCTCAGCCTCCGCCAGCCCCTCGTCGCCGGTCACCGGCCACCTCCGTCGGCCGGGTCCGGGCCGCTCCTTGGCGGCGGGGTGGGGACCGTTGGCGGGCCGTCTGTCGGCTCCGGGCCGCCCGGCGTCACCCGGGGACCGCGGGCCGGTCCTCGGCTGAGCGTCTCGTCCAGCCGGTCCAGATCCTTGCCCTCGGTCGAGGCGAGCTGCCACGGCACGCTGGTGACCATCACTCCCGGTTCGAAGAGCAGCCGACCCTTGAGCCGCAGTGCGCTCTGATTGTGCAAGAGGTTCTCCCACCAGCGGCCGACCACGTATTCGGGGATGAAGACGGTGACCACGTCGCGGGGCGAGGACCGACGGATGCCGGCCACGTAGTCGATGATCGGCCGGGTGATCTCCCGATACGGCGAATCGATCACGGTCAGCGCGACCGGCACGTCCCGCCGTTCCCACTCGGCCTGCAGCCGGCGGGTGTCCTTGTCGTCGACGTTCACCGTCACCGCGGTCAGGCTGTCCGGCCGGGTGACCTGCGCGTAGGCGATGGCCCGCAAGGTCGGCTGGTGCACCTTGCTGACCAGCACGACCGCGTGGTTACGGGCCGGTTTCACCGGCCGCCCCTCGTCGGGGACGAGCTCGACGGCGACCCGGTCGTAGTGTCGACGGATCCCCAGCATCACCAGGTAGATCATGATCATCGCGGCGATGGCGATCCACGCGCCGAGCAGGAACTTCGTGACGACCACGATCACCAGCACGGTGGCGGTCATCGCCATGCCGAAGCTGTTGATCGCCCGGGAGCGGATCATCTGCCGGCGCACCTGCTGGTCGCGCTCGACCTGAAGGTACCGGTTCCAGTGCCGGATCATGCCGGCCTGGGACAGGGTGAACGAGACGAAGACGCCGACGATGTAGAGCTGGATCAGCCTGGTCACCTCGGCCTGGAAGCCGATGATCAGCACGATCGCGAAGCCGGCCAGGAAGAGGATGCCGTTGGAGAACGCGAGCCGGTCCCCCCGGGTGTGTAGCTGCCGGGGCAGGTAGCGGTCCTGGGCGAGGATCGACCCGAGCACCGGGAAGCCGGTGAACGCGGTGTTCGCGGCCAGGAAGAGGATCAGGGCGGTGACGCCGACGACCACGAACAGCAGCAGCGAACCGGAGCCGAAGATGGTCTCGCCGAGCTGCGCGGTGACGGTCTTCTGCACGTACCCGTCGGGGCCGCCGACGATCTGCCGGGCCGGGTCCTCCACGAACTGCAGGCCGGTCAGCCGGGCCAGCCAGACGATGCCGACCAGCATGGTCACCGCCACCGCGCCGAGCATGAGCAGGGTGGTCGCCGCGTTGCGGCTCTTCGGTGCCCGGAAGGCGGGCACCCCGTTGGAGATCGTCTCGACGCCGGTGAGCGCGGCGCAGCCGGAGGAGAAACTCCGCAGCAGCAGGAACGCCATCGCCCACCCGGTCGTGTCGCTCCACTCGGTGGCGATGACCAGGTCCGCGCTGGGGGCGCGCAGGTCGTGGCCGAGCAGTACCACCCGGACCAGCCCGGTGAGGATCATGCCGACGATAACGATCATGAAACCGTAGGTGGGGATGGCGAAGGTGGTGCCGGACTCCTTGATCCCGCGCAGGTTGACGGCGGCGAGCAGCACCACCGCGGCGACGGCCACCGCCACCTTGTGGGTGGCCACGAAGGGGATCACCGCGCCCAGGTTCGCCACCCCGGACGCGACCGACACGGCGACGGTCAACACGTAGTCGACCAGGAGGGCGCTGGCCACGCCGACACCGGCGCGGCGCCCCAGGTTGACCGTGGCCACCTCGTAGTCGCCGCCACCGGACGGGTAGGCGTACACGTTCTGCCGGTAGCTCGCCACGACCGCGAGCATCACCACGACCACCGCCAGGGCGATCCACGGCGAGAAGACGAACGCCGAGGCCCCGGCGAACGAGAGCATCAGCAGGATCTCGTCGGGGGCGTAGGCCACGCTGGAGAGCGCGTCGGAGGCGAAAACGGGCAGGGCGATGCGCTTGGGCAGCAGGGTGTGCTGGAGTCGGTCGGACCGGAACGGTCGACCGACGAGCAGTCGCTTCACCAGCGAGGCGGGTCGGGCCACAACCGCCAAGCGTACGACCCTCGCCCACACCCACGCCCGGGTGGCCGGACACCGGAGGGCGTACGCACGGAGTACCGTCGGTCCGCGTCCGCCCCCGGGAACGTGACAGGCTCGTCCAACAGCCGCAACGGCTGGTGCGGGCGGATGTTGAGGAGGGGCACGGTGCATGTGGTGATCATGGGCTGTGGGCGGGTCGGAGCGACCCTCGCGCACGGTCTGGAGGCCCACGGGCACTCGGTAGCGGTCGTCGACCAGAATTCCGACGCCTTCCGCCGACTCGGCCCGGACTTCGCCGGCATCACGGTGACCGGCGCCGGCTTCGACGGGGAGGTGCTCCGACAGGCCGGCATCCAGCGGGCGGACGCGTTCGCGGCCGTCTCCAGCGGCGACAACTCCAACATCATCTCCGCTCGGCTGGCTCGGGAAGCCTTCGGTGTCACCCGCGTCGCGGCGCGCATCTACGACCCGCGGCGAGCCCAGGTCTATGAGCGCCTCGGCATCCCGACGGTGGCCACCGTCCGATGGACCGCCGACCGGATGCTGCGGCACCTGGTGCCGGACGGCAACGAGGCCTTGTTCCGGGACCCGACGAGCACCGTCTCGATCGTGGAGGTCCCGGTGCACAAGGACTGGGTCGGCCAGTCGGTGCTGGCGCTGGAGAAGACGACCGGCGCCCGGGTGGCGTACCTCACCCGGTTCGGCATCGGCACGTTGCCGACGCTGAGCACCGTCGTGCAGGAGGGTGACCAGATCTTCATGCTGGTCACCGACGACATCGTCAACGCGGTCACGTCGGTGGCGGCGTTGCCGCTGGAAGGGGGGCAGTGACCATGCGGGTCGCCATCGCCGGCGCCGGAAACGTGGGCCGCTCCATCGCCCAGGAGCTGATCGAGAACGGCCACCAGGTGACGCTGATCGAGCGGCAGCCCACGATGCTCCGGCCGGACCGGGTACCGGACGCGGAGTGGGTGCTGGCCGACGCCTGTGAGCTGACCAGCTTGGAGGAGGCCGAGCTGGCCAACCGCGACGTGGTGGTCGCCGCCACCGGGGACGACAAGGTCAACCTGGTGGTATCGCTGCTGGCCAAGACCGAGTTCGCGGTGCCCCGGGTGGTCGCCCGGATCAATCGGGCCGAGAACGAGTGGCTCTTCACCGAGCAGTGGGGGGTGGACGTGGCGGTCAGCAAGCCGCGGGTGATGGCCGCCCTGGTAGAGGAGGCGGTGACCGTCGGCGACCTGGTCCGACTGATGACCTTCCGGCAGGGCGAGGCGAACCTGGTCGAGATCACGCTGCCGACAAGCGCCCCGTACGTCGGTCATCCGCTGCGGGAGGTGCCGCTGCCCCGCGACGCGGCGCTGGTGGCGATCCTCCGCGGCAAGCGGGTGCTGGTGCCCAGCCCGGACGACCCGATCGAGGCCGGCGACGAGCTGATCTTTGTCTGTACGGCGGAGGTGGAGGACTCCGTCCGGACGGTGGTGCTCGGTCCGGACAGCGTCGAGCGGACCCGCAAGGCCTGCTGAGCCCGCGGCCGGCCGTTACTCGACCGGGTTCTGGGGCGTCAGGGGGGCTTGGGGGTTGTGCCGGGTCACCCGACGCACCGTCCAGACCGTGATCAGCAGGAGCAGCACGTACGGCGGGTAGCCGAGCAGAAGCCGGGCGATGCCGAGCGCGGTGTCCTGGCGGGCGAGGTAGAGCCCGGCCTGCACCCCGACCTTCGCCAGCCAGACCACTCCCCAGAGCACGGTCAACCGGGTGAAGGTCCGCACCAGGAGCGGGTCCTGCCGCCACTCGGAGGCGCCCTTGGCGACCAGGACCGACCAGATCCAGCCGACCAGGGGCTGCCGGATCGCCGCCGAGCCCAGCAGCACCAGGCCATAACCGATGCCGTAGAGGATGCCGGGCAGATAGAAGTCCCGCTCATCACCGGTGCGCCAGGCGATCGCCGCGCCGATCGCGATCCCGAACAGCCCGTTCACCGCGTGCCGCACCGGCCGCCGCTGGGCCAGCCGCAGCACCGCGATGAACACCGCGACCGCCACCGCGGCGACCACAGCCGGGCGCAGCTCACCGAGGATGTTGGCGACCACGAAGACGACCACCGGGATGCTGGACTCCAGCAACCCGCGCCAGCCCCCCAGCTGGTCGGCCATCTGCTCGGCGATCGTCGGGAGCGGCTCCTCCTCTCCCGTGCCCGGCTGCGCCGTCGGGCGCTGTCCCGTCGTCACTTCGGCGGCTCCAACTCGTAGTACGGGTTGTAGATGACCTTACGGTCACCTCGGATGGCGACCCGGCCTCGAGCGGTCAGGTGCCGGCCCGGTTCGATGCCGGCGATGTGCCGCCGGCCCAGCCACACCAGGGTCACCACGTCGCTACCGTCGTACAGGTCCGCCTCCAACGTCGGCTGGTTGGTCCGCGGCGTGTAGACCACGGTGCGGAGCCGGCCGGAGACCGCGACCAGTTGGCCTCGGCAGCACTGGCGGGCCGGCATGCCGCCGTGTTCGGCGCTCTCCCGGAGCAGCTCCTGCGCCTCGATCTCCGCCTCGCTGGCGGTGAGCCGACGCAGCACGCGCCGCAGCGATCCCCGCCGCTCGTCGGTCGACATGACCTCCGCGTCACCCTTTCCGGGCTGGGCCGGCCCGGGGCCGGCGGTGGAGCGGCCCACCGCACGCCGGGACCGCTCCGCCAGCGTACGCCGACGGAGTGGATGCCAGCGATTGGTGGAGTAGCGTCAGGCCTGCGGGGTCGGCTTCGGCTCGGCGGCGGAGCCGTCCGCGGCCGCCTGTTCGGCGGCCTCCCGGGGCAGGCGCAGCGGCAGCGGCTCCCGCACCGGCCGCGCCTCCTGTCCCCGGTCAACGACGAGGCCCTCGAGACAGACGGTCAGCGGGCCGGCCGCATCCGGCTCGGTCGCCGCCTTGCCCTGGTAGACGGCGCGGACCATCCAGCGCGGCCCGTCGATGCCGACAAAGCGCAGGTCGGTACGGCCGTCCTGGGTAGGGACCTGGGCCCGTAGCTCGACGCCGTACGCACCCGTGACCTCCTCGGTGGTGGCGCCGTCGTTGGACAGGGACTGGTGGATCTCCTCGCGTACCTCGTCCCAGATGCCCGCGCTGCGCGGGGCGGCGAAGACCCCGAGCTGAAGCGCGTTCTGCCCGTGCACGAGCACCACCTGCTGGACAGCGCCCTGCGGATCGGCCTGCACCCGCACCTCGACCCCGCCGACCGCGGGAATCTGCAGGCTCCCCAGGTCGAGCCGCTGCACCCCGGCCGGCGCCTCGGTCACGTCGTAGGGGCCGGGGGCCGGCGTGGCCGAACTCGTCGCCTCGCGCCCCTCCTGGGCCTCGGGCCGCTCGTCGCGCGGGCGTCGTTCGGCATCGGCCCGCTTTCGGGAGAAGATCACTGCGTACACCCTCCGCTGTTCACGCTGTTCACGCCCACCCTGTCACTTTCCCTCGCTACCGGCGATGCGTCCGCGCCGGGTGTCACGACGCCTCCGGCACCGGCTGCCGGCCGTCGGTGGCCGCGGTGGCCGACCCCAGGCCGGCGTGACCGCCGGTGGAGCCGTGCCCGCCGGCGCCCCGCTGGGACGCGGGCAGCTCCGCCGCCGGCTGGAACCGCGCCCGAGCCACCCGCTGCACGACCAGCTGTGCGATGCGGTCACCGCGAGCGATCCGAGCCACCGCCTCTCGATCATGGTTGATCAGGTTGACCAGGATCTCACCCCGGTAGCCGGCGTCGACCGTACCGGGCGCGTTGAGCACGGTCACGCCGAGCCGAGCCGCCAGACCCGAACGGGGATGGACCAGGCCTACATAACCCTCGGGCAGCGCGATGGCTACCCCGGTCGGCACCAGGGCCCGGCCACCGGGGGGCAGCTCCACATCCGCGGCGGCCACCAGGTCCGCCCCCGCATCGCCGGGATGGGCGTACGCAGGGAGCGGCAGCTCAGGGTCGAGCTGCCGCACAGGCACGGGTACGACATCGGTCACGGTTCCCTCTTCCATCCGGTTCCTGGGTGACCTGCCCATCCTGCCCGGTACTCCCCGCGGCACGCGCCGTACCCTTCATCTCGTGCGCGTCTCCTCGTCCCCGGCTGCCCGCTACGCCGAACGGCTGGATCTGCCGTGGTGGCTCTGGTTGGGCGGATTCGCCGTGGCCGGGCTACTCGCTACCGAGATCTGGATGGGCGCGTCGGGCGTCCGGGCGTGGCTGCCGTTCGTGCTGCTGCTCCCGGCGTGCCTGGCGAGCCTGCTCTGGCTGGGCCGGATCCGGGTGGCGGTTGACGACGGCGAGCTGAGGGTGGACGATGCGCGGCTGCCGGCCCGATTCGTCGCCGATGTCATCCCATTGGACGCCGCCGGGCGGCGTGAGGTGCTCGGCGTCGGCGCAGACCCACTGGCATTCGTGATCCAACGGCCGTGGATCCCCGGCGCCGTGCAGGTGGTACTCGACGACCCGGCTGACCCGACCCCGTTCTGGGTGGTGAGCACCCGGCGGCCGGTGAAGTTGGCGGAGGCACTCCTCGCCGCCCGGGATGCGGCCCACACCGGTCGGAACACGGCCGACACCGGTCAGGACCCGGCCGACACCGGTCAGGACACCACCCACACCGATCAGGACGCGGCCCACACCGGTCAGGACACCACCCACACCGATCAGGACGCGGCCCACACCGGTCAGGACGCGGCCCACACCGGTCAGGACGCGGCCCACACCGATCAGGACGCGGCCGACACCGGTCAGGACGCGGCCCACACCGGTCACGACTGAGTCGGCCCGGGTTCAACCGGCGGCCAGCGGCTCCCCGAACAGGGTCACACCGACCGCCCGGGGCTCACGGTGGGTCGGGGGGTGCCCCAGCCCGGCGTCGGAGATCAGCGCGGAGGAGATCGGCCACCGCGCGGGTGGCCCGTCGGTTGAGGTAGCTCGCGACAGCGGCGCCGGTGAGGAACGGGCCCAGCGTGGTGAGGTTGCGGCCGAAGCGTCTGACCAGCCGGTCCCGCAGCTCACGGCGGGCTGCGGCGCCCAACACCGCGCTCACTCCAACGCCCGGCCGCATCGGGTTGATCCCGCGCCGCCCGGACCAGGATACGACGAGCGCCACCGCCCGCTGGGCGCCACCGGCGGGCAGCGGCACCCCGTACACCTCGTGCAGCTCGCCGACCAGCTTCAGTTCGATCGCGACCACCGCGACCGTCTCAGCGGCCAGCAGTACCGGCGCCGTGAGCAGGCTCGGGGGCACCGTCCATTCGACAGCGGCGACGCCACCCCCGGCAGCGCCCACTCCGGCGCCAGCCCGGGCGGCGTTCCGGACGAGGCGCTCGGCCAACGCCTCACCGTCCAGGTCCGGGAAGTGCCGACGAAGCGTGGCCCGGTCCCGGACCGGCACGTGTGGGGCGACCTCGGCGATGGTGTCAACCATCCAGCCGAGCGCCGACCTCGGCCGGAACAGGTCACCAAACCCGCGGGTCCGGGCCTGCCCGACCAGGCGACCGAGGAGCTGCCCACGCCGAGCCGGCAGGACGTCGTCGGCGGTCAGCTCCGCGACGGTGGCACCGAGACCGTCGGCGGCACCGACCGGCTCGTCGACGGTGCGGTCCGGCTCGGTGCGGTCCGGCTCGGTCATGGCATCGGACCTCCCGCTGGACTAGGCCGCGCTGACGGCCGGCCGGGACGGGGGCGGCGTTGCCCACCGGGTCGCCGCAGGGCGACCGGGGGGTGTGCGGCGGCCCCAGCACAGAGCCGCCGCCAGTGGTGCGATTCGCGTCCCGGTCAGACGCACTCGCGGCAGATGAGGTCGCCGTTGCGTTGGGCTGCCAACTGGCTGCGGTGGTGCACCAGGAAGCAACGCCCACAACGGAACTCATCCTGCTGCATCGGCAGCACCTTGACCGTCAGCTCCTCGTCGGCCAGGTCGGCGCCGGGCAGCTCGAAGCTCTCCGCCACCTCGGCCTCGTCCACATCCACGGCGCCCGACTGTGAGTCGACGCGCCGGGCCTTCAGCTCTTCCAGGCTGTCCTCGCCGAGGTCGACCTCGTCGCGACGCGGGGCGTCGTAGTCGGTGGCCATCGGTTCACTCTCCCATATCGATGTTGTCGCTTCCGGTTGTAACGCCGGACGACGTTGTTTCGGTTCCGCTGGGCGGCCACCACTTGTGTCGTTCACCCGACCCGGCAGGAGTCGGGTCGACGCCGCCAGAGAACTCCCCAGCGAGCGCGGTACCTTACCTCCACTGCGGGCGTGGCATGTATACCGCCCTCGTGGAAGAGATGTACGCCTCCGCACGGGAAGTTGTTCCCAATGTGACTCAGGCGACATGAAGATAGGGGTAGTACTACCTCGTTCCCGGCCGGCACGCCGGCATGTCCGGCTGTTTCCACGCCGCCGCCGGACAACCGTTAACCTCAGCGGCGTACCGGATGGCCGTTCGGGCGCTTCACCCGCCGCTGACGACCGTCACCCTCCTCCGTCCCGGGAGCACCTTGATGAGCTTTGCGCGAGTGCGAGCACTCGTCGTCGTCGCCCTGTTGGCGATCCTGGCGCTGATCTTCACCGTTGTCGCCCTGGTCCGGGACACGCAGAGCGACGCGGGACGCAGCGCCGGCTGCCAGGAGGGCTGGCCGGAGGCGGACGTCACACTCCGCGAACCGGCCGAGGTAAAGATCAAGATACTCAATGGGACCGACCAGGTGGGCCTCGCCAGCAAGGTCTCCGACGACTTCCGAAATCGGAAGTTCCAGATCGAGGAGACCGGCGACGCGGAAAAGACCGACGACATCGCGGTCCTGCAGTACGGGCCGAAGGGCGTTGGTTCGGCGCACCTGCTGCGGGCCTACTTCCTGAACAACGCCGCGGTCGAGTTTGACCCGGAGCGCGCCGACGCCACCGTGGACATCATCCTGGGCAGCGCCTTCCAGCAACTCGCCACCACAACCGAGGTCAACCAGTCCCTCGGTGACCTCGGGGCACCGGTGGCGCCGCCCGGCACCTGCCCGGTCCAGGAGGAGTGACCGAAACTCCCGGTGGCGCCCCACCGGTCGGCCTTCCGAGACCGCCGTCGGTCGGTCCTCAGGGGCCGCCGGCGGCGTCGAGGTCGACCAGCCGGTCGTGCAGCGGCGCGAAGAGCTCCGGGGGCGCGGCGATCACCAGATCCGGCCCGGCCGCCGCCCCGGTCAACCCACCGACCCGGAGTCCGGCCTCGGTGGCCACCAGTCCTCCCGCGGCGAGGTCCCAGGCGGCGAGCCCCTTCTCGTAGTAGGCGTCCACCCGCCCCTCGGCGGCGAGGCAGAGATCGAGGGCCGCCGCGCCGAACCGACGGATGTCGCGGATGTGCGGAATCAGCTCGACCAACACGCGGCCCTGGTGCTGCCGACGGCGAGGGTCGTAGCCGAAGCCGGTGGCCACCAGCGCCTGGCTCAGCTCTGGCTCGGTGGAGCAGCGCAGCCGTTGCCCGTCCCGCCAGGCGCCGTCACCGACGGTCGCGGTCCACTCCTCACCGGTGACGACGTTACGCACCACCCCGGCGACCACCACCCCGTCCACCTCAGCGGCGAGCGAGACCGCACTGTGCGGAATGCCGTACAGGTAGTTGACGGTGCCGTCGATGGGGTCAACGATCCATCGGACGGCGGCACCGGCGCCCGCCTCCCCATACTCCTCACCCAGCACGGCGTCTCCCGGCCGGAGCCGGCGCAGCGCATCGTGCACCTGCCGCTCCACCGCCTGGTCGGCAGCGGTCACCACGTCGGTGACGGTGCTCTTGGTCGCGGCCACCGAGACCCCCTGACCGCGCATCCGGCACGCCGTCGCGGCTGCCTCCCGCGCCACCTCGATCGCGATCTCCAGCAGTTCCCGCGGCTCCGGTACCGAGCGGGCCATTCTCGTCCCCTTCCCGCACGACCGGGGTGGTCGCGACCATATGCGGGTATCATCCTTTCAAAGTCCACATCCGCGCCAAATCGGCGGTCCTACCGGCGGTCCGGCGTGCGCCGCCGAATGATCGCCGTGGACAGCGTTACAATTCACCCTGCCCACGCGCCACGGACCGCCATCAACCGGCTGGCCCGCGACACGGGGGGCTCAACGACTCGCCCGGCACCGCGCTCCGCCCCACGCCGGACGACCCTGCCGTGCTCGCTCTTCGCCACCGGAAGGTCATTCGTGACAGAACCCCGCCAGACCGGCGCCGACGTTCGCTCGCTCACCGACACCTTGATCGCACATGCGCAGAGCGCCGGCGGTCAGCTCACGTCGGCTCAGCTCGCGCGCACTGTCGAGTCAGCCGAGGTGACTCCGGCCCAGGCCAAGAAGATCCTCCGGGCGCTCTCGGAGGCGGGGGTGACCGTCGTGGTTGACGGTTCGGCCAGCACCGCCCCACGCCGCCGGGTGGCCGCCGCCCGGTCGACCACCCCAGCGTCCCGGGCCACCACCGCCAAGACCACCAAGAAGGCCGCCACGCCCGCCGCCAAGGCGGCACCGACCGGGGCCGAGGCACCAGCCCCAGCACCGCGGAAGGCCACCACCCGCAAGGCGACCGGCGCTGCCGCCGACGGCGCCAAGGCCACGCCGGCGAAGAAGGCCACCCGGGCCACCAAGGCCACCGTGGCCGCAGCGACCGGCCCGGCGAAGGCCACGACGAAGACCGCGAAAGCCACGAAGGCCACGAAGGCCACAAAGAGCGGGGCTGCTGGCGAGGTCGACGCGGAGGAGTTGGCCGCCGAGATCGAGGACGTGGTGGTCGACGAGCCGGCGGAGCTGACCCGGGCCGCCGAGACCGACGCGGCGAACTCCGCCAGCGACAACGACTTCGAGTGGGACGACGAGGAGTCCGAGGCCCTCAAGCAGGCCCGCCGGGACGCGGAGCTGACCGCCTCCGCCGACTCCGTCCGGGCGTACCTGAAGCAGATCGGCAAGGTCCCGCTCCTTAACGCCGAGCAGGAGGTCGAGCTCGCCAAGCGGATCGAGGCCGGCCTCTACGCCACCGAGCAGCTGCGCGCGGCGGAGGAGGGCGACGAGAAGTTCAACCGCGACATGCAGCGCGACATGATGTGGATCTCGCGGGACGGGGAGCGGGCAAAGAATCACCTCCTGGAGGCGAACCTCCGCCTGGTGGTGTCGCTCGCCAAGCGCTACACCGGCCGTGGGATGGCCTTCCTCGACCTGATCCAGGAAGGCAACCTCGGCCTGATCCGCGCGGTCGAGAAGTTCGACTACACCAAGGGCTACAAGTTCTCCACCTACGCCACCTGGTGGATCCGCCAGGCCATCACCCGCGCCATGGCCGACCAGGCCCGCACCATCCGCATCCCGGTACACATGGTCGAG
>NZ_AXVR01000024.1 GCF_000484695.1 Salinispora cortesiana | reverse complement strand
GGATGCGAGACCCTTGTTCTCGATTTGCTGGACGTGGAGGGCATCGCCGCTCACGGATCCGCCCTGGCCGCCGGAGACCGGCCCATCGACGGTCTCGTGCACAGCGCGGGTCTGGCCCAGCTGGGCTCCATCGCCGACGCCGAGGCCGAAAGTTGGCTGGAGCATTACAAAGTCAACGTGGCAGGCCCAGCTGAGCTCACCCGTTGTCTGTTGCCTGCGCTCCGGACCGCTCGCGGCCAGGTGGTCTTCGTCAACTCCGGTCAGGGCCTTCGCACCAGCCCCGGGTGGGGCGCATACTCCGCGAGCAAACACGCGGCCCGCGCACTCGCGCAGGCGTTGCGCGCGGAGGAGGGCCCGCACGGGATTCGCGTGACGAGCGTCTACCCCGGCCGGACAGCCACCGAGATGCAGCAGGCCATACGTCGACAGGAAGGCGCCCAGTACGTGGCGCACGCGTATATCCAGCCGCGCAGCGTAGCCCGGACCGTGCTGGCAGCGCTCATGTCGCCCCCTGACATGGAGATCACCGACGTGTCCGTTGCCGTTCCTGGCGCGTGACGTGAGACAGCAGCCCATCCGCTGGCTCCACCCGCACCCAGGTGGAGCCTCAGCCACGGCCCTCAAACCAACGACGCAGGTCGGCGAAGGGGCCACGGTCGTCGCCGGGCTCCTGCTGCCCACGGTCCGGCTCCGGCCGTTCGACCGGGCGGCGCGGATCACCGACCAGCTCCGGGCTGGGCGCGACGAACGCCTGCTCCGGCTGCCCCTGCACGGCGGTGGAGATCACCTCGGCGACCGCGTCGATCACCTGCACCTGCACCGCACTGCCGACCGCGTCGGTGGTGTCGTCGGGGTTCGCGGCGATGCCGGCGACCGCGATCTGCGGGGTGAAGCCGACGAAGCTCTCCGTGACGTCCCGGTCCGAGGTGCCGGTCTTGCCGGCGACCGGCCGGCCGCCCAGGATCCGGTCCACCGAGGTGGCGGTGCCGCCGTTGCACTGGTTGGTCGAGGACTGCTGGCCGACCGGGCAGCGGGCGGCATCGGTGGCGGCCCGCGCCACCTCCGCGTCGAGCACCCGCTCGCAGGAGGGTGCGACCGGCACCACCGAGCCGTCCGGCGCGGTCACCGAGACCACCGGCAGCGGCTCGCAGTACGTCCCCTCCGCCGCGACGGTGGCGTACGCGTTGGCCAGGTCCAGCGGGGTGGCGGCGGCCACACCGAGGGTGAACGAACCCCAGTTCTCGGCGTCGTTCTCGGCGAACGCCGCGTCCGCCTCGGACCGGAAGGTGATGCCGAGGCGCTGCGCCATCTCCACCACCTTCTCCGGGCCGATCTGCTCGGAGAGCCAGACGAAGTAGGTGTTCACCGAACGACCGAAGCCGTCCCACATCATCCGGTAGCCGTCCATCCACTCCGGGTTGGCGTTGACCGGGCACCAGCGCCCGTCGCAGCTCGCGTCGCCCTCGGCCGCGTACCGGGTGGGCAGCTGGCTGGGCGCGTCGAAGCCGGTGGCGAGGGGCATCCCCGCTTCCAGGGCGGCGAGCATGGTGAACAGCTTGAAGGTTGAACCGGCCTGGTAGCCGGCGACGCTGCCGCCGCCGGAGATCAGCGAGTTCACCGTGTTCGGGTAGTTCGGCTGCCCGGCCGGGTTCGCCTCCAGGCTGTAGTGCCGGTTCACCGCCATCGCGAGCACCCGGCCGGTGCCGGGCTCCACCGCCGCGAGCGGCAGCGCCCGCTCGTTGTCGTACCCGTAGACGCTGGTGACCTGCTGCTGCGCCGTCGCCTGGAGCTCCGGGTCCAGCGAGGTGACCACGGTGTAGCCGCCCCGGCGCAGCGCCTGCTCCCGCTCCTCGACGGTCTCCCCGAAGGCGGGCTGGGTAAGCCACCACTGGCGTACGTAGTCGCAGAAGAAGCCCAGGTCGTCCTGGCCACCGGCCGCGGCGGTGCAGCCGTTGGGCTGGGCGGTGGGGCGCAGTGTCAACGGCTCCACCTTCGCGGCGGTGGCCTCGGCAGCGGAGATCTCGCCGATGGCGACCATCGCGTCGAGCACATATCCCCGCCGGACCAGCGCCGCCTCCTGGTCACCGTCGATCGGGTTGTACGCCTCGGGTGACTGCAGCAGGCCGGCGAGCAGCGCCGACTCGCTGAGGGTCAGCTCCGCCGGGGTCTTGGCGAAGTACCGCTGGCTGGCCGCCGAGATGCCGTACGCCCCGGAGCCGAAGTAGATGATGTTCAGATAGCGGTTGAGGATCTCGTCCTTGCTGAGCTGCTGCTCGAGCGCGTTGGCGTACCGGATCTCCTGTAGTTTGCGCTCGACCGTCTGCTCGGTGGCCGCGTCGCGCTCCTCGGCCGTCAGCCCGGGATCGGTCTTGAGCACGTTGCGGACGTACTGCATGGTCAGGGTCGAGCCGCCCTGCGGGGTCTCGCCACCGCTCGCGTTGGCGACCAGGGCCCGGGCCATTCCGCGCAGGTCCACGCCACCGTGATCGTAGAAGCGGCGATCCTCGGCCGCCACGATCGCCGCCTGCATCGACGGTGCGATCTCGTCGAGCCCCACGTCGGTACGGTCGACGTCGTAGAAGCTCGTGATCAGCGTCGTGCCGTCGTTGGCGTAGAGGTAGGAGCGCTGGGGTGTGGCCGGGGTCCGCAGCACGTCCGGCAGCGACGAGTAACTCCCGAGCGCCGACCGGGCCGCGAACCCGAGCAGCAGGTTGCCCGGCAGCACCGCTACCGCCAGGACGAGACCAGCGAGCAAGCCGGCGAGCAGCACGGTGAACAGCCGAGACAACAGCGTACGGGGCAGGGCCATGGCGTCCAGGATTGCCAGGGAGTCGGTCGACCAGCCAACCTGAGCGACGACTGTCAGCCAATTCACCGGCTACTGCCAGCTGTTTCCCGGCCTAACCGCCCCAGATTGTCGCTTGGGTGGAGGAAACAGGCAGTGGGGAACACTCCCACGACAGCGCCCAGTCGCGACCTTCTGGAACGCCTCGCCATCAACCTTCGGCCGAGCATCAGTGTGACCGAATGTATCTACGACACGGATGAGATGTACGGTTACTCTGCCTTTCAACCTAAAAAGCAGAGTTTGACCTGTTTGAGAGTTTGATCAACACGATCCAGCATGAACACGCACCGGCTGCTCCACGCCGAGTGGTGCGGGGCGGCCTCCCAGGTCCGCCTGTCGCCGAGCCGCCCGCTTCCTGGTGCGACACGCCACGATCGGACACCCCAGAGCGGAATGTGCTGGCGAAGGCGTTGCGTCCCCATAAATTCAGTAGACAGCCGTTGAGACACATCGATTGACATGTCGTGTTTGCGACACGGATCATGTGCATCAGGCCCATCGCCACACCCCTCTTGTGGGGACCCCGAGTGACGAATGACGGATGACGGATGCGCTGGAAGCGCATCCCGATCACCCGGGGCAGCTCGCGGCTTCGAGTCCGCACGCGAGGAAGGAGAGGTGTGACCGTGCTCCAGGTAACAAACACAGGCTGTGCCACTAACGGCGACCGATTCCGACGGCCGCCAACTGGCACCCGCCCACCCTGTTACCGCATCTGAGGCAGCCAATGCCGGCGGAGCCCGGGCGCTGTCGCTGCCGTGCGCCACCACGCATTGCGTCCGGAGCCAACGGAGAAACCGCATCCCGATCCCCTGGAGAATCCATATGTCGTCACACTCTGCCGCCGCACCCGACCCAGAGACCGCCACACCGCTGCACACGCTGGCACCCGAACTCACGTTTCCCCAATTCGAGCGATCCATGCCGTTCGACCCCCCGGAGGCCTACACCGAGCTCAGCGGCCGCTGCCCCGTGGCACCGGTCAGGATGTCCGACGGAAATCCATCGTGGTTGATCACCAGCTTCAAAGGGGTCCGCGCGGCGCTCAGCGACCCTCGCTTCAGTTCCGACATGTCGCATCCAGGGTTTCCCAATCGGACTGGCAAACCGGTCGACGACCTCCTCAAGGACACGCTGGGTGCCATGGACGGCGAGCGGCACAGGTACTACCGCCGCATGTTGACCGGCGAACTCACTGTCAAGCGGGCGAAGGCCATGCGGCCGGTCATCACCCAGATCACCGACGAGGCACTCGACCAGCTGGCAGCGGCCGGGCCCGGCGCTGACCTCGTCAAGCATGTCGCGTTCGTAGTTCCGTCGCGGGTGGCCTGCCACCTCGTCGGCATCCCGTTCAGCGAATACGAACTGTTCACCGGCCTGGCGGCCAAGCTGATGGAATCGACCAGCAGCGCCGATCAAGTCGCCGCCCTGCAGGACATGGTCTCCTACTTCGACAAGTTGGTGACCGACCGGGAGCACCACGACCGAGACGACCTGCTGGGACACATGGTGCGCCGCTACCTGGCCACCGGCGAGCTGACCCGGGAAATGCTGATCAGACTGGCCTGGACCACCATGGCCGCTGGGCAGGAGACCACAGCGCACATGATCGGTTTGGGCGTCGCGGCACTGCTACGCCATCCCGACCAGCTCGAACTGCTGCGGCGCGAGCCCCACCTGATGCCCGGGGCAGTGGACGAGCTGATGCGCTACCTGCCCATGATCCAATTCGGCATACCCCGGGTGGCCATGGACGACGTGGAGGTCGACGGCCAAACAGTGACTGCGGGCGAAGGGGTGGTGGCCCTGCCACCCCTCGCCAACCGCGATCCCGCGGTGTTCGAAAGGCCGGACGAACTAGATGTTCGACGCAACGCACGCCAGCATCTGACCTTCGGCTACGGCCCCCACCAGTGTCCGGCCCACGCCCTGGCCCGGCTGGAGCTCGAGGTGGTCTACAGCCGGTTGCTGGAACGCTTTCCCACCCTGCGCCTCGCCGACAGCGACGCCGACCTGAAGGTACAGGACAAGGACATCATGTACAGGGTGTCTGAGTTGGCCGTGACGTGGTGAAGGTAAACCTCGATCGGGACCGATGCTACGGCCTCGGACAGTGCGTTCTCGCCGCTCCGGACGTCTTCGACCAGGACGACGACGGCATCGGTCGGCTACTCGTGGAAGAGCCGCGACCCGAGCAGCACGACGAGGTCCGGCAGGCGGCGCTGGCCTGCCCCCGTCAGGCCATAGGTGTGGCCGACTGACCACGGCCACCATGTCTGACCCGGGGCTCCGGGAGCAGCGTTCGGCCCGAGCCGTCGCGTGTTCGCATCCAGATCGAATACGCGGCGGTTCGGAGGTCGGCACCGGGAGTGCCACGAAGCAATCTCAGCGCCGACCGAGCGGCGGTGCGGCCCTGGGCGGCGCGGACCCTGCGGCGCAGCACGCCGAGGATCCGCCCGGTGACCTGGTCTCCCTCTCAGCAGGTGAAGTACCAGCACTCCGCCTGCCATGACTCGAATCTATTCGATGAAAACCTTTACGGAGTCGGCTATCCCGCCGTTTCGGTTGATACCGACGAAGAATTCGCTCCCCACATGGGTAACATCTTCGATCTCATCCCTCAAGTTGTATCCCGGGATTCCGATGTCGGTCTCCACGTCACCTCCAGACCAGTTGTACTGGTACACCCAGTTCCACCCGGTACTGGGCGTTGATACATTGATGGACTTTGTGTTCCAGATATAGTTCTCAGAACAGTCGATGCCCTGGTCGGAACGATTGCCGTGACTCGTCAGGTTACTCTTCACCAGAGTCCACCCACTCGTCAGCGCACCGGCGCCGGGATGCGTCCATAGGCTACCCAGCCGTCGGGCGGCGTATTTGCCGGCTCCGCCGGCAGCCGTCGCACTGTAGCAGAGGCCGCTGATATTGCCTATCGGTAGGCGAATTTCTTCGGTTGTGCCAATAGATCCGTCGGCGTTCAGGCGTATGATTGTCACCTCATCGCTGGGAAACGCGGATTGGGACCCCTGGGTGGCGATCAAGGCCGGACCCTGTCCCAGATAGTTCGCGTTGTAGGCGAGGTCGTTGCCGTGGCCGAGTGCGGGCATGGAGGTTGGCGCCCCGGCGCAGACCCAGCTGGTGCCGTCCCAGGTTGAGCCGTCGCGCAACCACCTGGACAGGACAGGCTCCGCGCCGGCTGCCTTTGTAAAAATGATGTACAGCTGCTGCTCTGGCCCTTTCACCATGCCTTGCATAACCGTGCGACCCGCCTTGCACGGACTACTGTCCGGGATGTTCAGCCGTTCCGCCCCACTTCTGTCTGTAGCTGCGTGGGCAGACGCCGCCGGGGTAACAGCCATTCCGATTGATAGCACTAGCACGGACGCGACGCTTGATAGCTTCACTACTTCAGTGTCCCTCCTCTTTGGACAAGGCGAGGGCAGGGTATCAGAAGGATCAAAGGTGCGTGAGAATTGTTCGTGATGGGTGGCGTGTCGCTGTCGGCACAGCCCCGGGCCAGAAAGGGTCTACGGTGATCGCTCGATGAAGGGTCGCCGAGCGCAGACCGACTGACCGCCCACCGCCGACTCACCCGCGGCCAACCGGCACGCCGTCAACGGGCCTGGAACCTTTGCGACCTCAATCCGAATCCTTCTCAAACCCTCTTACCATGCTTTGCCGGCTTGCTCCCGAATGGTGTGGTTAATGCGATTAAAGAAGTTGGCCAGTGCGATCTGGAGGGTTATCGCACCCAGTTGCTCCTCGGTGAAGTGTTCGGTGGCGTCGTCCCAAATCTGGTCGGTCACGCCCGGTGCCCCGTCCTGAATTCGGGTGGCGGCCTCCGCCAGGGCGAAGGCCGCCCGCTCCGCCTCGGTGTAGAAGGGCGTGTCGCGCCAGGCGGTCACGTTGTGCAGCCGCTCCTCGGTCTCACCGGCCTCCCTCGCCGACCGAACCGCGCCGAAGACACATGGGCTGCAGCTATTGATCTGGCTGATCCGCAGGTGAATCAGGGACAGCAGGCCCGGGGCGACGCCCCCGGCGTGGATCGCCCTGCCGAGATGCTGGACCGCTGTCATCACGTCGGGACCGGTCAGACTTGGCATGCGCGCTTCCATCGGTGTGCTCCCTCATCGCTGTCAGCAGTGACGTGAGTCCGTTCGGACCCAGGAACTGTCACCAACCATGCGGGAGGAGAGCCGAGGAGGGTACCGACGTGTCTGAAACTAGCCCGACGATAGACCTGCCAGCACCGCGATAGTCCGGTCGAGACAGGTCAGCCCGCGGCCAACGGTCCGCCGGTCCCGGCCGGGCCGCCGGCAGCCGGGGCCGCTGGCGCGGTCGTCGGGAGACTGGCATTGGTAGCGTCGCGAATGATGTCCCGGGGCAGCAGACGGCCGGAGCGGTAGCCGATGCCGATGCCGGCGATCAGTGCGAAGATCGCGCCGAAGGTCTGCAACGAACCAATCAGCGAACCGGCCAGGCCAAGCAGCGGCGCCGCGATCATCAACATCGCGCCGTCGCCCATGCTGAACATGCCGGAACGGGCGACCGCCCAACCGATGGCCAGCCAGCCCAGGCTGTAGCAGGCGGAGCCGACCAGAACCAGGACCCGGGCGGTGGTGCCGAAGACCGGCGTCTGTGCGGCCAAGCCGGCGAACGGCAACATCAACACCAGGCCAGCGAGGCTGAACAGCAGCCCGGTCACCGCAGCCCGCCGGCTTCGGGTCGCTGCCAGCAGACCAGCCAGCGCGAGCACCGCGAGCAGCCCCAGCCAGGTCGCCAGCAGCCAGCTCACCAGGTAGAGCGGGCGACCGTCGCTCGGGTACGACGTATTGCCGACACCCCGGTCGCTCGCCATCGAGACAGTTCCGTAGAGGATCGCGTACGCGGGCAGCAGCCACACCGCCGCGCGGGCCAGCCGACGGATCGACCAGGCCCAGGTCGCGTCAGTAGCCGGCGCGCCCGGCGGCGGGTCCCCGATGAACGGCAACACTCCGAACCCACCGCCGGCGCGGCGGGTTCCCAGTGGCGCGACCGGGTCGTGCGCCCCGACCTCCGACGCCGAGGAGTGGCGTTGCCTGTCCGCCTTCTTCATCCGTCACCTCGCTCCGCCCGAGCGGTGCGGGACGCGCCGGGGCGCCCCGAAATCTGGTCACCACCCGCCTTACGACCGATGGTGGCAGGCACCGGAGCGCCCCATGAGGTGTTCTCGCGTTATCGCGCGATGTCGACGGTCAGCCCCGCTCGCGCTGGTCGGTGGCGTCGTTCAGCACGCTCTCCGCGGGGACCGGCTCGGGTGCGGGCAGCCCCTTCGGCTCCGCGCTCCCGGCGGCCTGCGCCTCGGCGACGCGTACCTCGTCGTGGACTTCCCGCGCGGCAGCCGCGGCGGCCTGTGCGGCCTCATCGGCCTCCCGTTCGACCTGGCTGGCCCCGTCGGATGCCTCCGGTGACGGTGCGTCACCGGCCATCTGGCTCAGGCCTCCCAACGCGCCGCCCATGCCCTCCAACGCCTTGGTCAACTCGGCCGGGACGATCCAGACCTTGTTGGCGGAGCCGTTGGCGATCTGCGGCAGCGCCTGCAGGTACTGGTAGGCGAGCACCTTCTGGCTCGGGTTCGCCTGGTGGATGGCGTCGAAGACGGTACGGACCGCCTTCGCCTGCCCCTCGGCCTCCAGGATGCGGGCCTGCCGGTCACCGTCGGCGCGCAGCACCGCCGCCTGCTTCTCACCCTCGGCGGTGAGGATCTGCGACTCCTTGTGCCCCTCGGCGGTGAGGATCGCGGCCCGACGGTCCCGCTCGGCGCGCATCTGCTTCTCCATCGAGTCCCGAATGCTCGGCGGCGGCTCGATCGCCTTGATCTCCACCCGGGTCACCTTGATGCCCCAGCGGCCGGTGGTCTCGTCCAGCACGCCGGAGAGGTGCCGGTTGATCTCCTCCCGGCTGGTCAACGCCCGCTCCAGATCGAGAGAGCCGATGACATTACGCAGTGTGGTCACCGTGAGCTGCTCGATGGCCTGCAGGAAGTTCGAGATCTCGTAGGTGGCGTGGAAGGAGTCCACCACCTTGAAATAGAGCACAGTGTCGATCGAGACGACCAGGTTGTCCGAGGTGATGACCGGCTGCGGTGGGAAGCTGACCACCTGCTCGCGCATGTCGACCTTGGTGCGTACCGCGTCGATGAAGGGCACCAGCATGTTCAGCCCCGGGTTGAGGGTGCGCTGGTAGCGGCCGAGCCGCTCCACCACGTCCTGGCGCTGCTGCGGCACGATCCGCACCGCCTGGGCCAGGGTCACCACGCCAATGATCGCCAGAGCTATCAACAGGACCGGCAACAGGAAGTCCATCTACTCACCTTTTCGTCTCAGGTAGCTCGCCGGGCCGGGAAACATCATCCCGCCACACCTGCGCGGTAGCGCCACGCACCTGGATCACCTGCACCCGGTCCCCCGGCGCGAAGACTTGGGTCGCGTCATAGGAACGGGCCTGCCACAGCTCGCCGTCGATTTTGACGAGCCCGTTGTCGGCGTCGACCCGCTCCAGCACGAGGGCCGTGCTTCCCTCGATCGCTCCGACACCGAATGTTCGATCCTCGGTCGAGGCGAGGGTAGCCCGACGCCGCAACGCCGGGCGGGCACCCAGCACGGTCAGCGCCGAGACCACGGCGAAGACGACCGCCTGGATCTCCACGGGCGCCCCGAGCGCGGCTGCGCCGGCAGCCGCGAACGCCCCGACCGAAAACATGATCAGGAACAGCGTCGTCGTAAAGATCTCGGCGATGGCGAGCACCGCCCCGACGACAATCCACAGCACCGCGTCCACACCACGATCGTGACACGCCGGTGCACGTGTCATCGAATCGCCAACTCGCCGTAGCCCTGCGGCAGTGGTTCGCACGCGTCCAAGTCGGGTCCGCCAACCGAAACCGGGTCAGCCAGGACACTCCGCCGGACTCCGGCAAGCCCACCCGGGGTCGGGATTCCGCCGGGCTCAGGGGGCCGCCAGGCTCAGGGGGCCGGTTCGGTGACGAAATCGATTAACCGCTCCATTGAATTGATCAACGGCGTCTCGACATCGGCGAAGGAGTTCACCCGGGACAGAATCCGCCGCCACAACTCGGCGGGTTCGGCCACCCCGAGCGCCGCACAAACCCCCTCTTTCCAGGGCTGCCCGGGCGGCACCACCGGCCAGGCAGAGATGTTCAGTGCGGCCGGCCGTACCGCCTGCCACACGTCCACGTAGGGGTGCCCGGTCACCAGTACGTGCGGCGAGGTCACCCGGGCCACCACCCGACTCTCCTTGGAACCGGGGACAAGGTGATCAACAAGTACGCCGAGCCGCCGGCCCGGGCCGGGGGCGAAGTCGCGTACCCGGGCGTCGAGATCGTCTATCCCGTCCAGCGGCTCCACCACCACGCCCTCGACGCGCAGGTCGTCGCCCCAGATCCGCTCCACCAACGCGGCGTCGTGCACCCCCTCCACCCAGATCCGGCTCGCCTTCGCCACCTGGGCGCGGACGTTGTCGACGGCGATCGAGCCGGAGGCGGTCCGCCGCCGAGCGGCCGGCACTTTTGCCCGGGAGGGGCGGCGCAGCGTCACCGGCTCACCATCGAGCAGGAATGCCGCCGGCAGCAGGGGAAAGGTACGCCGCCGTCGGTGCCGATCCTCGAGCACCACCGCGCCGGCCTCAAACCCGACCACCGCGCCGCAAAACCCCGAGTCGGCGTCCTCGACCACCAGGTCGGGCTCCGCGGCCACCTCCGGGGTGACCCGGCGCCGCCGCCAGTCTCCCGCCAACACGTCATGGTCGTAACGCCCCGCCATGCCGATCAAGCTAGCCCCATCGGGCCGCACGTCCGACCCGGCACGCCGGTGGGGTGCGGGACGGCTGGAGCGGCAGCCGAGACAGAGGTGGGCGGGAGGACGTACCCTTTCGGCATGTCCACCCCCGCAGCGGGCGCGGTCACCCTCGCGCCACGCCGGTCCAGCCGGTTCGTTGCCTGGGTGCGCGCGTGGCGTGCCGGGCTGGTGCCGTTCGACGAGGTCGCCGACGCCATCTCCGGTGACGAGGAGCATCTCGTCGCCGACGCACCCGGGACCTGGACCGATGTCGCCCTGCCCGAGGCGCTGCCCACGCTCGCCAAGCTCTCCCCCGACGTGATCCGCCTGGTGCTGCCCGCGCCCGGTGACCCGCGCGGGTTGCCTGGCCCGGGTGACTTCGCCGGTGCCGCCCTGCTCGCCGGCGAGGGGGTGGTCGCCGGTTCGCTCGGCTTGGTCCCACACCTGCGCACGCACACCTCCGGCTCCGGGGACGTCTTCGAGACCGTGCTGTGGCGGATCTACCCGCTGCCGGCCGACGCGCCGGCCGCATCGCTCACCCTCCCCGGGGCGGCGGAGGCCGAGGCGGAACTGGCCGCCGCCCTCGCCGAGACCACCGCCACGCTGACCCGGCTCGACGTGGCCCAGTGGCGGCCGGAACTGGCCGGGGCGCTGGAGGCGCTGCGGCGCCCCGACGGCACCACCGACCTGCCCCCTGGCTTCGACCCCCGCGCCCGCCGGCTCTTCGCCCGCGCCGCCGTGCTGGATCGGGTGCTCGCCCTGGCGGGGCAGGCCGCGCCGGGGGGCGCGGTCAACAACTACGAGGCCCAGCAGCGCGACGCGGCGCTGCGCCCGTTGACCAGCGCCTGCCGGCAGGCACTGGCCGCCGCCTGCAACGCCCCCCTACGCCCGTAGCCGGCCCCACAGCCAGCTCCGGGCCACAGCACCGGCCGGCCATCACCCCGGCGGCCGGACCTCAGATCTCGTCGATCAGGTCGGCCACCGAATTAACGATCCGCAACGGCCGGTACGGGTAGCGCTCGGCCTCCGTCCGGCTGCTGATGCCGGTGAGCACCAGGATTGTCTCCAGCCCCGCCTCCAGCCCACAGAGAATGTCGGTGTCCATCCGGTCACCGATCATCGCCGTTGACTCGGAGTGCGCGTCAATCGTGTTCAACGCCGACCGCATCATCATCGGGTTCGGCTTTCCGACGAAATACGGCTCCACGCCCGTCGCCTTCGACACCATCGCGGCCACCGAACCGGCGGCGGGCAGCGCCCCCTCCATCGACGGGCCGGTCACGTCGGGATTCGTGCAGATGAAGCGGGCCCCGTCGTTGATCAGCCGGATCGCCTTGGTGATCGCCTCGAAGCTGTAGGTACGGGTCTCCCCCAACACCACGTAGTCGGGCGCGAAGTCGCTGAGCACGTAGCCGACCGCGTGCAGCGCCGTGGTCAGCCCGGCTTCGCCGATCACGTACGCGGTGCCGCCCGGCCGCTGGTCGGCCAGGAACTGTGCGGTGGCCAACGCGGACGACCAGATCGCGGACTCCGGCACGTCCAGCCCCATCCGCACCAACCGGGCCTGCAGGTCGCGCGGGGTGTAGATGGAGTTGTTGGTCAGTACCAGGAACGGCCGGCCGGAGGAGCGCAGCCGGGCGATGAACTCGGGCGCGCCGGGCACCGGCTGCCCCTCGTGCACCAGCACCCCGTCCATGTCGGTGAGCCAACTCTGGACAGGCTTACGATCGTTCATCTCGGATCCCTGGTGTCGGGCCGCCGAAGCGGTCAGGAGGGGCGGTGGGCCGGGACGCAGCAGGCTGTCGGGCAGGTGTCCCACATCGGCAGGTCGCCGAGGCGCCGGCGCAGCGTCGCGCCAGCCGGATCGGTACGCTCCCGGACCAGTTCGCGCACCATCGCCACGAACCGGGGATCGGTGCCCGGCGTGGCGGCACGAACAAAGTCCAGACCGAGCTGCCTGGCGGTCTCCCGGGCTTCGGTGTCCAGATCCCACACCACCTCAAGGTGGTCGGAGACGAACCCGATCGGGCTGATCACCACCCCGGTGACCCCCTGCCCGGGCAGCTCGGCGAGGTGGTCGTTGACGTCCGGCTCCAGCCAGGATACCTGTGGGGGCCCGGAACGACTCTGCCACACCAGGTCGTGGGCCAGGTCGGGGGCGGCGGCGGCGCGCACCAGCCGTGCGGTCTCTGCCAACTGCGCCTCGTACCGGCCACCGTGCGGGCCAGACGCCGCCGCCGCGGCGGTGGGGACCGAGTGGGCGGTGAAGACGATCCGGGTGCTGTCCCGCCGTGCCGGGTCCAGCTGGGCCAACGCCGTACGCACCGCATCGGCGTGCGGCTCGACGAACCCGGGGTGGTCCCAGAACTGACGGAGCTTCTCGATCACCGGAGCGTCCGGGCCAACCGCCGCGCGGGCGGCGGCGATGTCCTCCTGGTACTGCCGGCAGGAGGAGTACCCACCGAGGGCGCTGGTCACGAAGGCCAGGGCCCGCTCGATTCCGTCGTCGCGCATCTGCGCCACGGTGTCGGCGAGCATCGGGTCCCAGTTCCGGTTGCCCCAGTAGACCGGCAGGTCAACACCGTTGGCGGCGAAGTCGTCCCGAACCGCGGCGAGCAGTTCCCGACACTGCTGGTTGATCGGCGACACCCCGCCGAAGTGCTGGTAGTGCTCGGCGACCTCGGCCAGCCGCTCCGGCGGCACACCCCGGCCCCGGGTCACGTTCTGCAGGAACGGCATCACGTCCTCGGGCCGCTCGGGCCCGCCGAAAGAAACCAGCACCACCGCGTCGTACGCCATGGCCCCATTCTTCCCCGACGGCTCGGTGGCCAGACGACGGCCCCGGCCCCCCGGTGACCTTGGGACGGCCCCTGCCGCGGCAGGGGCCGTCCCAAGGATCAGGCGCCGATGGCGTGGTAGCCGCCATCGACGTGGACGATCTCGCCGGTGGTCGCCGGAAACCAGTCGGAGAGCAGCGCCAGGCAGGCCCGGGCGGCCGGCTCGGAGTCGGTGAGGCTCCAACCCAGCGGCGCCCGCGCCGACCAGGCGTCCTCGAACTGCTCGAAGCCGGGGATCGACTTCGCCGCGACGGTACGCAGCGGCCCGGCCGCGACCAGGTTGCTGCGGATGCCCTTCGGACCCAGGTGCAGTGCCAGGTAGCGGCTGGCGGACTCCAGGCCGGCCTTGGCGACACCCATCCAGTCGTACACCGGCCACGCCTTGGTGGCGTCGAAGGTGAGCCCGACCACCGAGCCTCCCGGCGCCATCAGCGGCAGTGCCGCGGTGGCAAGGGCCTGGTACGAGTAGGTCGAGACGTGCACGGCCGTCGCGACGTCCTCCCACGGCGCGTCGAGGAAGCCGCCGCCGAGGCAGCTCTGCGGGGCGAAGCCGATGGAGTGGACGATCCCGTCGAGGCCGTCGACGTGCTCCCGAACCCGGTCGCCGAGCGCGGCGAGGTGCTCGCGATTGGTCACGTCCAGTTCGATCACCGGAGCTGGCTTGGGTAGCCGCTTGGCGATCCGCTCGACCAGGGAGAGCCGACCGTAGCCGGTGAGCACCACCTGCGCACCATTCTCCTGCGCGAGCCGCGCCACCGAGAAGGCGATCGAGGCGTCGGTGATGACGCCGGTGACCAGCAGCCGTTTACCGGCGAGCAGTCCTGACATGTCGATGTCTCCTCTCAGTGCCCCATGCCGAGGCCACCGTCGACCGGGATGACCGCACCGCTGATGTAGCCGGCGGAGTCCCCCGCCAGCCAGGTGACGGCGCTGGCCACCTCGTCCGTGGCGGCGAATCGGCCAGCCGGGATGGCCTTGCGGTATTCGGTCTTGCGGTCCTCGGGTAGCGCGGCGGTCATATCGGTCTCGACGTAGCCGGGCGCCACCACGTTCGCGGTGATGTTGCGGCTCCCCAGCTCCCGGGTGATGGAACGGGCGACGCCGACCAGGCCGGCCTTGCTGGCGGCGTAGTTGACCTGCCCCGGGCTGCCGTAGAGCCCGACCACCGACGAGATGAAGATCATTCGACCCCACCGGGCCCGGAGCATCTTGGTAGAGGCCCGCTTGGCGCAGCGGAACGCGCCGGTCAGGTTGGTGTCCAGCACCCGGGTGAACTGGTCTTCGGACATGCGCAGCAGCAGCGTGTCATCGGTGATGCCGGCGTTGGCCACCAGCACCTCGACCGGGCCGAGCTCCGCCTCGATGGCGGTGAACGCCGCGTCCACCGAATCAGAATCCGTCACGTCGCAGCGAACGCCGAAGAGGCGGCCGGCACCGGCCCCCGAGTCGGCGCTGGGCGCCACCCCACTCCGATAGGTCACCGCCACCCGGTCACCCTGCTTGACGAAGGCCTGAGCGATAGCCAGACCGATGCCGCGGTTACCCCCGGTCACCAGCACGGTACGGGCCACGATTCCCCCTCAGCTCAGAAGATCTCCACGTCGCGTCGGAGCCTAGGGGTTACCGGCAGGTAAGCGCTAACGCGCCACGGCACCGACAAGGCGAAACCCACCTCAATCCCCCGGCGACTGTCACCCCGCCCCGTCCCACTTCGAGGCCGCACCGACCAGGGTGTACGATGACGCCGTTTGCGAGCCTGCCTCATGACTCGCATCCCTGGGCCCCGTCGACCGCAGGAGGTGATCGCTGTGCGAGATAGCGATCCTCCGAGTCGTGGCCGGGCCGACCGTCAGCCCCGCTGAGTCCCGTTAGCACGGCTGACCAGACCCGCTCCCTCGCGCCACCGATGCCGGCCCACCACCGGGCCGATCACCGGGTGACGATCGGAGCTGCCGGCCACGACTTTGTGTGCGCGTTCTGACCACCCTCCCGCGGGCCCCGACGCCCGCGCCCAGTCGCCACCGGAGCCATTCCCATGAGCCGTTACGTCGCCCCCCTGGGCTTCACCCTGGCCGCGGTCTGGGTGGCCGTCCTCTTCGTCCTGGCGGGCGGCGGTCACTGACCGCTGCCGGATCCCGGTTCGGTCCGGAGGCCGCCGGCAGCGGCGGCGTCACACGATCCGGGACGACCACAACAGACTGGTCGCCCCGGCACAGAGCGCCAGCAGCAGTGCGACCCCGGCATACCACTGGGTGACCTCGCGGGGTTCGGTCCGGAACCCGATCGACGAGCCCATGTCCTGGTAGACCTGCTTCAGCTCGCTCACCGAGGCCGCCTCGTAGAAGTACCCGTCGGTCGTCTCCGCCAGATCCGCCAGGGCGAGCCGGTCCACCGGCACCCGTTGGCGTTGGCCACCGATGTCGACCTGACCGCCGTCGGTCCCGAAGGCGATCGTGGAGACCGCCACGTTCGCGGCCTGCGCCGCCGCGGCGGCCTCCTCAACCGACCGGCCCGACGTGCGGTAGCCGTCGGAGAGCAACACGATCCGGGCCGGCGGAATCCCCGTCGCGCCGTCTGCCGGCACCGACCGGATCGCCTCCAGACAGGTGAAGACCGCCTCCCCGGTCGCCGTCGACTCGGCCAGTGCCAAGCCGTTGATGGCGGTGACCACTGCCTGCCGGTCCTTGGTCGGCGGCACCAGCACGTTGGCCGCCTTCGCGAACGAGACCAACCCGAGGTTGTAGCTGGCCGGCAGCTCGGCGATGAACTGCTGCGCCGCCTCCTGGGCCGCCGCCAGCCGGTTCGGGGCCACATCGTCGGCCTGCATGGACAGGGAGACGTCGACGGCGAGCATGACGGTGGCCCGTTCCAGGGGCTGCCGGGTGTCGATCGACGGCCGGGCCAGCGCCGTGGCGAGCACCAGCAGGCAGAGGAGAAACGCGGTCGCCGGTACGTGCCGGCGCCACCCGAGGCCCTTCGGCGCGATCGTACGCAGCAGCTCCACATTCGTGAACCGCATGGCGTACGCCCGGCGGTGCAGCTGCCGCCACACGTACAGCCCGGCGAGGGCGAGGACCGGCAGTACGGCCAGGAGCCACCACGGTTGCAGAAAACGAATCATCGTGTCGCCCCCCGGGTGCGGGTGTGCCGCTGCGCGGCGACGAAGCGCACCATGTCCAGCAGCCAGTCTCGGTCAGTGCGCAGTCTCAGGTGGGCGGCGCCTCCGGCCCGCAGCGCGGCGGCGATCTCCGCCCGCTGGGCGGCAGCCGCCTCGGCATAGCGGCGGCGCAGCCGTGGGTCGCCGGTCCGCACCTCGTGCAGTTCGCCGGTCTCCGGGTCAACCACCGGCAGTACGCCCACATCGGGCAGCTCCAGCTCCCGCGGATCGAGCACCTCGATGGCCAGCACGTCGTGGCGTACCCGCAGCTTGCGCAGCGGCCGGGCCCACTGGGCCGGTGGCGCCAGGAAGTCGGAGACGATGACCGCCACACCACGCCGCCGCGGCGGCCGGTTCAACCGGTCGACCAGGGCGCCGAGGTCGCCGCGGCCGGGCCGGATCTGGGTGCCGGCGACGGCCCGGACCAGGGCCTGCACCTCCCGGCGACCCGAGCGAGCGGGCAGCCGGGTGAACCGGCCGGGCCCGGCCGCCGGCGCGTCCCGACCGGCGGCGGCCGGCTCGCTCCCGGTGCCGATCACCGCACCGATCCGGTTGCCACCCCGGCTGGTCAGGTGCGCCAGCGCCGCGGCGGCGGCCACCACCACGTCCCGCTTGAGCCAGCGGCCGGTGCCGAAGTCGAGGCTGGCCGAGAGGTCCACCGCAAGCCACGTCTCCAGCTCCCGGTCAGCAACCGTGCGCCGCACGTGCGGCATCGTGGTACGCGCCGTGACCGGCCAGTCCATCCGCCGAACGTCGTCGCCCGGACGGTATTCGCGGGAGTCCCCCGCCTCGCTCCCCGGACCGGGCAGCAGGCCGACGTAGTCGCCCTGGAGCAGACCGTCGAGCTTGCGGGTGACGAGCAGGTGCAGCCGCGACAGGGTGGCCTCGGTGCGCTTACGAGCGGTGGGGTCGATGGGATCACGGCCGGTGGCGTCGGTTGACCGACGGGCGGGTGGGGTCACGGCTGTTGCCCAGGCCAGCCAGCACCGGGCGGCACCACGGCCGGGGCCGGGCTGGCCTGCTGGCGCGGCGCCACCGAGGGTAGTGGGATCGTCGCCAGCACCCGGCCGACGATATGGTCGGCCGGCACCTCGTCGGCGAGCGCGTCGTAGCTCAGCACCAGCCGATGCCGCAGGATGTCGGGCGCGATGTCCTGCACGTCCTGGGGTAGCGCGTAGTCCCGACCGCGCAGCAGGGCCAGGGCTCGGGTAGCGCGGACCAGGCCGAGTGAGGCTCGCGGGCTCGCCCCGTACTGGATGAGCTGGGCGACGTCGGGCATGCCGTGCTCGGCGGGGCTCCGGGTGGCCAGCACCAGCCGGACCGCGTAGTCGATCAGCGCATTGTGCACAAAGACCTGGTCCGCCTTGCGTTGTAGCGCGACCAGGTCAGCGGGGGTGAACACCGAGTCGGGCTTCGGCGGTGCCACACCCATCCGGTACACGATCTCCCGCTCCTCGGCGGCTGTCGGGTAGCCGACGACGATCTTCATGAGGAAGCGGTCCCGCTGCGCCTCCGGCAGCGGGTAGACACCCTCCTGCTCGATCGGGTTCTGGGTGGCCATCACGAGGAACGGGTCCGGCACCCGGTGCGTCTCGCCGCCGATCGAGACCTGCCGCTCACTCATCACCTCCAGGAGCGCCGACTGCACCTTTGCAGGTGCCCGATTGATCTCGTCGGCGAGCAGAAAGTTGACGAACACCGGCCCCAGTTCGACATCGAACTTCTCGCTCGACTGCCGGTAGATCCGGGTTCCCATGATGTCCGCCGGCACCAGGTCGGGCGTGAACTGCACCCGGCCGAACGACCCGCCGACCACCGTGGCGAGGGTGTCCACGGCGAGCGTCTTCGCCACGCCCGGAACCCCCTCCAACAGGCAGTGCCCCCGCGCGAGCAGCGCGACGACCATCCGCTCAACCATCCGGTCCTGCCCGACGATCACCCGCTTGACCTCGAACAACGCCCGTTCCAGCAGGGTGGCGTCCGCGGCCGGAGTGCTCTGCGGGGACGGCGGGGTCGACCCGTCGGAGGTCCTGGCATCGGGCGTGCTCGGCTGGGCCACCGGTCCTCCACAGCATGATCGGTACTCGGGCGTGGTGCGGTACAAGACTGACATGACCGGTGGCGGTACGCGGCGGCGCGAGCCCCCGTCCTCCCGCCCCGCGCGCCGATCCACCGAACTCGCCCGGCAGCGGGGTGGACAGCGATCGGTACGGGACGTGTACGATTCATCCCGTCGCCGGGCGGCTCCCCCCGTGGTCGCCCGGCGCTCAAACTCTTCCTCGGCCACCTTAGACTGGCCGGGATGGATACCCCGGTAAACCCCGCCCTGGTCTGTTCAGCTCGTGGCTGCACAGCCCCCGCCCAGTGGGCGCTGCGGTGGAACAACGCCCGCCTACACGACGCGGCGCGACGTAAGACCTGGCTCGCCTGTGCCGAGCACCGGGTGACGCTCGGCGACTTCCTCGGCGCCCGGGGCTTCCTCCGCGAGGTTGTTCCGACGGCCGAATCGCCTACTCTCGACTCGTGAACGCGCACAACGGAACCGCACGGTGACCGGCGACGAGCAGGCCGGGCACCCGCCCGCTGCCCCGCCCCCGACCGGTCCACCCCCCGGTCCGCTTGAGCCCTGGCCGGAGACCGTCCGCTGGCAGTCCGTCTCCACGGACCTGATCTGGGTTGAGCTGCTGCGGCTGGCTGTGCTGATCGTCATCGTGCTGGCCGGGGTGGCAGTGGGGTGGGCAGTCAGCGGCCTGGGGGCGTTCGGGGTGGTCCTCGCCGGGGTGCTCCTGCTGACCGCGCTACGGACGGTGACCATCGTGCGGGCCGTCCGCGCGTGGGGGTACGCCGAACGCGAGGATGACCTTCTGGTCCGACACGGACTGCTGGTGCGCCGGCTCTCCATCGTCCCGTACTCGCGGATGCAGTTCGTTGATGTCAGCGCCGGCCCGCTGGAGCGAGCCTTCTCCCTGGCTACCGTCCAACTGCACACGGCGGCGGCGGCCACCGACGCTCGAGTGCCGGGGCTCCGCCCGGCGGAGGCGTCCCGACTCCGTGACCGCCTCACCGCGCTCGGCCGCGACCGGGCGGAGGGCTTGTGAGCGAGCCGGCCGCGCGAGACCCAGACGAGACCCGACCGCCGCACCCCGGCGGGTATCCATCCACCCCGCCACCGCACCCCGGCGGATATCCGCCCAGCCCACCGTCGCACCCCGGCTGGTACCCACCGCCCGGCATGCCCCCGCCGCACCCCGGCGGATATCCGCCCAGCCCACCGTCGCACCCCGGCTGGTACCCACCGCCCGGCATGCCGACCCCACCGGTGCCCCCGCGCAGCACCGAGCGCCGGCAGCGGCTACACCCGCTCTCCCCCGCCCTGCACGGCGCCAAGTCACTGGTCGTGGTCATCGCTGGGCTCTCCTGGTCCACGTTGTCCCGGGTCGGCGTCGGCTGGTTCGCGGTGCTGGCGGTGGTGCTGGCGCTCGGCGCCACCGTGCTCGCGGTGGTCAGCTGGTACAACACCGGCTATCACATCGTGGATCGCGAGCTCCGGGTGCACGAGGGCCTGCTCTGGCGGCGTACCCGGGCGATCCCGCTGGAGCGGCTCCAGGCCGTGGAGGTGGTCCGACCGTTACTCGCCCAGCTCACCGGGTTGGCGGAACTGCGCCTCGAGGTGGTCGGTGGCGGCAAGACCGAGGCGCCGCTGGCCTATCTGAGCGTGGCCGACGCCGCCGCCCTGCGACAGCGGCTACTCACCCTGGCCGGTCCGCAACCGGAGGCCACCGCCCCGGCACCGGACGCAGCGCTGGTCCGCCCGGAGTCGGCTCCGCCCGGGCAACCGCTGCACGCGGTCCGGAACGAGGACCTGCTCCTGAGCCAGCTACTCACCCCACAGGCCTTCATGATCCCGTTCGGGGTGGCCTTCGTGGCGACGCAGTTCCTCTCCGGGGACTCCTGGTCGTTCGTCGCGGTGGCGAGCACGTTGACCGCGATGGCCGGGGTGCTGCTCCAGCCCATCCGCCGAGTGCTCGACGACTGGAACTTCCAGCTGGCTCGTGCTGCCGACACCCTGCGGATCCGCAACGGTCTGCTGGAGACGCGGGCGCAGACCGTGCCGCTGCACCGGGTACAGACGGTCGGTGCGACCTGGCCGCTGCTGTGGCGGGCGAAGGGCTGGCTGCGGCTGCGGCTGGAGGTCGCCGGCTACTCGACGGGGGAAGCCGACGGGCGCAACCGACCAGACCAACTCCTCCCGGTCGGCAAGCAACCAGTCGCCGAGGCGATCCTCGCCGAGGTGCTGCCCGGGGTACGCCTCGACGACCTGCCGCTGACCGCACCTCCGCCCCGGGCTCGCTGGCTGAACCCGCTGAGTCAGCCGGTACTCGGTGCCGGGTTGCACGAGCGGGTGTTCGCGGTCCGCTCCGGCCTGCTCACCCGCCAGATCGTGGTCGTGCCGTACGCGCGGATCCAGAGCGTACGAGTGGTGCAGGGGCCGGTGCAGCGGCGGTTGGGGCTGGCGACGGTGCACGCCGACACCGCCGGCGGCGCCGGGGCCGCCGCCGGGGACCGAGGGGTCGCCGAGGCGTGGGCCCTGGCCGCCGAGCTGACAGCACGCGCGCACCAGGCTCGCCGTGCCAGCCGACCGCAGTAGCGAGCGGCTGGCCCAGGTCGCGAAGCTCGGCGCCGATCAGCGGCCCGCGGCCACCGCCGCATCGGCCGGCGCCGAATCGGGCGGCCCGGCGCCGGCCGGCGCCGAATCGGGCTGGGCCGCGCTGGCCGGCGCCGCCACAGCCGGCAGGTCTGGGGCGCGCCGGGCACGTCGGGCCGCCCACCATCGCTCGGCCAGGCCCACCGCCAGGAAGGCCATCCCCACGTATACCCAACCGACCAGGACGTCGATCACGTAGTGCTCCCCGGAGTAGACCAGGGTGAAGGTCATGGCCAGCGGGTAGGCGAGCAGCAGCGGCCACCACCGCTTCCGCGTCGTACGAAGGAAGAACAGCACCACGAACAGTGCGAACGCGGTGTGCAGCGACGGCATCGCGGCGACCGGATTCGAGGCGAGCTGACCGGCGTTGAGCAGGTTCCCCGCGCCGTGCAGCCCGAAGGCCTTCCACCCCCGGGTGGAGATCCGGGCCACCTCCTCCAGCAACCCGTTCTGCGCCGCCCACCACGGTGGCGCGGCGGGGTAGAGGAAGTATGTCACCAGGCCGGTGGCGCAGAGGAAACCCCAGCGACGCATGAACGCCGCCCACCGCCGCCGGTCCCGCAACCAGAGCACCGCGGCGGCAGCCAACGCCACCACGAAGTGGGAGAAGTAGACCCAACTCACCAACACGTCCCACCAGCGCACTTCGGGCTGGAACAGGTGCTGCTGGAGCCAGACCGTGGGCACCTGACCGCCGGTAGCCCAGCCAAACATCACCTGGTCGGCGACGATCAGCTCGTAGGCGTGCGGTATCGCCCCGTTGTCGGCGAAGCCCCGAGAGAGGTTGTAGAGCACCAGCAGCAGCACCACCGGCAGCCAGTCGCGGGCGAAGCGCAGGTGGCTGCGCCAGGGCCGGGTCGAGTTCCAGGCGATGGTCGCCGCCCACATCCAGACGAAGGCGTATGCCGGATCGGTGGGCAGGCCGATGGCGAGCCAGCCGATGACGAAGGCGACACCCCACACCGACATCGTGATCACGCGACGGCGCCCGCCGTCGACCACCACCGGCGCATCGGTTTGGGCAGGCTGTTGGGGATCGGTTGGAGCAGACATCGCGGTCCAGGTTAGCGACGGTGACGCAGCAGCCGACGCAGGAGGCACTCCGGATGCTTCCGGGTGGTTCGGCTCAAGCGTGGCCGGCCCGTCACCCGGCGCATAGGCTGGTGACCATGCAGGAGCCCTTCTCCCCGGGCTCGACCGCCCGGGTGGAGCTGATCGTCACCGATGCCGACACCGCCCAGGCCATTGGCTCCGGCGACGTGCCGGTCCTGGGCACGCCGCGAATTCTTGCCCTGGCCGAGGCGGCGACGGTCGCGGCGATCGCCCGCCAGTTGCCCGACGGCACCACGACCGTGGGAGTCCGAATCGAGCTGGACCACCGCGCTGCCACCCCGGTCGGCCGGACCGTGGTGGCGCGAGCCCGGCTGACGGAGGTCGACGGTCGGCGGCTGCTCTTTGCGATCTCCGTCACCGAGGGTGGGTCCACCGTCGCCGAGGGGCGGGTGGAGCGGCTCCTGGTTGACCGGCAGCGCTTCATCGAGCGGGCCGGGGGTTCGTCATGACCCTCCGCTTCGTCGAGGTCGCCGACCGGGTGCACGTGCTACGCGAGCCGCTGCTGCAGGTCAACGTGACGCTGCTCGTCGGCGACGGCGCGGCCCTGCTCGTGGACACCCTCTCCACGGCCAGCCAGGCGGCGGAGTTGGCCCGGGCGGCGCGGGCCGTCACCGCACACCCGTGGGTGCTGGTGAACACACACCACCACTTCGACCACTGTTTCGGCAACGCGACTCTGGCCGGCGACCCGCCCTGCCCGGTTTACGCGCACCCGCTCGCCGCCGCCGCCCTACGCGAACCGGACAGGCTGCGCCGGGAGGCATCTGCGGAGATGCGCGCCGAGCAGCCCCACCTCGCCGAGGAGCTGCTCGGCGCCGACGTACTGGCGCCGAGCCACCTGGTAGACCGGCGGGAGGTGCTCGACGTGGGTGGCCGCCAGGTTGTCCTGCAGCACCTGGGGCGGGCGCACACCGCCGCGGATCTGGTGGTGCACGTACCCGATGCGGAGGTGCTCGTCGCCGGTGACCTCGTGGAGCAGAGTGGCCCACCGGCGTTCGAGGATTCATACCCGTTGCGGTGGCCGGAGGCGGTCGCCGAGCTGCTGCGGATGACGACCCCGAGCACGGTGGTGGTACCGGGACACGGAGACCTGGTCGACCACGAGTTTGTGCACGCTCAGCACGGCCTGCTCAGCGACCTGGCCTGGCTGATCCGGGGCGGCCATGCCGGTGGGACACCAGCGGAGCGGGTGGCCGCCGAGGCGCCCTTCGGCGCCCGTCCCGCGCTGATCGCCACCCGCCGCGGCTACGCCGAACTCAACGGCGAGCTCTGACCGGGAGTTAGCCGCAAGGGTCCGGGTCGTCCAGCAGGTCTGCCAGGCGGGTCAGGTACGGGGTGGCCGCCACGACCGCCGCGCGCGCCTCGGGAGACAGCCGGGACACCGCGGCGCCGAGCAGGGCGGCGCGCTGCTGTTCGTGATCGGCGATCCGAGCGCGGGCGGCGTCGGTGAGGCGCAGCCGGGCGGTACGGCGGTCGGCCGGAGCGCACTCACGGTGCAGCAGTCCGGCAGCCACCAGGTCCCGGACGAGGGTGCTCACCGTGTTGGGCGCCGCGCGCAGGCGACACGCGGCATCCTTCACGCTGACATCCGGGTGGGCCCGGACCAGCAGGAGCAGCTCGACCTGGGCCTCCGGCAACGGGAGGCAGTTGGCGTGCCGGGCGGCCACGCGCCGCAGCCGGCGGTGCAGCTCGCCAACGACGGCACCCAGCGCCGCCGTCGAAGCAGGGTCGAGGCCCGGCACCGGCCGCGCCGTCACGTCCTCGGTCGCCACAGTGTCACCCACCTCACCTGAAAGACTCTGGATACAGAGCTAAGGTTACCCGGTTGCCAGACGAACCCCAGGGGACCTCAGTGACGCAGAACGCACAATTGACCGCACCCGCCGCCACGACTCCCGCCGGCCAACCGCAGCCAGCGGGAGTCGGTGGTGGGCTCGGTCTGCTGCTCCTCCTCGGGGCGATCACCGCGATCGGCCCGCTCTCCCTGGACATGTACCTGCCGGCGCTCCCCACCATGGCCCGCGACCTGGACGCGAGCCAGGCCCAGATCCAGCTCTCCCTCACCACCTGCCTGGTTGGGCTCGCCCTCGGACAGTTCGTCACCGGCCCGCTCAGCGACCGCTGGGGGCGGCGCCGACCGGTGCTGATCGGCCTCGCGGCGTACACCCTGCTCGCCCTGGCCTGCGCCGCGGCGCCCAGCGCACCGGCGTTCACCGTCTTGCGGTTCGCCCAGGGCTTCGCCGGCGGTATGGCCGCCGTGGTGACCCGTGCCGTCGTCCGCGACCTGTACTCCGGCCGGGCGGCAGCGAAGTACTTCTCCCGGCTCACCCTGGTCTTCGGTCTCGCCCCGATCGCGGCGCCGACCGTCGGCAGCCTGGTGCTGCGATTCGGATCGTGGCGGACCCTGTTCGTCCTCCTCTCTGTCGTCGGCGCACTGCTCACCGCCGTGGTGGCGGCCCGGATGCCCGAGACCCTGCCCGCGCACCGGCGCAGCCGCGACGGTCTCAGCGGCACCGTCCGGTCACTTCGCGAACTTCTCACCGACCGGGTCTACCTGGGGTACACGCTGACCCAGGGGCTCGCCTTCGCCGGGCTGTTCGCGTACATCTCGGGTTCGTCGTTCGTCTTCCAGGACGTGTTTCACCTCTCGGCGAGCACCTTCGGTCTGCTGTTCGGCCTCAACGCGTTGGCCTTCGTGGCGGTCGGGCAGGCCAACGTCCGCCTGCTGGACCGGTTCTCGCCCCGCACCCTGCTGGTCGGCACCCTCGGGGTGAGTGCGGTGGCGGCCACGGGCGTGCTGGCCGGCGCGATCGCCACCAGCCAGCTACTCCTCACGGGTACGCTGCTGGTCTTCATCGCGTCGCTGGGCATGGTGATGCCGAACGGCACGACCCTGGCCCTCGACCGACACGCACACCACGCCGGGACCGCGGCGGCGCTGATGGGTGCCCTCCAGTCGGTGATCGGGTCGCTCGCCGCGCCCCTGGTCGGGCTGGGCGGGGAAGGCAGTGCCGTACCGATGGCAGCGGTGCTCGCGGCCTCCGCCGCACTGTCGCTCACCGCGGCACTCACCCTGGCCCGTCCCCAGCGCCCCTGATCGACCACTCGCTGCCGCGTGAGTTCGCGCCAACGGTCCCGTGAACTGCGCCAACTGAAAAGGACATTGGCTGCGGACTATTGCGATCGAGTACTTCACCATGTTGCGATAACGGCGCCGGACGACGCAGGGCTTTCGCGTCGTCCGCTCGGGTACCCACGCGAGGGCATCGGTCCAATGACGGATCGCAGGTTCGCGTGCCCGTCACTCCTGCGCACGCCGCCTACACCGTGACCGCTCGTCGCCGCGGGCCGGCCGGGTGCCGCCCCGCGCCCGTCACCTGCGCGGGGCGGTAGGTGCCCCGCGAGTCAGGAGATCCCGTGTCCTCCCATCGAACCCGAACAGCCGCACTCCTCGCCGCGGCCATGACCCTGCTCGCAGCCGTCGTGGTGCTCACCACCAGGTCGGAGCCGGCGGCGGCACACGGCGCCGCCATGGTCCCCGGCAGCCGTACCTTTCTTTGCTGGCGGGACGGGCTGAGCCCCACCGGCGAAATCCAACCGCACAACCCGCCTGCTCGGCGGCGGTGGACCAGAGTGGGGCCAACTCGCTCTACAACTGGTTCAGTGTGCTGCGCTCCGACGCCGCCGGTCGTACCGTCGGATTCATTCCCGACGGCCAGCTGTGCAGCGGAGGAAACTCCGGACTCCTGGGCTATGACCTGGCCCGCGACGACTGGCCACTGACCCATCTGACCGCTGGCCAGAGCATGGAGTTCCGCTACAGCAACTGGGCGCACCACCCCGGGACGTTCTACTTCTACGTCACCAAGGACAGCTGGAGCCCCACCCGCCCGCTGGCCTGGAGCGACCTGGAGGAGCAACCGTTCCTGACCATCACCAACCCACCCCAGCGTGGCGGTCCGGGCACCAACGACGGGCACTACTACTTCACCGGAACGCTGCCGGCCGACAAGAGCGGCCGACACCTCATCTACTCCCGCTGGGTCCGTTCGGACAGCCCGGAGAACTTCTTCGGCTGCTCGGACGTCACGTTCGACGGAGGCAACGGTGAGGTGACCGGCATCGGCCCCGGTGGCACCTTCCCGCCACCGAGCCCCACCACTGCACCACCGAGCCCGACCACACCGCCGCCCAGCGGCGACTGCATGGCGGTCTACAAGGTGATCAACGCGTGGCCGGACGGTTTCCAGGGGGAGGTCGAAATCATGAACCACACCGCCACCACCTGGACCGGATGGACGGCGAGTTGGACCTGGCCCAGCGGTCAGTCAATCACCCAGCTCTGGAATGGCGCGCACACCAACTCGGGATCGGCGGTAACGGTGACCAACGCGTCGTACAACGGCACGGTGGCCCCGGGAGGCAGGACCACGTTCGGCTTCCTCGCCGGCCCGAACACGTCACCGAGCGTGACCTGCAGCAGCAGCTGAACCCGCGGTCCACCCCCGGCTGTCACCGGCGACGGTCGGCACCGCCCTGGTCTGCAGAGCAGGGCGGTGCCGACCGTCGCTAGGACCTGACCACCCGGATCACAAGGTGGTCCACTCGGTGCAGACCGGAGCGGAGTCAGCCAGGGTGCAGACCAACCGAGCCGGTCCCGGTGCGGTGTCGTCCAGCATGAACCGTCCCAGACCGTCCGCCTCGGTGCCGACGGTCGACTCGGAACCCGGCTGCTCTACCTGAACCCGAGCCGGCTGCGGCGGCACCAGCTGACCGACGATCCGGAGCCGATCACGAACGGGGATGACCTCCACCTCGATAGTGATCGACTCTGCGCGAAAGGTCAGCAGCCGCGCCTCGTCGCCGCGAACCTCGGGCGCCCCGGACATGCTCTCCACCAACTGGGCAAGCTCGGAATCGGGCGAGCGCCAGCTGTAGCTGGCGACCGCGGCGGCGCGTACCGACTCCGGAACCGAATCGACCTCAGCCAGCAGGCTCCCCAGTCGGACAAGCAGTTCCTCATCTGATGTGGTTAATCGGTCGTCACTCATGCGCACGCACGCTCCCTAGGTACGTCGCTGCGGTGCTGGTTGATTCAGCAGTGACCGAAGCGTCGCCAGACACCGGGCGCGAGAAGGGCCAAGACTGCCGATGGGCACCGAGAGCGCCGCAGCAGCGATCGCATAGCTGCCCACCGGCTCGAACACCAGCAACCGCAGTAGCTCCTGACAGCGTATCGGCAACTGACGGTACGCATGCCACAGCTCCGCATCAGTTTCCTCAGCGACCAGCCGCTGCCAGGGCTCCGGCTGCGACTCGTCCATAAGCTCTGACCTCGTGAACTCCGGTAGCGGCACCTCCCACCGGTTGCGCAGCAAGGCAAGGGCCTCCCGACGCGCGGTGGTGGCAAGCCACGCCCCCACCGATCCAGGATCACGTAGCTTGTCTAGATTCTCCACGAGCCGCAACCAGGTCGCCTGGCTAACATCCGCGACGTCAGCATCGTCGAGCCGGAATCCCCGCGCCACCGTGTACACCAGCCGCGCGTACCGGTCGACCAGTGCCTCCCACGCCGCCTGATCACCATTGGCAGCAGCACGCACCAGCCGACCTGCGTCGTCGTCGCTCATAGACAAGCATCGTACAGCGCTACCTGAACGCATCAGATCAGCCCGAGGTGGCCTCCAAACCGCTGGTTGGCCGTCCTCAGGTCGGCCATTAGCTGGTTGGCAGCGGCCACCGCGCCGACCTCCGAGTCGATCCGCGCGGAGAGTTCGGCAGCCACTCGCGGCGCGGCGAAGGAGGTTCCGCTCCATTGTGCCCACCCCTCCGGGAACAGCGCGTGGTCGATGTAGGTGCTTCGAACGTCCGCGCCCGGCGCGACGACGCTGACCCACGGTCCGGCGTTGCTCCAGGAGCAGAGGCTGCTGCCGTCGTGCGCGGCGACCGCCAGGACCTGCTCACTCCACGACTCACCGGCACCGGCGAACGCTGCGGGCCAGAACGGGTCGCTGCGGTTGCCGTCGTTGCCGGCGGCGGCGACCACCACCCGGTCGATCCCGGACAGGGCCTGTTCCAACGCGGCGCGTACGCCGAGCGGTGCGGATCCGTCGGCGGTGAAACCACCGAGGGAAAGGTTGATCACCTTGGTGTCCGGGTGTAGCCGGCCAAGGGAGGCGATCAGCTCGTCCTCCGTGCAGACACCAAAGGTGTCCAGTGTTCGAATCACCCGTAACACTGCCCGGTCGGTGTGATGCGCGATCACACCACCGATGAAGTTGGCGTGCCCCACATCGCCGTCGAGCAGCCCATCCTCATCGACATCGGTTTCCGTCTCCACCTCCACGCCGTCCGCGGCAAGGTAGCCGGCCGGAAGCGGGGTCTCGGTCCAGAAGCCGGTATCAACGATGGATACCGCGACTCGATCGGTTTCGGCCGGCATCTTCAATGTTGATGCGGCCACGGGCGCCGGCGGACCGAACGGACCGCCATGGTTGAACGGACTGGACAGGAAGACGTGGTTGGGGCTGACCACCTGGTTGCCGCTCGGCCGACCCGAGCGCAGCTCGCGGACCGCAGCCGGCACGTCCAGCCCCGGTGCCCGGTAGCGACGTAGGCCCGGCAGCAGCTCCTCGTCGCCGGAGCCAGGCTGCGCGGCCCGCGCACGGCCGAGATAGCGTTCGGCCGCCCGGCGGTTGTCGTCAACGACCAACAACTCGTCGGCGACGAACCATGCCCGGGCGCTACCGCCGACAGCGGTGTGCGCGAGCTTTGGAAGGCGCTCCAGCCGCGCCCGACGGCGGGCGGCGTATCGGTTGACGCGTTCCGAGGACGGAGGCATCCATCTCTCCTTCGGTAGGGGCTTCGATCACACCCGCCTGTCAGGGACCGACAGGCGGGTGTTCGCACAGGAGAGAGTGGTGCACCGCTCGCTGATACAAATTGTGGACAGCGAGTTGAGTCAGGAACTTGACTGATACCCATCCGAGCTGGGGATCACCACAGTGGACGAAACGGAAGCTTCGCCGCACGGCTTTTCGGTCGTTCACCGCTGTGCCAGACTCCTTAGGTGATGGGCAGCGCTGACCAGATGGATGACAGTCCAGCAGGCAGGGCGCTTCGCCTCGTCACCGCCGACCCGGCTCGCGCCGCCGAGCTGGCCGATGCCGCGCTCGCCGTTGCCCGTGCGGGTGCGGATCCCGACCAAGAGACAGTGGCGCTGCGGGCACTCGGTCTCGCCGCGCGGGAGCAACACAACGCAGATCACGGGCTCCGCCACCTGCGCCGGGCACGCCGCGTGGCCGAGGCCGCCCAACTCCCGGTCCGCGCCGCCGAAGCCCGGATGAGCCTGGCGCTGGTCCTGGCCGAGGCCGGCCAACCGCAACAGGCGCTGCGAGAGATCGACGCCGCGTCACCGATGCTTCGCGGGCTGCCCGCCGCACGCCTACAGATGCAGCGGGCGCTGATCCTCGACCGCCTCGGCCGCTTCGACGAGGCGATGGCCGGCTACACCGACGCGCTGGCCGCGTTCCGACGAAGCGGGGACCGGCTGTGGCAGTCCCGTGCGCTCACCAACAGAGGGGTGCTGCACGCCTACCGGTGTAGCCTGCGCCAGGCCGAGGCTGACCTGCGGGCCGCGGAGCAGGGCTACGCGGAGCTCGACCAGGAGCTGGCTCTCGCCCAGGTCCGCCACAATCTCGGCTTCGTACTGTCCCGCGCGGGTGACATTCCTGGCGCGCTGCGCTGGTACGACCTGGCCGACCAGTACTTCGCCCAGACCACCCGCCCGGCGATCGCACTGATGGATCGAGGCGAGGTACTCCTGGGAGCCCGGCTACTGCCGGAGGCTCGCGCGGCGGCCGAGGCCGCCCTGGACGCGGCCCGGGCGAGCCGAATGGGGCTCTACGAGGCGCAGGCCCGGCTGATGCTGGCCGAGGTCGCGTTGGCCGAGGCCGACCTACCGACCGCCTCGAAGCAGGCCCAGGCCGCGTACCGCCTGTTCAGTCGACAGAACCGACCGGCCTGGGCGGCGCTCTCCCGATACGTCAAGCTGCGGGCCAGCTCGCCGGACGAGCCGGCGCACCTGCGGCAGGCCCGCTCCGTTGCCACTGCGCTGACGGCGAGTAGCTGGCCGATACCCGCACTCGACGCCCGCCTCTACGCCGCCCGAGTCGCCCTTGATCGGGCGCTTCGCACCGGGCAACGAGCGAAGGCCGCAGCCATCGCCGGGGAGTTGAGCGCCATCCGCGCCGCCAGTCGTCGCGGGCCGGCTCAGCTCCGGGCTCGCGCCTGGCATGCCGAGGCACTCCGCCGAATCGCCACCGGCGACACCGCCGGGGCGCGCCGGGCGCTCAACGCGGGAATGGCACTGCTGGACCGCTACCAGGCAGCCCTCGGCGCCACAGAGCTGCGAGTGTTGGCCGGGGCATACGCCCTGGAACTGGCCAGCACCGGCCTTCGACTCGCGGTTCGGGGCGGCCAGGCTCGGGCGGTCCTGCGCTGGAGTGAGCGGTGGCGGGCCGCCGCGCTGCGGCTACCCCCCGCCCGCCCACCGGACGAAGCCGGGCTCGCCGCCGACCTGGCCGAGCTGCGCCGCACCGTCGACGAAGCCAACCAGACGAGTGCCACGTTGGGATCGACCCTGCTGCGTCGACAGCGGATGATCGAGGAACGGATCCGGACCCGTAGCTGGCAGGCCAGCGGCACCGAGTCTGGTACGGCGAACGGAATATCGCTGGACCGAATCGCGGTCGAGCTGGCCGACCAGACGCTGGTCGAGCTGATCGACATTGACGGCACGCTACACATCGTCGTGGTACACGGCGGCCGGTTTCACACCCGGGCGCTGGGTGCGCTCGCCACCGTCACCGACGAGCTCCAGGCACTGCGGTTTGCGCTGCGACGCATCCTGACCAGCCGTGGCACCGATGACTCCCGGGCGGCGGCAGCGACCGCGGCCCGATTCGCGGTGCACCAGCTGGACAACTTGATCTTCGGCGCGATCCAGCCGTGGCTCGGCGCCGGCGGGCTGGTCCTGGTGCCGGTCGGCGCACTGCACGCCATGCCCTGGGCGCTGCTACCGACCTGCGCCGGGCGACCGGTCACAGTGGTGCCGTCAGCATCGGAGTGGCTCACCGCGTCGGCCCGCCGCCAGGCCGCCCACCCCACCACGACCGCTCCGCCCCACCAACGGAACCCGGTGCTGGTCGCCGGCCCCGGCCTCGCCTACGCCGAAGCAGAGGTACAGCGGCTGGCGGGGACACTCGCTCCCGTCAAGATGCTCCTCGGCCCCGACGCAACCGCTGAGGCAGCGCTCGCGGCGCTGGATGGTGCTCCCCTCGCCCACCTCGCCGCACACGGCCGGTTCCGCACCGACAACCCCATGTTCTCGCACGTACGCCTCGCCGATGGCCCGCTGACCGTCTACGACCTGGAGCGGCTCGCCTGCGCGCCGGGCACAGTGGTGCTCTCCGCCTGCGACGTGGGGCTCTCAGCGGTGCACCCGGGTGAGGAGCTGATGGGGCTGTCGACCGCGCTGCTCCAGCTGGGAACGGCGACGGTACTGGCCAGTGTCCTGCCGGCGCTGGATTCCGCGGCGCAGGAGCTGATGGTGGAGATACATCGACGGCTGGCCACCGGCGATACACCGGGTCTCGCCCTCGCCGGCGCGCAGGCGGAATTCGGTGCTGGCCTGGACGCCGGCACCGCCACCGCCGCCTCGTTCGTCTGCTTCGGCGCCGGCTGACCGACCTCCCCCAGCCCCGGCCACGCTGACCAGCCCGCCCTGCTGCCCGGCCGTCGGCTCCCCGGGCTGAGCCCCAGCCCGCCCTGCGGGTGGGCCATCACTACCTGGCTGGTCCCGCGAACCCTCAGCTACCGCACAGCGGAGTGAGTAGTCGCACAGTCACGCTCCGGTCTGATACGTCACGTTCGCGACATGGATCGCATGCATCAGACCCGCCTTGGGCCCTCTCTTATGGGGGAACCGCACAGCGGACGACGAATGAATCGACGACGCATCCCATCGCACCGGACAGCTCGCGGCTTCGAGTCCGCGCGGGACGAAAGAGAGGTGTGAACGTGCTCCAGCTAACCAGCACCAGCCATGGCACGAGCAGGGTCCGAAGCCGCACCGGCCCCCTCATCGTCGGCATCGGCGGCACCATGCGCCCCGGCTCCTCCACCGAGCAGGCAGTCCGGGCGGTGTTGTCCGCCGCCGAGCAGGCCGGGGCCCGGACGCACCTGCTCGGTGCCACCGCGCTACAGCTACCGCTGTACCTGCCCGGCGAGAGCCGGCGGACGGCGGCGGCTCGGCAACTCGTCAACGCCGTACGCATGGCCGACGGGATCGTGATCGGAACGCCGGCGTACCACGGAGGCATCTCCGGCCTGGTCAAGAATGCCCTCGACTACATCGAGGACCTGAACGACGCGCCTCGCCCCTATCTGCATGGTCGGGCCGTCGGTTGTCTGGTCACTGCGCGCGGGTCCCAGGCCGCTACCACCCTCACCAGCCTCCGCACGGTGGTACACGCACTCCGGGGTTGGCCCACGCCGCTCGGCGTCGCGGTCAACACGGAGAACGTCACGTTCGCCTCCGACGGCACCAGCACCGATTCGCACATCTCCGCCCAGCTGTCCCTGATGGGAGAGCAGGTCGTCGAGTTCGCCCTCGCCCGAGCCATCGCAGCCTGACTGCCGGCCCGATCCGAAGTGGAGTACAACATGTTGGACAACGACCGCTCCGTCGCAACCGCGGAAGTAGCCGACGGCACCGTCGACAACCCGCCGCTGCCGGTTGACGCCGCGACAGCCACGTCCCGCGACAGCCAGCAGACCAGCGCCCAGCCGATCGATCCCGACGTGGAGGGGCTCGACGACCTGGACAACGTCGACTTCGACCTCGACGAGGTGGAAAACAAGATCGCACCGCTCGCCCTCGCAACGAGTGAGGCCATCCAGTGGCGCCGGTGACCGTGGCCGCCGGTGCCGCCCTCCGGGTGGATATCAACACCGGCCCCGCCAGCTCCTATGTCGGGCTGCGCGAATGCATCGCCGCGCTCCGCGCGGCAGGTGCCAGCTTTGGTGACCTACCCAACCGCCACGCCGCTGAGTGGGCGGAGCTGGCCCCCGACGACCAGCCGCAGGACCACCCGCTGCCACTTGGCGAGATCGCACTCGCCGCCTCCGAGCGGCGGCTGCACCGGGAAAGCGAGCAGGTGTACCGAGTCCTCTCGGTCGCCGCCGCCGCGCTCTGCGCCGGCACCGCGGAGTTGGGCCGTCCACTGCTCGTCAGCGGCGCCGGCGGCACCGACCTGTCGTCCCTGCGCGGGCTGATGCGGGCGGTGGAGCACTCGCGGGTCCACCCCGGCGCGGCACTGCTGCTGGATCGGCCAGAGTCGGTCCGCGTGCCGCTCGGACCGCACGCCGACTACCGGGCCGAGCGGGCTCGCTGCCTCCGTCGCATGGATCTGCCCATCACTGTCGACGATCTCGTGCTGGACCTACCCTCGGGTGCGGCCACCGCGATGGTGCCCGTCTCCGAAGAGGGCAAGCTCTACCAGCGGGCACGCGACAAGGACAGCAGCGCCGTCGACCGGGTCGCCGCCGCCATGGCCTACTGCCGGCGGGCCTTCTTCTCCGCGAACTGGGAAGGGATGGCGGTCGTCGCCACCGAGGCGATCGAGCTCCTGCCCGGAGTCCCCACGCCGGCCCTTCCCGAGCTGCTGGCCAAGGCGGAACGCGAGGACAGCCTGGTCCATGCCATCGAGTTCGAAACCACAATCCTGCGCAGCACCGCTGATATCCGCGGCTTCCTCCTCAAGGTAGTCGGCATCCAGGCCGGCTTCCGCGGGGACCAGGACGCGGCCGTCACCGCCTTTCGCGCCATTCGCGAACACGACGACGACCTCTCTCCGGAGATCCGCGCCCAGTCCCACCTGTACACCGCCCTCACCCTCTCCAAGCGCAAGAACCGCCTGGGCGAGGCGGTGGCCGAGGTCGAGCAGGGGTTCGAGGTCGTCCGGGAACGCCCGAACGAGGCCGACAGCGTCCGCCGGGAGCGGGGTTGGCTGCACAACCTGCGCGGGCTGACCCTCTTCGCCGAGCGACGACTCGGCTCGGCGTTCGAGCATGAAAAGAAGGCACTCGCCTGCCTCGCGGGCCTCAACGATGCCAGCTCCGCCCACCTGCGCATCAATCTGTACTCCAACATCAGTGTGTTGCAGGAGAAGGCCGGTAAGCACTCGTCGGCCCTGGCGACCTGGGACAAGTTCCGGCAGGCCACCGGCTCCGCAACGGCGGGCTTCGCCAAGCACCACTCGTATCGCAGCGCCGGGCTGCGGCTGCTGGTCGGCGACCGGGAAACGGCGATCGAGGAAATCGACACGACCCTCACCAACGCCGCTGGACTCAACGACATCTTCCATCAGACCGAGGTCCGCCTCGAGCTGGGCATGCTGCACGCCACAGCGGGTGACCGCGAGGCCGCGGTCGCGGAGTACGAGCTGGCCGAGCAGGACGCTCGACTGCTCGGTGACCCCTACCGGATCGCCCTCGCCCAGGCCGGACAGGTGATGACGGGTGGGGCCGGCGCCGACGTCCCGGACACCGTGGCGAACGCGGCACTGAGCCTGACCCGTCCGGTCGAGGCGACGGCCCTCGCGAAGGCGGTGTCCAGCTCCGCGGAGCTGGCCGAGCTCCTGCCGAAGCCCCGCACGAAGCTCAACCGTCCCTTCGACCTGATCAACTTTCAGGACTGACGATGACTGAGCAACCAACCCCCTGGCAGCTCTACCCCCGGCTACTGCTCCGTCGGGCGGGCTTCGGCATCGAGCTGTTGACCGACCTGGCCGATGAACCAACGCGAACGGGCGCCGCGGAGTACCGCACGGCGGCGAGACAGTTCGGACAGTGCCGCACCAACTTGATCGAGGGCATCGCCCGGGCTGTCGCCCGGACCGACCGGCAGACGGACCGGTCGCGGCTTCGGGCACTGTCCCGGGCCCGCAGCCGGGCGGGACGTGGCCTGTCGGTGAACCCCGAGCAGCTGGGCCCAGACCTGGTTCCAGCGGCGATGGCCTACGGCACGGCGCAGGCCGAGCTGGAACAGGCGGGCCAACAGCTGACCGCTGTCCTCGCCCAGGAGGCGTTGCGCCGACCGGGCCGGGTGCGCGCGCTGCTGGCCAGCGATCGAGTCTGCGACGCGTTGCTTCAGCTCTCGCCCTCGTTCTACGGCGAGGTCGTGCGCTGGCGGCAGGGGTGGGCCACCCGGGGTGACGGTGCGAACCGGAACCGGGCCAAGGACCGCTCCTTCTACCGCCGCGCCTACCTCTACGGCCAGCGCCTGGCCGCGAAGAACGAGACGACAAGTTTCTTCGGTCCGCTGGTGCACGGACGGATCGACCACGCGGTCGAAGGGATCGAGCTGGGCCCCGAGACCGGGTCGGGGGTCCACACCACGGAGGCGCAGACCGCGTTCTGGGCCGTGTGCGAACTGGCCCGCAACCTCGGCGCCGATCCCGCCGTCCGCGACCAGCTGCCGGTGACCTGGGTGCCGGCCTGCCGTCGGCTAGCGGACGCCGCAGCCGGAACCGGCACCGTGCAGACCAGTGCCGGGCGCCGGATCCGGCTCTCCGGCACTCACTGGAGACTCGTTCGCGACGTCAACGACCACCGTTCGGTACGGGACCTCGCGGACCTCGCCGGCATGGAGGTCACCGAGGCACGCGCGATCCTGGATCGGCTTCGGCAGGTCGGCGCCGTACGGCTGTGGCCCGAGCCGCCGTCCACCACCGCCCGTCCGCTGGACTGGCTGGTGGGCTTCGCGCAGCAGCACGCCGGTGGCACCGAGTGGCCGGCGCGGCTGCGCGAACTCGCCGCCCTGGCGGACCGGTACGCGGCCGCTGCCGGCCACCACCACCGGGCGGCCGTGCTGGCCGAGGTGGAGGCGGGTTTCTCGACGCTGACGGCGACCGAGGCCCGTCGGGCCGGCGGCCAGATGTACGCCGACCGATTGGTGGTGTCGCTGGACGCCAAGGGTGACCAGTCTCCGGTGCTGGTCGGCGGCGACGTCGCCCGGCGGTGGGAGGAGCAGCTCACCCCGGTGCTGGACGTCGCGGCCCGCTATGGCGAGCTCCAGCAACACGTCGCCGCACGGTTGTGCGCGACGGTCATCAGCGAGACGGGGACCGATTCGTTGCCCTATGACGAGCTGATCCGCCGGGTGCTACCAGCGGTTGAGTCGGGGGCGCTGACGGCGCTCTCCGACCCGGTGCGGGAGTTCACCCAGACCTACACCGAGCTGGTGCGCGCCGGCCTGCGCGGGCAGGAGGCCCGGTTGTCCTCCGCCGCTCTGGCGGCACTGGCGCCCAGCCCGGGCCGGGACCGGTTCGTCAGCCCGGACCTCATGCTGGAACGGCAGCCGGACGGCGGCGACCTGCTGGTCCTGGGGGAGCTGCACCCCTACGTCTTCGCCTGGGGGTCGCAGGGGCTCTTCTGCGACGATCAGGAGCGGATGCTGGCCGACTTCACCGCTGGGCTCCAGCCGTGGGGCGGCGCCGACCAGCTCGCCACGGTCATCCGTCGACGGCGGCACAAGGGCCTGGTCGCCGACTGGTTTCCGGGACGCTTCGTCGAGGTCACCTCCGTGGCCACCGACGACCGCAAGCGCACCGTGGCGCTCTCCGACCTGACCGCTGTCCTGGTCAACGGGGTGCCGCGGCTGCGCGCACCCGACGGTGAGCTGACCCTCTACGCCGGCGAGGACGACCACGTCCACCTCCGGGCCTTCGCCGCACCGGGCGTGGCCCTGCCCCTGATCCGGTTCGGTGACTTCGCGCCCCGAATCCGCGTGGGGGAGGTCATCGTGCAGCGGGCCCGCTGGTGGTTCAGCGCCGCTGACCTTGGCGTCGCCGAGGTCCGGGACGCCGCAACGGCCTTCCTCGCGGTGCAGTCCCTACGCGCCCGGCACGGACTTCCCCGCTTCTGCTTCGTCTCAGCGGCGCACGAACCCAAGCCGGTCGGGGTTGACCTCGACAATCCGCTGGCCGTGGACGCGCTGCTGGCGTTGACCTTGGCCGGCGACGGGAAGGTCTCGCTGGCCGAGATGCGGCCCGCGCCAGACGCCTTGTGGCTGCGCCACGGCGACAAACCTGTGACCGCCGAGTTCCGGATCGCTATGAGAAGGGCTTCGTCGTGACCGTCCCCACCAGTGCCGGCCCGGCCGATCCCAGCTGGGAACTGTTGCCAACCCTCGTGCTGCGCAGCGCCGGCTTCCCCTGGCAACTGATCGAGTCCCTGACCTATCTCCAGACCGCAGCGCTGCTCGGCGACTTGGCCACTCTGGAGCGGCGGGCCGCCGAGGTGGCCGCACGGATGCGGGCTTCGGCTCGCCTCACCCGAGGCCAGCAGAGCAAGCTACGCAACGTCCGCCCGCTACCCCCGTCGGACGTCTTCGACCGCGACTGGCTCGCCGAGTGGAACGATATCGCCGAGCAGGTGACACGGACCCGAGACCAACTGGAGCCGACCGTCGCAGCGGACGCGGCGAAGGTCAATGCCGCGCTCGCGGAGATCCGTACCGACCCGCGGATCAACGATGCCATCGTCTGCTCCTCCCCCGCCGTCCACCGGGATCTGGTCCGGGGGGCGACCGGGGGCAGGATCCGCCGCCAGCTCGCCGCGTACGCGCAGCGCCTGGCTGCGAAGAGCGAGACAATGAGCTTCTTCGGGCCGATCAACTACGGCCGGGTGGACGCCGACTCGGACGCTCCAACCACCCTGTCGTGGGCGGGCCACCGGGAGATCCGGGTTCGCCAGGCGCACTGCGCCGCCCGGGTCAACGACGCCGTCCAGACGATGATCATCGGTGATGACGCGTTGGTGACGCACCTGGTCCCCATGCGCAAGACCACGGCACGTCCCCCGCGCCGAGACGACCCGTCGGCCGAGTTGATCCGGGCGGTGGACGGCGACCGCACAATCGCTGAGCTCGCCACGGCCGCCGGCGACGAGGTGACCCGTACGGTTGGGCTGTTCCGCACGGCCGTGGCCAAGGGGGTGCTGACGCACTCCTGGTGCCCGCCGGCGACGACGGTGGACCCGTTGCGCTGGACCCTGGAGCGGATCGACGAGGCCGGCGCCGAGGCCGCCAGCCGGGCGGCGGCCGTCCGCTCGCTGCTGGTCAAGGTGCTCGACCTCCTCGACAGCTATCCCTGGACCGCGCCGGAGCGCAAGCTGGCCATCCAGGCCGAGGTGGAGGCCCTGCTCCCCACCGGTGGGCCGACCAACCGCAGCCGCTTCTACAACGACCGGGTGATCATCCACGAGGCCGCGGTGGGGACCGCCCAACTGGAGCTGCGTGGGCAGCTCGCCCACGACCTGCGGGCGGCGGCAGCCCCCGTACTCGACCTGCTCGCACATGAGGCGGAGCTGACCCGGGTGCAAACCAACCGGGCGGTGGCGCGGCGGCTCGGCCCCGGCCGCACTCCGCTGCTGCGAGCGCTGAGCATCTGCGCGGACATGTCCATCGAGTACGGCGGTCAGCTCAGCACGGAACTGGCCCGCGTCGTCGGCGAAGCCGGACCGGAGGCGAGTGAGCTTGACGTCGCCGGCCTGCTGCCCACCGTGCCCACCGTGCCCGCCCCCGCCGCACCAGTTTTGTGCTCCATCGACGTCCTGATCGGTACGGCCAACCTGGCCGACTACGACCCGGGTACGACTCCGTTGGTGCTCGGCGACATCCACGACGCGGCGCTACTCACCCCGTGGGCCCTTCAGTTTCACCCGGATGCGGCGACGCTGCTGGCCGAGCGCGACGCCGCCGTCCGGCGAGCTCTCGGCGACCAGATAGCCGTCAACGTGATCTCCCGGCGGACGACCGGGCTACCGCCGCTGGAGTTCCCCGGCGTCGTACTCGAGCTGGGTGGCTCCGCGACGGCCGGCCGGCACCGGATCGGCCTGGACGAACTCTGGCTCGACAGTGACGGGGAGCAGGTGGTGCTTCGGGGAGCCAGCTTCCCCGGGCGAAGCCTGCTGTTGCACAACGGCGAGCTCGACACGGCGGTGCACACCGCGCTCGCACTGCCCCGCATTCGTCGCGCCGTCCTACCGACGCTGCCGTACCTGCCCCGGCTGCGCTGGGGCAACGCGGTCTTCTCCCGGCGCCGTTGGCTGGTGCCGAGCGCCGAGGTGCAGACGTCGCTCCGCGGCCAGCGGGACCTGGACCTGCTGCTCGGTGCCGCCCGGCTGGTCACCGAACGCGCCCTGCCGAACCGCTTCTTCGTCAAGTCGCCGGCCGAGCGCAAGCCGGTGTATGTCGACACCGCGAGCCCCGACCTGCTGAAGGGGATGGCGCGGCTGGCGGCCACCGACGACCACCTCGCCGTCACCGAGGCCCTGCCCGCGCCGACCGACGCCTGGCTTCGCGACGGTGAGCTGCGGTTCGCCTCGGAGTTGCGCTGCGTCTACCTGCGAGGTGGTGGACAGTGATGCGCCGAGTGATCCTGCCTCCCCTGTACGACCTGAGCCTCGAACCGGTCCTGGGGCCCGGGGACGAGCTGTTCGACGCCAATGCCGAATTCCTCGACCGGCTCTGCGCTCCGGTGAGCCTACACGCGTTGGTCGAGTCCGCGGCACGGCCAACACCCGGAGTGGCCGCCGCGGAAGCGGCCACCAAGGCGCTCTTCGCCGCCGCCGCCGCGACGATCCTGGGCCGCGGGCGCGACGACTGGGGCCGGCTCCGGGCCACGGGTCTGGCCCTGCGACTGACCGCCGAAGCAGACCCGACGATCCGTCTGGCCGTAGACGATGTCGAACTGGTCAACGGAACCACCGAGTCGGGCGCCGACGTGGTGTCCGCCGCGGCCCGGACCGCCCTGTTCGCACCGGAGGCCGACCGGGCCCGAGCCTGGGCACCGGGGGCTCGGGTGCACCTGCTGGTCGAAACCGACCAGCAGCTTCCAGCCGCCGCCGCGTTGGCGGTGGCACTGGGTCCGCACCGAGTCACCCTCTGCGGGCGATTCGCCGCCGCGCACCGGAAGGCACTGCGTGCGCTCGCACCGTTCGCCGGCGCCGAGTTCGAGGACTGGACGCCGTCCTGGCGCCTACGGCGAGAGTGGGCCCCGGTGGGCGAAGACATCCGCTGGGTACGCGACGCCCACCAGTGGCACCCCGGGCAGGCCTGGGCGGGTTGGCTCGCCCCCGAGCAGGCCGTGCTGCTGCCGGCCCGGGCCTGGCGGGACTGCCGCGGGGTGGCGCTGACCGTGGCCCGTTTCTCCGCCTGGTCGGCGGTGACGGGGGTGAGTGGCATCGATACCGACCTGGAGACGGTACGCCGGTTCGTCGGCGACGACCGGCTGGCCGTAGAGCTACTGGTCGGCGCTCCCGGGCTGGACGCCGACGCGACCACGACCGCCGCCCGGCGGCTGCACTCCGGGCCCGGACCCCGGTTGGCGGGTCTGAGCCCGTTCCGGCTGACCAGCCGGAACGGTCCGCGCAGATCGACGACGTGGGGTGGGGTGCCGCTGACCCGGCAGGACTCGCCGCGGCACGATCTCCCGCGCTGGGATCGCTTTCACGGGCCGGGGTCGCTCGACGACACCGACCGGCAGCGCATCACCAGCACCCTGACCGCCGAGTTCGGCGCCGAAACCGAGCTGTATCCCGGTCGGCTCGCCTGCTGCGCGCTCGCGCCCGGAATCCAGCCCCCCACCACATGGGAACCCTCCGCCGCGGTCGTCGAGGCCAGCGGGGCCGGGCCAGATGGGCGCGGACCCGGATCCTTCGTGGTGAACCTGCGCACGGGTAGCGCCTTTCGGCTGCACCCGAGACTGACGCCGGTCGTACGGCGGTTGGCGAGCGGCGACGCTGCCGTATGGCAGCACCTCAGTGACACGGTCCGTACAAAACTGTCCGGTCAGCTGGTCCGGGCCGGGGCAATCCGGAGTCCACAATGACAAGAAACTGGCGCATTGGCCGCGAGTTCATCGTGCGCCACGCGGGAATGCCGTTCGACTGGCTGGAGGAGCTGGGCGCCTCCGGCGACCTGTTGGAGTTGGCCGACGAGGTGGTCCGGCGGGAGGAGGTCCTCCTGGCCGGCGTCTCGACGCACTTCGCCGGCGATCGAGCCGCCGGGATCCGGGCAGACGTGCTGCACGGCCGAGTCGCTCAGCTGCCCCGGGCTGCCGGGCCGGACTGGCGGGCGGCGGTCGATGCCTGGGGGGAGGCACTGGCCCAGTACGTCCGCGCCTACCAGGCAGCGGACGAGCAGGTCGGCAAAGAACTCCGGGAGCTGCTGGCAACGTCCCAGGTATCCGAGGCGGTCTTCCTGTCCAACCCGGACGCCTACCGCAACATGCTGCAACCGTTCTTGGCGTACCAGGGCGCACTGAACTCACGCTGGCGGCGGGTACGCCGACAGATGTACACCTACGTGCAACGGTTCTGCGCCAAGAACGAAACGGTCAGCTTCTTCGGCCCAATGGCCTACGGCGCGGTGAGCCCCGGAGGCGACGCCCAGCTCCGCCGAGACGTTCCCCGTACGCGCCGGGTGTTTCTGTCCCACTGGGCGGCGCGGGCCCTGGCGTTGGCCATCGCCCGGGACTCCGCGATCCTGCCGCACCTCCGATTCCACCGCACCGGCCGCGGCACCGACCCGGGTGAGCCGATCCTGGCCCAGGTGCTCCCGGGCGGCACGACCGTGCGGCAGCTGATCCACCGTTCGGGCCGCCCCGCCGTCGAGGTGGTACGGACGCTGATGAAGCTGGTGGCGACCGAGCACCTCACGATCGGACTCGGCGGCGGCGACTACGACCTGGATCCCCTCACGACCCTGCGCGAACAACTCGCCGCGCTACCGGCCACACCCGCCCGAGCCCAATGGCTCGCCCGCCTCGACGATCTCGCCGCGCTCCTCGCGGAGCTGGTCCAACAGCCGCTGGAAAGCAAGGTCACCACGGTCGCGGCGCTGGAGACCCGGTTCACCGAGATCACCGGCAGGCCGGCCCGCCGAGGTGCGGGTGCCGCCTACGCCGACCGGGCGGTCTTCTTCGAGGAGTGCGCCTCCCCCTTCGCCCTCACCATCGGGGCCGATCTGATTCGGCGCTGGGAGGAGCAGCTCACCCCGCTCCTGGAGGCCTGCGTCACGCACGGTCAAGCCACCCAGGCCGCGGCGGCCGAGGCCGTCCGCGAAAGCTTCACCGGCAACGGCCAGGACATCGAACTGAACCTCCTCGAGTACGCGACCCGGGCCGCCGCGGATCAATCCGACTCCACCAGCACCTACCAGGCGACCTACGCGCCCAGCTACCCGGGTGAGGACTGGCGGTCCGAGCTGGCCCAGCTCATCGGTCAGGCCAACGCCCTCGCCGGCGAGCGGTACGCCGTCATCGACCTCTGCCCTGCGGCGGCGGACGTGGCGGGGCTGGACGAGGCACCGTTGGTGCTGTCCCGCGCCCACCACCACCTGCTGGTCGACAGCTGGCTCGCCACCATGCATCCGGATCCGCGACGGTTCGGCGCAGCCGCCGCCGAATGGGTCGCCCGGCGGGCCGACGACCTGGTCGGCCTCGACCTCGGTCGCCGGAACAAGGGCTACTACCGGTTCCCCGGCCGGGAGGTCGCGATGCGTCCGCTCTCCTGGACCGACGAGGGCCGAGCGGACCTGCTCAAACCCGAAGACCTCCGGGTCTCAATCACCTCCGACGCGGTCACCCTCCGGGATCCAGACGGTCGCAACGTCACCGCGTACGTTCCGCTCAGCGACTTCGTCAAGTACGCGCCGATCGCCGCGCTGTCGCACCCGCAGGTCCTGCACCCCACCTTCCGTACCGCCACCGGCGGCGCACTGCCCGAGGTCGTACTGGGGGCGGTGACCCTGCAACGCGCCCGCTGGCGGGTACCGACCCAGACGTTGGCGGCGGCGGAGCCGCACACCCGGTTCCTCGGGCTACGTCGGCTGGCCCGCGACACCAACGTCCGGTTCCTCTTTGGCCGCAGCGCCCACGAACGCAAGCCATACCTGATCGATCTCGCTTCCCCACTCGCAGCCGACCTGGTCAACCACATCACCCGGGGTTGCGACGAGATCGACGTGGAGCGGATGGCACCGGGACCGGAGGGGCTGTGGCTCCGCGACGCCGAGGGGCGGCGCTACACCAGCGAGCTGCGGATGCAGGTCGTCGGCGAAGGTGGGCAGGCATGACGCCGACGGTCTGGTTCAGCGAACACTCCCTACGGTTGCGGGTCGACGTACGACCGGACGGCTCGTTCCCGAGCCAACGCTCGGCCGTCCGCGGGATGAGTGTGGAGCGGCACCTCGGGGACGGCTGCACCGAACACCGGTTCACCGACGGCGACGCGCTGCTCGGGACCGGTTGCGCCGGGCCGACCGCGCCGGCCGCCGATGTCCTGCGCGAGGTCCAGGGCCGACCGGTGTTCGAGGTGACGGCGCAGCACCGCGCCCTGCTTACCACAATCGCCGCCGAGACCGGCGCCGAGCTCGTTCTCGGCGTCGCGGAGCAGCACGTCGCGGCCGGAGACCCGGACCAGGTCCGCTCCACCCACCGCTTCGTCGCGACGCTGCTGCTCACCCTGACCAGCGACGACGGCACCCGGCACACGCAGTCTGTCCGGTGGAATCCGATCGACGATCCCGGCACGCTGGCGCGGGCGGCGAGGCAGACGGCCACCGAGATGCGCGGCCGGCTCGGTCTGCCGCTGGCCGAGGAGCTACCCGCGAACGCCGACCTCGTCCTGCTGCCGGGGTTCGCCGGGGCGTTCTTCCACGAGCTCGTCGGACACCCAATGGAGGCCGACGTCGTCGCCTCCGGCACCAGCTACCTGGGCCAACAGCTCGGGCAACGGGTTGCCCCACCCTGGCTGTCCCTCCTCGACGGCGGCCACCTCGCCGCCGGCGGCTATCGGAGCGCCTTCGACGACGAGGGAGCCGACTCGGTCACCACCCGCCTGATCGACCGGGGCGTGGTCGGTCGGCCGATGAACGATCTGGCCCTGGCCCAGCGCCTGAACACCACCAGAACCGGCCACGGACGCCGACAGAACTACCGACACCCCGCGATCCCACGTATGACGCACACCGCGGCGGTACTGGAGCCCGGGGTCGAGGTCGAGGAGCCGGCCGGAGACTGGATCGCTCCCCGCGGGCTGCGGCTGGAGATGATGAACATCGCCTCGGGTGCGTTCGTCTTCCACGCGCCGATCTCCGTACTGCACCGGGCCGACGGCACCACCGCCCGGCTCGGCCCCCTCCGCATCGTCGGCGACGGCGCGCGGGCGCTGGCACGCCTACGGCCCTACGCACACCAGGTAGAGGGGTACCTCCGGGCCACCGGTGGCTGCGGCAAGCTGGGCCAGTATCCGGTCCTGGTGTCCTTCGCCAACGCGGGCCTCCGGCTGCCCGCAGGATCGGTCGGGATCCGGGCGGTGCGTCATGCCTGAGCTTCGGCTGCGCGCCTCCGGGCTGCTCACCCCCACCTCCGCCGGCCCCCGGCTGACCGTGTCGCTGGACCTCGTGCAGCTTCGCCGGGACACCTCCGGACGGGTGCTCTGCTCGGAGCGGGTGGGCGGATCCGCCGCCGATGCGGCAGCCAAGAACGTAGCGCTGCTGCTCACCGACGCCACCGCCCGGATCGGTGGCGCCCTCGACGGGCTACAGAGCGCCGTCGCCACGATCCACGAGTGGCGAACCGATGCCGACCTGCCGGTGCCGGGCCGCAGCGACCTGCTGGTCCGGATCGAGACCGCGGGCGGGCCGGTTGTGCTCGGCACCGCCGGTCCCGGCACACCGCTGGAGTTGGTCTCGGCCGTCGCGGGGCAGGACCTGGCGCTGCTGGCGCACCCACCCGCCGCCGCACCGCCAGCGGACTGGCGGGGTCGCCCGCTCATCCTGCGCCCCGCGCCCGCGGCCGTGCTCGTGGCCGGGGCAGCGTTCTCCCTCTCCTCGCGCAAGGGCCGGCAGACCGCGGCGCAACTCGCCGGGCGCCGGGTGCTACCCGCGCTGACCATCCGAGATCTCCCCGTGGTGCCGTCCGGGTACGACCGGGACGACCTCGGTGACCCGGCCAAGGCCAGCACGCTGGTGGACGCCGGCCGGATCTGTCCCCCCGGGCAGTGGCGCGACGGTGTGCCGCCGGGCCGGGCGGTCTGGGATCACGACACCGCCGCCTGCGGCCCGCCCCCGATCGTCCGGCTCGAACTCGACGGACCCGCTGCGATAACACCGCCGGACGCCATCGAGCTGCAGTGGTGTGTCGAAGGGCTTCAGCGCTACCACGGCGACGGCACGATCCGGGTCCACTGTGTGGCCCGGCCGGTGGACCGCCCCGAGGAGAGCTTCGTGGTCGTGCTGCACGGCAAGCCCATCCACCTACTCCGTCATGCCCACGGTCTGACGGGCCCCCGAACGGCTGTCTACGGCGACAGCGACGTGACCACCCGCTCGCTGGTACTCGCCAGCGCAGCCGAACTGGAAGGTGCCGGACATGCAGTCGTTACCGTCAACTCCTGACTTCGCCATCGTCGGCGGCGGAATAGTCGGTGCGTGCCTGGCGGAGGAGTTGAGCAGCCAGGGTGCCTCGGTCCTGGTGCTGGATGCCGGCGCCGAGCCCGGACACGCGACCCATCGCGCGGCCGGGGTGGCGGTGCCCTCCCTCCGCTACCTGGACGACCACGAGTTCTACTCCTGGCTGCGAAGCGCGAAGCTGGACCTGGACGCTGACGTGGCCCGCCTGGAGCCGGAGTTCGGCACCTTCAGCATGGTACGGCCGATTCTGCGCGCCCTGCGCGAGCAGGACATCGAAACCTACGGCCACCTCCTGACGGAGGCGGGGGCCGGGGCGCGGGTCAGCGGCGACGACCTCGCCGCTGTCGCGACCAGCCTGAAGCTCCCCGCCAGCCGACACTACCTGCACGCCGAGGGCGGGCTCATGATCGACGGACGGCGGTATCTGGCCGCGGTCCGCGGCCGCTGCCGAGAGCAGGGGGTCAGCTGGCGACAGGAGTGCCGGGTACGCGCGGTGCGCGAGGACGGGCACCGGGTGGTGATTCGCACGGACCAGGAGACACTGCACGCCGACCGGGTGGTGATCGCCGCTGGCGCGTGGAGCTCCGGCACCGGGCTGGCCGAGTCCACCGGGATCCGGCCGCAACGGGGTCAGATGGTGGTGCTGCGCACCGACGAGAAGCTGACCAGCATCCTCTCCTCCGCCTACTACCTCGCCCCGGGGGTTGGCGACGACATCCTCGTTGGCGCAACCGAGGAGGATGCCGGTTTCGCCGACCACGTCACCGCCCAGGGCGTCGGAGCGCTGCTGCGGTTCGCCACCGCCGCCATGCCCAGCCTCGCCGCCTCCGTCCCACTGGAGCTGCGGGCGGGGCTGCGGCCGGTATCCGACACAGGCCGACCGTTGGCCGGGGCACTGCCGGGTCAGGACCGAATCTTCATCTCGGCCGGACACGCCGGCCACGGGCTGCTCTCGGCCCGTACCACCGCGAAGGGGATGGCGGCCGGGCTGCTCGACGCCGACTGGGACGCGCTGCCGTACCGCATGTGCCCGACGCACGCACAGGGAGGCACCGCGTGATGCGCATCGACCACGTGATTCTCGGCGCCCGCACGATCACCCCGCTTAGGGAGTTGCTGTGGGAGCGGTACGGCTTCGGTGTCACCGACGGCAGCCCCAACCCGGACGGCACCGCGAGCTGGGTCGTGCCGTTCGACACCCCCGACGTCCAGTATCTGGAGCTTCTCGTCACCGACAACGAGGGGGAGTTGGGCGGCACTGACTTCGGCCGGGCCTTCCTGGAGCGGACCGCAGACGGGCCGACCTTCCTCAACTGGGCGGTGCTCACCGACGACATCGCCGCCACCGCGCAGCGGGTGGAACAGGTCACCGGCACCGACCCCGGCCTGCTGCGGGGCGAGTCGGTACGCGCTGACGGCCAGCGGGTGCCGTGGGCGGAGGCCGCGTTCGACCTGTCCTGGCGCAGCCGGGTGCTGCCGTTCTTCCTGAGCTACGGCAATCCCGCGGATCGGGCGGATCGGGTGGCGGGTGACCTGCGGGCAGCCGGGCACCGGGTGCGGCCGACCGCGCTCGCGGGTCTGGTGACGGGCCCGGCGCGGGAGCGGGAGTGGGCGCCACGGTGGCCCGGCCTGGCGGGGCTCGCGGTAGCGGTCCACAACGACGCGGGCCCCGAGATCACCACAGTGCGGGTCGAAACCGACGCGGGCGACACGGTGGTGCGACTGCCATGAGCCGAAGTCGATCCGCTCGTGGGTGCCCGCCGCTACCGTGGGCTCGCCGTCGACATGCCACGCGCCCGGTGCAGGTCCAGCAGTCGCTGCCGGGCCGAGGGGTCCTGGGCGGCCTGGGCGGCGGTCCAGGCAAGCGCGACGGCACCCTGCAGCAGTGCCCGATCAGCACCGGGGGCCACACAGGCCGCGGCGAACTCGGGCTGGTGGTTCACGGCGTCGCCGTTGTCGATGCCGATGCTCGGGTGCAGGCTGGGCAGGGCGCGACTCACGTTGCCCATGTCGGTGCTGCCAGTGGGCATCTCCCGCTCCTGCTCGGGGGAGACCAGCGGGCGGCCCAGCTCGGTCGCCGCCGACCGGTAGGCCTCGGACAGGAAAGGGTCGTGCACCAGTTCCGCGTAGGCGGGGGTGGCGCTGACCTCGTGGGTGCAGCCGCTGCCGACGGCGCCCGCGGCGAAGCAGGCCCGGATCCGCGACTCCAGCCGGCTCAGGGACTCCATGTCGGCCGCCCGCAGGTTGTAGCGGGCACGGGTGTGCGCCGGGACCACGTTCGGCACATCACCGCCGTGGGTGACGATGCCGTGCACCTGTTGGCGCGGCTCGAGGTGCTGACGCCCGACCCCCACGGCGACCTCGGCGATGGTCAACGCGTCCGCGGCGTTGACGCCCAGCTGCGGTGCGAGCGCGGAGTGGGACTCCCGCCCGGTGTAGGTGACCTCCAACTCGACCAGCGCCAACGGACGAGGTGCGCAGTTGTCCTCGGGCGCGGGGTGGACCAGCATGGCCATCGAGACCTCGTCGAAGACGCCGGCCTCCAGCAAAGTGATCTTGCCGCCCCCGTCCTCCTCGGCGGGCGTGCCGACCACGACGACCGTGAGGTCGAGCTCCGCCGCGACCGCACGCAACGCCAGGGCCGCGCCGACCGAGGAGGCGGCGATGATGTTGTGTCCGCAGGCGTGGCCGAGCTCTGGCAGCGCGTCGTACTCGGCGCACAGCCCGACCACCAGCGGACCGTCGCCGTAGCGGGCGGTGAAGGCGGTCTCGAGGCCACCGACCCCGATGTCCACCGCGAAGCCCTCGTCGCGCAGCAGACCGCTCACCTTGGCCGCGCTGCGATGCTCCCGGAACGCCGTCTCCGGCTCCGCGTGCAAGCTGCGCGACAGAGCGAGCAGACGATCCTCGGCTTGGTCAACAGCGTCCGAACACCGACGTCGGATCTCGGGGCTGAGCCTCATCCGCGGCATGTTCCCTCCCGTCGCACCGGCCGGGCCGCGGTGACGTACCCGGCTCCCTTCGTTCCTACCCGAGCCGGCAACCGAAAGCGAGACCAGTCAGGAGGCTCGAGATGGCAGCACTGACCTGGACGGTGCCAGCCGGGCGAGGAGAGCTGGCCGTCGAGGCCGTACCGTCGGCGCTGCTCCGCAGCACCGGCTTTCCGGTCCAGCTGGTGGCGGGGCTCGCCACCGCGACCCTCATCGCCGCGGGCGACCGGGTGTTCGCCGCAGAGCAGGAGGTCGAGGCGGCCCGGCTCCACTTCATGCACGAACACTGGCCCGCCGCGCGCGAGGCCGTCCGGGAGCTCGAGCCCCGCCAGCGGTCCCTGCGCGCGTTGCAGAGCTGTCGGCGGCGGATAGCGGCCGGGGCGCGGCTGGACGAGCGGGGCGTCGAGATCCTGGCGGCCACGGGAATGCCGCAGTGGGCTTCGCGGTGGAACACCCTGGTCGACACCCACGCCGAACACCTGGCGACCGTCCGCGCGGAGTTCGACGCCGCGCTGCGCCAGGCTCGGCTGGGCACCGCGAAGACCGCCAGCTCCGATGCCTTCCGGCACGCCGTGTTCGTGTCGAATCCGGGCTTCTTCCACTCCGCGCTGCGGACGCCGCCGCTGGAGCACTCCGGCTGGGACAGCTCGGCGGCGGGTGGTGACCTACCGCGGGCGCTGCGCCGCCGGCTCGACACCCTGCATCGCTACCTTCGCCGCTTCGCCACCAAGTGCGAGACGGTCTCGTTCTTCGGCCCGGTGCTGTTCAGCAAGCTTCGTCCGGAACAGGACCAGCCGATTCGGATTGGGACACCCGGGCCCGAGCGCGTCGTGGTGGAGGCCAGCGCCTGGCTGGTCGAGCAGCTCCGCGAGCAGGCCGCCGGCGACACTCCGCTGCGGACCCAGCGCGCCTGGCCCAGTCCCCTGTTCCGCCAGCCCGGCCCGGAGCACGTGCTGGAACGGGTCGTGGACGGCCGCCGCTTCACCGTCGCCGCCGCCGCGCTGGCGCTGTGGCAGGCGGCAACGGCCAGCCCCGGATCCCACCTGGCCGACCTACTGGCCGCCACCGGGACCACGGACCAGTCCGACGAACGCCTGGCGCGGCTGGTACGGGCGCTGGGGCCGGCGCTGACCGTCTCGCCCTGGCGTCTTCCGGCCACCGAGCTCCATGCGTTGACCCGGCTCGCCGGCGAGCACCCCACCCCCACGGTTGTCGAGCTCGCCGACTGTCGGGACAGATACGCCCAGGCCGGGTGGCCGGACCGCGCCCCGCAGCTCGCCGCGGCGCAGCAGGCCAGCGCCCGGGCCGGTGGGGATGCCTCCCGCAACAGTGGACAGCACTACGCCGACCGGGAACTGTTCCACGAGGACCGGTCCAGTCCGCTGAGTGAGCAGGTCAGCCTCGGCGCGCCCATCGTTGACCGGATCCGTCAGGTCACCGAGGCCGTCTTCCCGCTGACCTTCCTGGCCGCCCTGCTCGCCCGGGAGGACGCCCGGGACGCGCTGTGTACCGCGCTGCGGGGCACGTCGGCCCCGCTCGCGGCCCTCGCCGTCCGGGAGATTCCCGCCCGTACCGATCGGCGGGACCAGCTGGATGCCATCCTGCACGAGCTGACCACGAAGGCCGTCGGCGACCTGACGGTGGTCGCCGACCGTCCACCGGTCGTCGAGCTCGACCCACACGAACTCGCCGAGGCCCTCGCCCCGTTGTGGGAGCTGGTCTCCCTCGACCCGGATGACGCCTGCCTGCCCAGCCCCGACCTGATGGTCGCCGGCCCGGACCCCGCCACCGCCACCTGGGTGCTCTCGGAGCTGCACGACGACTGCAGCTCCATCTTCGGCGGGCTGGAGCGACCCCTGCACAGCGATCCGGACGGGCTCTGGGCGGACTTCGTGGCCCGGGTCGAACAGGCGGTTTCGCCGCAGACGGCCGCGACGATCGTCTCCCGCCGCCGCAGCGCCCACGTCACCCCGGAGCTACCGGGGGTGGCGATCGAACTCAGCGGTCTGTCCAGTAAGGACCGTGCCGAGGTGGTGCCGATCGCCGAGGCACACGTCCCTGCCACGGCAGACGCCGTCCTGATCAATGGCGAACGGCGGCTGCTGTGGCCCGGAGATCTCTCCTCCACCCTGCACCGGGCACTCTCCCGCCCGGCGCTCGGCCCGGTCTCGATCGACCTCGGCACCTACACGCCGCGCATCGTCGTCGCCGGCGTCGTGCTGCAACGCGCCCGGTGGCGGGTACGGCTCCCAGAACGCGCCGACGACGCGTACGGGCAGTGGCTGGCGCTCCACCGCGTCCGGGCGCAGCACCGCCTGCCACGCCACGTCTATGTCCGGCATCCCGCCGAACCGAAGCCCTTGTATGTCGACTTCGCCGACCCGATGGCGGTGCTCGACCTCGCCCGTCTCACCTCGGCCGACGTCGTGGTCTCCGAGATGCTGCCCACGCCGGAGCAGCTGTGGTGGCGACCCGACGACCAGCCGCACTGCGCGGAGCTCCGTCTCGGCACGGTGGTGCGACCGATGGCCTCGGCCCGCGCGGATGAGGACGATGCCATCCCCCATCGCCCGTAGCCACCGCCAGTGACAAGGAGAAAGTCATGACCGAGGAGAGCGACCTCACCGCCCGGGTCCGGGACGCCTACGACAAGTCCGCTGACCAGTACGATTCCGCGGGCAAAGTCGTCTTCCACCCACTGGGCAAGATGGTCGCCGACCGGCTGGAGCTCAACCCGGGTGAGCGGGTGCTCGACCTCGGCTGCGGCCGTGGCGCCTGCCTGTTTCCCATCGCCGCCCAGGTCGGTGCCGAGGGCTTCGTGCTCGGCATCGACCAGGCACCGGGCATGGTGGAGGCCTGTCGGGCCGACCTCGCGGCCCGCGGCCTGGCCGACCGGGCGCAGGTGCGGCTCGGTGATGCCCAGAGCTTCACTGTTGACCAGCCCTTCGACGCCGTCAGCACCGGCATGGTCCTGTTCCTGCTACCGGCGCCGCAGCAGGCGTTGGCCGCTGCCGCGGCGGCGCTGCGCAGCGGTGGACGGTTGGTCGCGACGACCTTCCCCACGGAGAACGGCCGACTCGCCGCCGGCTGGGAATCGGCGGAGATTCTGGCCGAGGTGCTGTCCGCCTATCTGCCGGCGGGCGTGGACAATCCGTGGCGGCTGGTCCTCGGCCTCAACGGACCGCTGGTCTCCGAGGAGTCGACCGCCGCAGCGGTGCTGGCGGCGGGCTTCACCGACGTCGAGATTCGACACGTACCGGCGGAGTCCCGTTTCGAGTCGATCGACGACTATCTCGCCTGGACCTGGACGGTCACCCCGCGCATGCTGTGGGAGCTGGTGCCGCAGGAGCGGCGGGCCGAGGCGACCGAGGTGGCCCGGAGCGCGTTGCGGAGCCTGGCGGGCACCGACGGCTCGCTGGAGTTCTCCTGCCCGACCCGGACGATCCGCGCCATCCGTTGACCGACGTCATCCGTTGACCGACACCGTCCGTTGACCGGCGCCCCACCTGGACCGGTGCCCTCCGTTGGCCGATGTCATCCGCCCCACACCTACCCCCAGAGTACGAAGCCGAAAGGTACGAAGACATGCGTAGCGAGTTGATCCGGCCGCTGTCCGAGCTACTCGGCGGACACGCCGTCCAGCGCGGAGACAAAATCGCTTTCGCCGACGGCAAGCGTGGCGTCAGCTACACCGACCTCGATCGGCGGACCGCCCGACTGGCCGGGCACCTGGCCGCCCTGGGGTTGGCGACCGGTGGGCGAGCCGTGATCCTGATGGGTAACAGCGTCGAGGCGGTGGAGAGCTGCCTCGCGGTGATCCGGGCCGGCGGCATCGCGGTGCCGCTCAACCCACAGTCCTCCGCGGCTGAGATCGACCACCTCCTCGACGATGCCGAACCGACGGTCATCGTGTGCGACCCGGCCCGCTTCGACCAGGTGAGCCGGCGGCACCACCCGGGTCAGCCGCCACGAATCATCCGCACCGGCGAGGCCGAGGCAGCAGAGCACGCCGCGGCGGGGACGGTGGGCTACGAGGAGCTGATGGGCGCCGAGCTGAGCGGGCCGGCTCCCGACGAGGCCCCACTGGACGCCCCGGCGTGGATGCTCTACACGTCGGGGACCACCGGCCGGCCAAAGGGGGTGCTGTACTCGCTGCGCAGTTCGTTGTGGCTGGTAGCGGCGGGCCATGCGCCGGTACTGGGGCTGTCGGAGCAAGACCATCTGTTGTGGCCGATGCCGCTGTTCCACGGCCTCGGGCAGAACCTGTGCGTGCTGGGGGTGACGGCGGTTGGGGCAAGTGCGCGGCTGATGAGCGGCTTCGCGCCGTCCGAGGTGCGCGACCTCCTGCGCGAGGAGGCGATCACGTTCCTGGCCGGGGTGCCGACCACCTACCACTACCTGCTGGACCAGGGCACCGACGCCACCACCGACCTCTCCGCGCTACGACTCGGCTTCGTGGCGGGATCGGCGAGCGGCGCCGCGCTGGGCAGCCGCTTCGAGGAGGCGTTCGGCGTGCCCCTGGTGGACCAGTACGGCTCCTCGGAGACCGGCGCCATCACCTCGAACCGACCGTTCGGGGAGCGGGTCCCCGGCTCCGTGGGGCCGCCGCTGCCCGGCGTGGACATCCGCCTGGTCGACCCCGACACCGACCAGGAGGTGCCGACCGGGAAGGAGGGCGAGGTCTGGGTCGCCGGACCGAACCTCATGCTCGGATACCACCGGCAGCCTGATGCCACCGCCGCGGTCCTGCGCGACGGCTGGTACCGCACCGGTGACCTTGGGCGACGGGACGCCCGGGGGCACCTGACCCTGACCGGCCGACGCAAGGAGCTGATCATCCGTGGGGGCGAGAACATTCACCCCGCCGAGGTCGAGGAGGTGCTGCGGGCTGTCGCCGGGGTAGCCGACGTGGCGGTGGGCGCCGAGCCACACGATGTGCTCGGTGAGGTGCCGGTGGCCTATCTGGTGCCGGGCCCGGAAGGCGTGGACACGGCGGCGGTCTTCGCGCGCTGCCGACGGCTGCTCTCCTTCTTCAAGGTGCCCGAGAAGCTCTACGCCATCGACCGCGTCCCCCGGACCAGCACTGGCAAGATCACCCGACACCTGCTGGCGGAGGCGAGCCCCCAGCTGCTGGGTGTAGCCACCCCAGACGGAACGGCCGACGGAACGGCCGACGGGGCCGGGCCGATCGACGGTACGGCGTTGGCAGCGCAGTTGCGGGAGATGCCGCCGAGCGAGCGAACCCGAAACGTCCTGGAACTGGTTCGCAGCGAGGTAGCCCGCACCGTCGGGCTGGACACCGCCGAGCAGATCCGACCGGACCAGCCCTTCGTCGACCTCGGGCTCGGCTCCCTCGCCGTCGTCGGAGTTGGTCAGCGGCTCTGCGCACGAGTCGGGCTACGGCTGCCGGCGACCGTCGTCTTCGACCATCCGACGCCCACCGCCCTCACGGCCCGGCTGGTCGCCGAGGTGAGCGGAACGAACGCGCCGGCCGAACGCACCGCTACTCCGGAGCGGGCCGGCTGGACCAACGCCGACGAGCCGATCGCCATCGTCGCGATGGCCTGCCGCTTCCCGGGCGGAGTCGAGGATCCCGACCAGCTCTGGACGCTGATCGCCGAAGGAAGGGACGCCACCTCGGAGCTCCCGGAGGACCGGAACTGGCCGCTGGACACCCTCATCGACCCGAACCCGGACCACCTCGGCACCAGCTACGTGGCCCGGGGCGGGTTTCTCGCCGACCCCGCCGGCTTCGACGCCGCCTTCTTCGGGATCAGCCCGCGGGAGGCGACCGCGATGGACCCGCAGCAGCGGATCCTCCTGGAAATCGCGTGGGAGGCGTTCGAGCGCGCCGGAATCGACCCCACCCGGGTGGCGGGCTCACCGACCGGTCTCTTCATCGGCACGAAGGGGCAGACGTACAGTTCCCTCGCCGCTCCGGCCTCGGAGTACGAGGGCTACCTGGGCTTCGCCACCTCCGGCAGTGTGCTGTCTGGACGGGTCGCCTACACCCTCGGGTTGGAGGGTCCGGCCATCACCGTGGACACCGCCTGCTCGGCCTCGTTGGTGGCGCTCCATCTGGCCTGTCAGTCGCTGCACTCCGGAGAGTCCCGGCTCGCCCTCGCCGGCGGGGTCACGGTGATGGCCACCCCCGACGATCTGATCACGTTCAGCCGGCAGCGTGGTCTCGCCGCGGATGGCCGGGTCAAGGCGTTCGCCGCGGCCGCGGACGGCACCGCCTTCGGCGAAGGTGCGGGGGTCGTGCTGCTGGAGCGCCTCTCGGACGCGCGCCGGGCGGGGCGGAAGGTGCTCGCCGTCATCCGAGGCAGCGCGGTCAACCAGGACGGCACGTCGAATGGGCTCACCGCCCCCAACGGCCAGGCGCAGCAGCGGCTGATCCGTCAGGCTCTCGCCGCCGCCCAACTCGGTCCCGCCGACATCGACCTGGTCGAGGCGCACGGCACGGGAACCGCGCTCGGTGACCCCATCGAAGCCGAGGCGATTCTCGCCACCTACGGGCAGGGGCGGGCACCGGATCAGCCGGTCTGGCTCGGATCGGTCAAGTCCAACATCACTCACACCCAGGCGGCTGCCGGCGCTGCCGGTCTCATCAAGATCGTGCAGGCGATGCGCCACCGGACTCTCCCGGCCACGCTCAACGTCGACCAACCATCGCCGCACGTCGACTGGGCCTCCGGCCAGGTTCGCCTGGCGACCGAGCCCCAGCCCTGGCAGGTGGCCGGCCGGCCCCGGCGGGCCGGGATCTCCGCCTTCGGGATCAGCGGCACCAACGCGCACGTGGTGGTGGAGGAGAGCCCGGTCGAGGCGCCGGTGTCGGCGAGCGTTGCCGAGTCCCGGAGCCCCGCCGTCGTTCCCTGGCTGCTCTCCGCCAAGTCGCCGGTGGCGCTGCGGACACAGGCCGCCCGGCTGGCCACGATGACGCGCTCCGCGCCAGAGTTCAGCCCGGTGGCCGTGGGCCGCGCGCTGGCTCGCTCGCGCGCGGGTCTGGAGCATCGGGCAACCGTGGTGGGTACGGAGACCAAGCAGCTCCTGGCCGGCCTGGAGGCCCTCGCCGCGGATACCCCGGCGGCCGGGCTGACGATGGCACGCGCGGTCCCCGGTCGAGCCGTCGCCGCGCTCTTCACCGGCCAGGGCGCGCAGTACCAGGGCATGGGCCGCCACCTCTACGACAGTTTCGACGTCTTCGCCGACAAGCTGGACGAGGTCTGCCGCTATCTGACGCCGGAGGTACGGTCGGCCCTACTGACGCCCGCCGGGACGACGGATGACGAAGCGATCCACCAAACCGGTCTCGCCCAGCCGGCCCTCTTCGCGCTGGGGGTAGCCCAGTTCGCCCTGCTGCGCTCCTGGGGGGTACACCCGAGCGTGCTCGTTGGGCACTCCATCGGCGAGCTCACCGCGGCACACGTGGCCGGGGTGCTCTCGCTGCCGGATGCCGCCCACCTGGTCAACGCCCGGGGCGCCCTGATGCAGGCGCTGCCGCCGGGCGGAGCGATGCTGGCGGTCAAAGCCACCGAGGAGGAGCTACTGCCCCTGCTCGCCGGGGCGCAGGCGCGGATCGGAGTCGCCGCGGTCAACGCACCCCGGTCGGTCGTCGTCTCGGGCGACGAGGAGGCCGTGACCGCGCTCGCCACCCGGCTGGCCGAGCACGGGGTTCGGGCTACCCGCCTCCGGGTGAGCCATGCCTTCCACTCTGCGCACATGGATCCCGTCTTGGACGACTTCCGCGCCGTCGCGAAGTCGCTGACCTACCAGCGACCGGCCATCCCGATCGTCTCCACCGTGACCGGCGCGACCGCCGGGCCGGAGCTACTCACGCCGGAGTACTGGGTCGGACAGCTCCGCCAGCCGGTTCGGTTCGCACCTGCGGTACACGCGATTCGGACGCAGGGGACCGACACCTTCGTCGAGCTCGGACCGGACGGGGTACTGACCGTGCTGGTGCGGGAGATCCTCGGCGCGGAGGAGCACCACGCGGTGCCGTTGTGCCGTCGCAGCCGGTCGGGCGCCGAGGTCGCTGCCCTGGGCGCCCTACACGCCCTCGGTGTGCCGGTGGAGTGGGAGGGCTTCTTCCCACCGGCCGGCGAACCCGAGGTCGACCTGCCCACCTACCCGTTCCAACGACGGCGCTACTGGCTACCACCGGCCGCCGTGCCACCGCCGACCAGCCCGGCCCCCCGCGAGTTGGTCGGTGGGGGCGACTCGCCCCGCCGCCCAGCAGCCACCCGGCGGTCAACCGACACCGTGCCGTCGGCCGGTGCCGCGCCGGCAGCCGATGGCATGCAGGTGGCGGGCGGCGCCATGCTCGCCGCCCGACTCGGCGCCCTGTCCGAGGAGGAGCAGTTCCTGCACCTGGTCCGGACCGTCCAGACTCTGGTCGCCGCCGTACTCGGTCACGCCGACCCGGACGAGCTCGATCCAGACGAGTCCCTGTTGGATCTGGGCTTCGACTCCCTCACCGCGGTGGAGCTGCGAAACCAGATCCGCGACCTCAGTGGGGTCAACCTCCCTGCCTCGCTGGTCTTCGAGTACCCCACCGTGGCAGTCCTCGCCGACCACCTGCTGAGCCGGGTGCTCCACGCGGCCGACGACGATGCGGACCGGGTGGACTTCGCCGCCGAGGTAACCCTGGCTGCGGACATCGTCTGCGCGGACGAGGTCGTCACCGCCGCCACCGAGCCGCGAGAGGTCCTCCTCACCGGAGCGACCGGCTTCCTCGGCGCCTTCCTGCTCCGCGACCTGATGCGGAGCACGAACGCCGTGGTGCACTGCCTCGTTCGGTCCACCGACGAGAAGCCGGCGCTGGACCGGCTGCGGGACAACCTCCAGTGGTACCAACTCTGGGACGAGATCGATCCGAACCGCTTGTCCGTGGTGGTCGGCGACCTGGCCACTCCTGGGTTCGGCCTGTCGGAGCAGCGGTACGACGAGCTGTCCCGCCGCATCGACGCGGTCTACCACGCGGCTGCCACCGTCAACAGTCTCTACCCCTACTCCTCGCTGAAGGCGGCGAACGTGACCGGCACCGAGGAGATACTGCGGCTCGCCGCCCGGCATCGCAGTGTTCCGGTCCACCACGTGTCGTCCACGGGTGTCTTCTCCGCCGAGGTCGTACCCGGGGTCGCCCTGAAGTCAACCGACCCGCCGGGGCCCGCCGCGGCCCTCTCCTCCGGGTACCGACAGACCAAGCTGGTCGCGGAGCAGATCATCGACATCGCCCGGGAACGCGGGCTGCCGGTGTCGATCTACCGAATCGATGAGATCTCCGGCGACTCGGAGCTGGGCCGCTGCCAGCGGCACGACTTCGTGTGGCTGAGCATGAAGGGCATCCTGCAGGCGGAGGCGGTTCCGGCGGACCCGGCCGGCATCTTCCACCTCGTGCCCGTCGACTATGTCAGCTCGGCGATCCTTAGGCTGTCCCGGAACCCGGCCGCTGTCAACCGCAACCACCACCTCGCCAACGGCACGCATCTGCCGTTCGTCGAGATGATGGAGACGTTGCGGGCGCGCGGCTATCGCCTCGACGAGTTTGGCTGGGACCCCTGGGTCAGGCGGGTGCGGTCCAACCCCGAAAACACCATGGTGGCGATGGTCGACGGCTTCGAGTCCACCATCTACAGCGGACGTAATCACTACCTGACGGTCGACACCTCCGAGACCCGCGCTCTGCTGGCCGGCACCGGCATCGACTGCCCGCCCATGACCCAGGACCTGTTCGAGAAGTACGTCGACTTCTTCGTCCGGGTGGGCTACTTCCCGCCGCCCGGGGCACACCCGGCGACGGCCTCCGCCGGCGGTCGCCTCCACATCCGGCCGGCGACCACCGCCGACCTGCCGCGGTTGGCCCAGATCTGCTACCAGGCATTCGAGGACACCAACGCCTCGCTGGGCCTACCACCCGAATGGTCGTCTGAGCAGGCGGTGTTGGAGATGCTCCAGGGACGACTCGCCTCCCCGAGCTGCGTGAGTGAGGTCGCGGTCGACGCGACGGGATCGGTAGTGGGCTCCAACTTCCTGGTGCTGGGTGAGGAGGTCGCCGCCATCGGACCGTTGAGCGTCGCCCCCGACACGCAGGGAGGTGGGGTGGGCCGGAAGCTGATGGAGTCGATGATCGCCGCCAGTGACCGGCTTGGCTGGCCCTCCGTGCGCGGCGTCCAGGTCACCAACAACACGTGGGGCTACCGGCTGTACTCATCGCTCGGCTTTGTGCCGCAGGAACAGCTCTCCCTGATGGTGGGGTACGCCCCGCCGACTCCCGGCAACATGGCGGGCTTCGAGGTGCGTCCCATGACCGAGGCGGATGTTCCGAGCTGCCAAACCCTGTACCGCAAAGTCAACGGGCATTCCCGGGACAGTGAGATCCACATGGCAGCCAAGCGGGCCTTCGAGTGGTCAATGCCGTACGTGGTGCTGGACAAGACCAACGGGGAGCTCGCCGGCTACACCACCGGCCTGGCCGACCTGGGCCACCTGACCGCCACGTCGGAGGCGGCGGCGCGGGCGCTGTACGCCGGGGCCGGTGAGCTGATGCGCCGCCAGGATCCCCATGGTCTGGCCCCCCGGCTGCGCATCCCGGGCCGGCTGGCACCAGACCTGCTCAGCTGGGCTGCCCGCACCCGAGGGGTCTCGCTACTCCGCCTGGAGACGCTGATCTCCCTGGGCAGCTACACCCCACCAGAGGGCGGGGTGTACTGCCCCGGGCTGTCCTACTGAGACCCCGCGGAGGAGGGCAGCTCATCCCGGAAGGGCGTCGGGGCGGCTCGTGGAGCCGCCCCGACGAGCCCGGAGAAGCGCGCCCCGCGCGGGTGCACCCGGGCGGTCGACCCCGACGCCCAGCCCGCTCAGCGGACCATACTGCCGACGACCGGCTTCGTCAGCAGGGCCGACTGGTTGCGCTGGATGCCGGGGTCCAACGTCTTGGCGATGAAGATCGCATGCCAGATGCAGAAGATCAGCAGCGTCCAGACCTTGCGGGAGTGGTCGGCCTCCTCCCGCTTGTGCTCATCGAGCAGCCGCAGCGCGTACGGCAGGTCGATCAGGTCACCTGCGCCCGAGGTGGCCAGCATGTGCCGGGCCCACTCGTACATCTCCCCCCGCAGCCACACCCGGGTCGGGGTCGGGAAGCCCAGCTTCCGGCGGTTCACGATGGCCGGCGGGACCACCCCCTGCAACGCCTGACGCATCGCGTACTTGGTGGCGTCGGAGCGCGGGGGCAGTCGCAGTTCGACCGGGATCCTCGACGCCACGTCGAAGACCGCCCGGTCCAGGAAGGGCACCCGTACCTCCAACGAGTTCGCCATCGAGATCCGGTCGACCTTGACCAGGATGTCCCCGCGCAGCCAGGTGTAGAGGTCCACGTACTGCATCTTGGTGACATCGTCGAGTTCGGTGCACTCGGCGTAGATCGGGGCGGTGATGTCGGTGTAGCGCACCGAGGGGTCGTAGCGGCGCAGCAGGTGCTGCTTCTCCTCCTCGGTGAACATCCGGGCGTTGCCGTAGTAGCGCGCCTCGATCGGGGTGGTGCCGCGCTCCAGGAAGCTCTTGCCCTTGACCCCCTGCGGGATCGCCTTCGACACCGCCCGCAGCCCCTTCTGCACCCCGTCGGGCAGGCCGTTGACCGAGCTCAGCGAGAGCGGTTCCCGGTAGATCGTGTAGCCGCCGAAAAACTCGTCGGCGCCCTCGCCGGAGAGCACCACCGTGACGTGTTCGGCTGCCTTGCGCGCCACGAAGTAGAGCGGCACCAACGCCGGGTCGGCGACCGGGTCGTCCAGGTGCCAGACGATCTTCGGCAGCGCCGCCATCATGTCCTGCGGCCCGATCTTGGTGGGAATGGTGGTGACATCGAGGTGGCGGGCCGACTCCTGGGCCACATCGATCTCCGAGTAGCCGGGCACGTCGTAGCCGACCGTGAAGGTCAGTATGTTCGGGTTGAACTCCCGGGCCAGCGCCACCACCGCGGTGGAGTCGATCCCACTGGACAGGAACGAACCGACCGGGACATCCGATCGCATGTGAATCCGGACGCTGTCCCGCAGCGTCTCCCGGATCTCGTGGTAGAGCTTCTGCTCGTCCGGCACCGGAGCAGGCCGGAACATCGGTCGGTACCACCGGCGGACATCAATCCGGCTGCCGGGCCTCCAGGTCAGGTACTCCCCCGAGCCGATCCGACGGATCCCCTGGTGCAGGGTGCTGGGCTCGGGCACGTACTGCAGCGTCAGGTAGTGGCTGAGGCTGGCCGTGTCGATACCGGCGTCACCCTGGTAGTTGGCCGGCGCGAACGGCAGCAGGGCCTTCTTCTCCGAGGCGAGGTAGAGGCCGTCGGCCGACTCCAGATAGTGCAGCGGCTTGATCCCGAAGTAGTCGCGCGCGCCGAAGGCGCGCCGCTCCTGCCGGTCCCAGATCACGAAGGCGAACATCCCCCGCAACCGGGTGAGCACCTGCTCACCCCAGTAGTGGTAGCCGGCGACGATCACCTCCCCGTCACCGGAGGTGGCGAACTGCGCCCCGTAGTTGCGGGCCAGCTCCTCCCGCAGCTCGATATAGTTGTAGATCTCGCCGTTGAAGGTCAGCAGGTAGCGCCCGTTCGCGTAGGGCAGCGGCTCCTGGCTAGACGCCACATCGATGATCGCCAGCCGCTTGTGGGCGAACACCCCATCCGCGTACTGACCAGATGCGTCGCCGACAACTTCCACCCCGGTCTCGTCCGGGCCACGATGGTGCAGGCATTCCAACGCGTTGGCGATGTGGTCGCGGTGAGCCGCGGCGTCCCCGCGTGCGCTGAAGAAGGCCAGGAGTCCGCACATGGTCGTCATCTTTTCACGCCCCCGTCGCGGCCGTAGCGGCCGTCTGCGCAACAAGCCTCAGCCGCTGGCCCGGCCATGTCGGCTACCGTCGGGACCAGCGACAACGCGAAGGGAGCGGAGATGACCGAAGAACGCATTCACCGCGATCCAGGGGGCACCGAGTCGCATGATCCAAAATTCCCGGCGGCGCTCCTGGCGTTCATGCGGCAGGGCTGGCGAGACAGCGCGCTGCCGGTCGTCCCGCACCCGGCGGCACCCAACTACGCCAAGCGCCGGGCGGCCCTCTCCGCGGCCTTCCCCGGCGAGACCCTGGTGATCCCCACCGGCGGCGAGCAGGTACGCGCCAACGACACCGCCCACCGATTCCGTCCCGGCAGCGACTTCGCGTACCTGACCGGCGACTACGAGCCGGACAGCGTGCTCGTACTCCGTCCGACCGTTTCCGGCCACGAGCCCCTCCTCTACCTGCGGCCACACGCGTCCCGGCAGACCGACGAGTTCTTCCGGAGCCGGCACGGCGAGCTGTGGCTTGGTCGGCGGCCCACCCTTGCGGAGAAGTCGAACGAGTTGGGCATGCCCACCGCCGACCTCGCCGACCTGGATGCCGCCCTGGCCGACCTCGCCCCGGCCCGAACCCGAGTGCTGCGCGGCTTCGACGCCCGGGTTGACGCGGCCCTACGCCCGTACGACGGCCGGCGGGAGCGGGGCCAGCCGCCCCGCGACCAGGAGCTGGCCAGCGCGATCTCCGAGCTCCGGCTGGTCAAGGACGAGTGGGAGATCGCCCAGCTTCAGGACGCGGTGGATGCCACGGTTCGCGGCTTCGAGGATGTGGCGCGGGCGCTCCCGGCCGACCGGGGAGTTTCCGAGCGGCTACTCGAAGGCATCTTCGCGCTGCGGGCCCGACACGACGGAAACGACCTCGGCTACGGCTCGATTGTCGGCGCCGGCGAGCACGCCACGATCCTGCACTGGGTGCACAACCATGGCACCACCCGTCCGGGTGACCTGCTGCTGATGGACATGGGCGTGGAGAACGACCACCTCTACACCGCTGACGTGACCCGGGTGCTCCCGGTGAGCGGCCGGTTCACCGCGCTACAGCGTCAGATCTACGACATCGTGTACGCCGCGCAGCAGGCCGGCATCGAGTTCATCCGGCCGGGCGTGGCGTTCAAGGAGGTGCACCTGACCTGTATGCGGGTTCTCGCCGAGGGCCTGGCTGAGCTGGGCCTACTACCGATCAGCGTGGACGAGGCGATGGACGAGAAGTCGGCGGTATACCGACGGTGGACCCTGCACGGCTTCGGGCACATGCTCGGCATCGACGTACACGACTGCGCCAACTCGCGCGGTGAGGCGTACCGCGACGGCATCCTGGGCGAGGGCTACGTGCTCACCGTGGAGCCGGGCCTGTACTTCCAGCCCGAGGACGACTTGGTACCGGAGGAGCTGCGCGGCATCGGCGTCCGGATCGAGGACGACGTCCTGATCACGGCGAACGGCACGATGAACCTCTCCGCCGGGCTCCCCCGGACCGCTGACGACGTGGAAACCTGGCTGGCTGAGCAGCGGGAGGCGGGCCCACACCTGCCGGGCTGACCTAGCCAGCCAAGCCCGAGCCGCACCGTTTTCGTTTGGACCTTTAGGCTCTGAAACGGAATCGGTGCGGCCTTTTTCCTTAATGTCACGTTTCATCCGTTTTGCTCCAATCGCGCCGCCCACTCCCACGCGCCTTGAATAAGTAGCTTTTTCGGATACATCCTCATCCAGGACAGATCTTCACTTACAGTGGCTATCAGAGGCTGGAGCCCGATTTGTAGCAGGTCACACCACCTTCAGCCGGTGCGGGCCTTCTGGGAGTCGAAGGGGAGTGCTCTGATGTCCACCGAGATCACAACCAACCGGGGCCAACGTCGGCCCCGGCCCAGGCCATCCTCCACGCCAACCAACCATGGCGGCGCGCCGACCCGCACCAAGGGCGACGTCGACATCGATCGGAAGTCCGCGGTCGAGCAGAACCAACGAACGAACCACCTGGGCAGCCCGGCCACTCCGGAACGCTGCTTCGGCTGAGTTCCCGCTGAGAGCACCACCACATAGAGCGGGCTCCTCCGACCGCCACCCGGTCGGAGGAGCCCGCACCGTCTCCGAACGTCCTGAATCGCACAAACAGCGCCACCCAGGGTGCGACGCCCTGAAGTCAGCTGCCTCTCCATGCCTGGCCGCACTAGCCCCGAGACCGAACCTCGTCCCGATCCAGCCATCAGCACCACAAATACGGACTTTTCTCAGATACAGCCTCAAGGTGAAGAGGATTCTCATACGGTGCTTCTGGGAGCTACAACCGATTTGTAGTAGGGATGCCGGTTTTGCACCGTACCGTCCCTGTCTGGTACGAGGAGAGGGCAGAGAGCTCCGATGTACAACTACCTACCGAATAACAACGCGGCCGAACCGGAGGCGACGTCAAAGCGACGGCGCAAGCTCTGGCTCGCCAGCGGCGTCGCTGGCGCGGTCGGCATCGCCATGGTTGGCCTTACCGGCGTCGGCGCTGGCGCCGAGGACCTGACCGGCGGCAACACCGCCCAGGTCACCAAGGACGGCGAGCAGTCCGCCGAAGACCGGGACATGGGCCGCGAGGGTGACTGGGACGGCCGGCACGACCAGAAGGACCGCGAGAAGAGGGAGCGCGAAAGGGAGGTGCCCTGCAAGACCGACAAGCTGATCCAGGCGATCATCTATGCCAACGACAACCAGGGCGGCGCCCTCAGGCTGGCCAAGGACTGCACCTACACGTTGACCCGCTCCGACGGCCTCGGCAACGGCCTGCCGGTGATCGAGGAACCGATCAAGCTCATCGGCCACAACACCAAGATCGTCCGGGACACCCAGGCCGAGTCCTTCCGGATCCTCAATGTCGGCCGTGGCGGCCACCTGAAGGTCGAGGGCCTGACCATCAAGGGCGGCAAGACCGTCGATGTCGAGCTGGGCGAGAACACACCGGAGGCGGTGTGGGCGCGCTTCTCGAACTGGACCGCGGCGGGCGAGACAGACCAGGCCGACACTGGTGCCACCAATGGGAATGGCACCGCCGACGGCAACGGCGCCGGCGCCGCCGCCACCAACGACAACGGAAACGGCGCGGACGCCGCCGCAGCCAACGCCAACAGCAGCGACGCGGCGGATGCCGACGCCAACGCAGACGACGCTGGCTACAACAATGACGTGGCCGACGCCGACACCACCGACACGGCCGACGCCAACGGCAACGACGCAGCCGCTGACACTACCCACACAGCGGACGCCGACACGGCCGACGCCGACACCACCGACGCAGCCGCTGACACCACCGACACAGCGGACGCCGACACGGCCGACGCCGACACCACCGACACGGCCGACACCAACGGCAACGGCAACGGCAACGGCAACGGCAACGGCAACGGCAACGGCAACGGCAACGGCAACGGCAACGGCAACGACGCAGCCGACGTCAACGCAGACGTTGACAGCAACGACGCCGACACCAATGCCTTCGGGGACGCGAATGTCAACGACGGCGCCGGTGTCCTGGTGCAGGCGGGGGGTTCCGCTGAATTCAAGAAGTCCCTTCTGGAGCACAACGTCGCTGGCGGGGTCGGGGGCGGAATCGCCAACTTCGGCAAGACCAGCCTCTACCACACCACGG
>NZ_AXVR01000023.1 GCF_000484695.1 Salinispora cortesiana | reverse complement strand
GTCACTGGACCGTAGAGAACAGCCTTCATTGGACCCGGGATGTGACCTTCCACGAGGACACCTCCCAACTCAGGACCGGCACCGCCCCACGGAACATGGCAGCCTTCCGCAACCTGGCCCTCAACACCTTCCGCCTCGCCGGACGCGCCAACATCGCCCACGCCCGCCGCGACCTACACGACCGCACCGACACCTTCGCCGTCTACGGCATCTAACAAACCATGATCAAAGCGGACGTAAAAGAACAACGCCGGGGCCGTGGCGCGCCCGCCACCTGGGAGGTGTACAGATGGCAACGTACTTCGGCGATGATCACATCGAACACGCACAGACAGTGCTGGAGCGGCATAGCGTGTCGAGCGCCCGTGGCCGGTGCCGGGCATGCGGCGCTCCCGGCCCCTGCGCCGATCAAGAACAGGCATCGCGATTGTTCGCAATGGCGCTGCGGCTGCCTCGCCGGGTGCCAGGGCTGACCGAGCCGCACCTGATCGGCGTCCGGCAGATGGACAGACCCGGCTGGTTCGAGGCGGTGCGTCGAGTGCCGCCGATGTCAATGTCGCGCTCCGGCGAGGTGGTGCCGCGCACCATTGGTCTCCCCGCTCCGGGGCCTGGCCGCACCAATCGAGAGGGAGGCTCTGATGCGGCGAGGCGAGCCGAACCTTTCGGTCGCAGTGGGAGCCGAGACCACAATCCCTGACGTACGGGAACTGCTGGCCTGCGCCGAGGCGGTTATCGCTTCCCACACAAACCGCGGTGGAATCTGCGCAGGGTGCCTCGACTGGTGGGCACGGCTGGCACCGGTCCCGTGCGAGCAGGCCCGATGGGCGCAGGCCGTCCGAGAGCGATTCGGCAACACCGACGCGACCGAACTCGCCGCCGAGAGTCCCGCATGAGCCAGACCAACGTAGTCCATGCGCGGGCGCCCCCTCACCACGGAAGGCCAATCCATCGATCTGCCCCTATCGAACTGCCAGGAGGCATGATGTCCCCGACAAGCCCAGTTCTGTCGCGTCCGGTGACCGACGACCCGTTGTACCCGACCGCCGGGTACCTACCTCTGGGTCGCCCGCTGGATGCTGTTGGCAGCGACGACGGCGTGCAGCCGAGTTCCACCGACCGGCGTCCGTTCGCGCTCCGCTTCGCCACCGTGCCAGCACGGCCGATCCCGGTGAACCTGACCACGGTTCGCTACGACCCGGACCGACAGATGTCGGTCGACCCCACGGGAACCCCGGTCCTGGGCAAGCACTCGACCGGGGCAACCAGCACCCGGACCTCGGACGGGCAGATCGCCGCCGCGATAGCCGACGCTTTGACCAAGGAGACAAGATGACGGCCACCGCCGAAAGGGCGCGCAAGCGGCTCGTGCACGAGCTGACCGGCCACGGCTGGCTCACCGAGGCGTGGCAGCCGGCGTTTGCCGCTGTGCCCCGCCATCTGTTCCTGCCCCGCTTCTTCCGTCAGACCCCAGACCACAGCCGGTACGAAGCGGTCGACGCGAACGATCCAGGCGCGCTGGAGCTGATCTACTCCGACCGCGTGCTCCCCACCCAGCTCGATGGCGACGACGCCCGCTGGGACGAGTCCCGGCGCCACGGCCCGATTGATGGCGCGCCGACCTGCTCCAGCACCCAACCGGCTCTCATGGCGGTCATGCTGGACGCACTCGACGTGACCGACGGGCACCGGGTGTTGGAGGTCGGCACCGGCACCGGGTACAACGCGGCGCTGCTGGCGCACCGGCTCGGCTCGCCGCTGGTCACCACCGTCGACATCGATTCCGGGCTGGTGCGGCACGCGCGACGGTCATTGGCCGCTGTCGGCTACGCCCCCACGGTGGCCGCCAGCGACGGCGCGGCTGGCTACCCCGGCAACGCCCCGTACGACCGGATCATCGCCGCCTGTTCGGTGCCCCAGGTGCCGGCGGGCTGGCTCGCTCAGACCCGCCCCGGCGGGGTGATCCTGACCAGCCTGCATCGCGAGATCGGCGGTGGGCTGCTGCTGCGGCTGACCGTGGACGAGACCGGCGCGGCCAGCGGGCACCTGCTCGACGGCTACGGCTCGTTCATGCCGCTGCGCTCCTGCCCCACCGTGCGAACCTCGACGCTCGTCCGCGCCGCCTCCCAGGCCACCGGGGAGAGGCACGAGACCCACCTACCCGGCCCGCTGGCCGACGACAGCGGGGCGTGGACCGCGCTGGTGGCGCTGCAGCTGCCGGACGTGGCCCGCCTCGACATCGGCCGTCCGGAGGGCCCGGTGCAGTGGCTTGTCCACCCGGATGGTTCGTGGGCGTACCACGACATCTCCACCCGCACGGTGGAACAGGGCGGACCGCGTCGGCTGTGGACCGAGGTGGAGGACCTCTACAGCCGGTGGACCGCGCACGGCAAGCCTGACCGCCCGCACATCGGTGTGACCGTCACCCCCGCCGGGCCACAAGTCAGGCAGCAGGTCTGGCTCACCGACCCCACCGAGATCATCGGCTGACGGGATCCGCGAGCGATGCGGGTAGGCACTCGCACATTGGGCGGAATCTCGGTGGAGCGGTCGAGTCCTGATCGGTGAGGATCAGTTGTGCGCTGCCAACGGTGGCAGCCGGCCGTTTCGTGGCCCCCTTCAAGCGAAACCGGATGACGAAGTTCAGTTCCTGAGCAGCAGCACGGACAGTGACGGCCGCTGGACCGGCCAGCACACCCACTCCGCGGCGGATGAGCTTGTCACCCGCGCTAGGTGCCGGGCTGGTGCGGTGACGGCGGGCTCCGGCATCCTGGTGTGGTGGCAGATCCGGAGCCGTTTCTGAGGTTCGTACACGAGCGCCGCGATAGGCTGCACTGCTATGTGGTCCGCGCCGACAAGGCGGATATGCCTGGCCCGCTCTGGCCGGGACTGTGGGAACAGGAGTATTCCGACGATACGGATCTGAATCCGTGGCATCGATACGTGATCAACAACGATGACGGTGAGGCCCTGGCGGTGTGGCGGGCGCTGGCCTGGGAGCTCACCGCAGGACTGAGCAGGTTCGTCATTCCCACCTACTACCGCGACGAGGCAGCGCAGCTGCGGGGCATAGACCGGGCGGCGGTGCAGCTCGTCCGCTGGGAATACGAAGTCGACCTCGAGCAGCCCGATTGGCTAACCGCGGACATCGGGTTCGTCCCGGCGCGCGCCGGCGTGCCGCCGCTGCCGGACCCGTGGCAGCGAGAACATGCCGGCTTTGCCGGCCTGTTCCCTGTAGCCAGCTTCCGGCACCTCACCGACCTTGCCTTGGCCGTCGCTGGCGACGCCACCTCAGAGATCACGGTATTCGCCCTCCAGGATCCTGACCGGGCCAGCATGCTGGCCTCGGCCCTGAATCAGGCGCACCGTCCTGAGCTGGCCGAGATTCTGCACCCTGGGGACATCTTGGTCGATGTGGCCGTGGTCCACGATCTTGGCGCTGGCCCTGCTAGCTACCTCACTGTCAAGACGCCCGAAGCCACCGACGAGGTTGGCCACCTGGCCGCGCACTTCAGCGAAGCGTTTCGCCGATACGCGACCCAGGCCAGCCAGATCCGTACCTTCGACGAGTTCCACGACGCTATTGATCACCTACTCGCCCCGCCCCGCAGGATCGGCACCACCTGACGAGTCGATCTCACCGACGAGATCTCGAGACGGCAGCGCTTCCTCAGGGGAAGGGGTGCGGCACGCGGCGGAGGTCGGTGTCGGTCAGTACGGCGGCGGCGAGGCCCGCCGTCGCGGGTGCGGTCCGCAGCCGCGGCAGGTGCGGAGCCCGCTGCCGGATCCAGCCGAAGTCGATCGGAAGCAGGCCGGGCACGATCGTGCAGACCGAGCGGAGTCCGACCGCCTCCTGTTCTGGTGTGGTCTGGTCCACCACGATCGCCTCAAGTCCGCGCGCGTCCAGCAGGTCGAGCACCCGGCGCAGGTCGTCGCGGAGGTCGGGTGTGCCGGGGGGCCGGTAGCCGGCGAAGAGGTGCTCGATGGGGAGCGCGCTCCGGTCGTCGAGGTAGCTTTCGGCGTGCACCGCCATCCGGGGTAGGCCGAAGAGGGCCGAGTGGTCGGGCAGCCGGCGGACAAGGGTGTAGTCGTCGGCCATCCGTTCCAGCTCGGCCCGGCGCCGGCGCACCGTGGTGGGCTGGTGCGGGATGTAGGTCAAGGCCTCGGCGAGCGCGCCGGTGACCGCCTGCCGCGGGTCGAGGTGGGCGGCGGCGGCGAAGGAGAGCAGGCCGGGGCCGCCGTCGTGGCGGACGGCGAGGCTGGTGACCACGGGTACGTCGAGGTCGATCCGGTTGTCGAAGGCGTAGAGCCGGTAGCCCTGCAGCTCGGCGCGATCGACCAGCGCGCGCACGACCGGCGGGCAGGTGTCGAGGTCGATCCGGGGCAGGATCAGGTTGCCGTACCAGGCGAGCAGGAACGCGTCCCGCTCGATCAGCTCCAACAGGCCGAACAGGACGGCCTCCGCCAGGCAACTGCCGGTGGCGCAGCCGCTGGAGGAGGAGAGGACGAAGGTGTCGCCGGCGGCGGGCGAGCTGTAGAAGCACAGCCGGCGCGGCACCAGTACGGGTCTGCCGGTGTGCAGGTTCTGGCCCCACACCCAGGGGATCGGCCGTTGTGGGTCGAACCGGCGCAGGATCGGGTCGGTGTCGTACACCTCGTCGGGGTGGCGGCCGCAGCGGTCCGGGTGCAACGCGTCCGGGCCGAGGTCGGCATATGCGGCGATGACCGGGGGGACGCTGCGCCGGCGGTGGGTTCCCGCGTAACGCTCCAGCCCTTCGAGGTAGGCCAGCGCGCGGCTCGCGTGGTAGCCGCTGGACTGGCCACTCCAGGAGACGTCGAGCAGCCCGCCGTAGCCGCGGATGAAGACGCTGCCGGTCACCGGTGCCGTGGTCGGTGACGTGATGGTGAGCGCGGTACCCGCACCCAGTGCGCCGCAGACCGGGTTGACCAGCGCGGCCGCCGGCAGTGGATAGTCGTCGGGGGTGCGCAGCCGGTACGTGTCGGGGCGCGGCTTGGGCCGGGGTTGGTGCGCGAGCACCAGCGGGTCGGGGATGTCGGGTCGCTGCCGGGTGCAGCTGGGGCAGCACGGCTCGGCCAGCAGGGGGTAGGTGCGTACCCGCAGGCTGGCCAGGTCGAGCTGGCTGACCCGGGGCAGCGGGGTGCTGTGCCGGTCCCAGCTCGGTGGCGGCGGCAGTGGTGGGCCGGTGTGGCTGGCGCGGTAGAGCTCCCAGACGGCGTCGAGCTGGTAGGCGGTCAGCTGTGGCCACGGGCCGACCGCGGTGGTCTGGTCACCGACCTCCAGGGCGTCCCGTTGGCTCCGGCTACGCAGCCGCTGCCACCGGATGGCCAGGCAGTGCCCGCAGGGCCGGCCCGCCGCGCCGCCGACCATGGCCCCGCCCCACCCCTCGTGCCGGTGGGCGCTGACGGGTCCGATCAGCACGGTGGCGGCGGTGAGGTGCACGGTGGCGGCGCGGCGGTCGGGGTCGGCCAGGGCGGGTGCGGTGGCGTCGCCCAGCGTCACCACCCGCGGCGCCCCTCCGCCTCGCCGGTTCCGCCGGTCTTCGGCAGTGCCGATCGGCTGGACCAGCCATCGACGGCGCAGGTGCTGTCGGAGTTGGGCCGCGGCGGCGGCGAGAGGCGTGGGGCGCACTGCCGCCGCGGTGCCGGTCATGAGTCGTTGCTCCAGCGGAAGGTCCGCACTCCGACGACCGCGAACACGGCGGTGAAGACGACCAGTGCGGCGCACGAGATCAGATAGTCGGCCATGGTGCCGAAGCCGGTGAAGGCGTACGTGAGGCCGTCGTTGACATAGCGCATCGGCAGTATCCGGGAGACCTCCTGTAGCCAGGTCGGCATCAGTTCGAGGGGGTAGAACGAGCCAGAGAGGAAGGCCATCGGCACCACGACGCAGTTGGCGATCGCGGCGACCGCCTCCGGGGTGTTGGCCGCGGATCCGACGATCAGGCCGAGGGCGAGGAAGGCGGTCACCGCGAGCAGCATGATCGGGATAGCGAGCGGCCACGTCGGGTCCGGGCGCATGCCGAAGACCGGCAGCATGGCGACGCCGACGAAGAGCACACACTGCGCCGCCCCGATGCCCAGCGCGACCACGTAGCGGGAGCCGATCACCGACCAGATGCTGGTTGGGGAGAGCCGGATGATGCGCAGCAGGTCATCGTTGCGCCACTGCATCAGGGTGAAGGCCACGCCGAAGAGGGCCGCGTTGGCCAGGCCCCAGGAGAGCACGCCCGGGGCGATGTAGTCGACGTATCCGCGGCCGGTGTCGGCGACCTCCTGGTTCCGAAAGATCAGCGCGAAGATGACCAGGAAGATCAGGGGAAAGGCGAAGGTGAAGAAGACCGTCGTGGCGTCCCGGACGGCCGCCTTGTAGACGGCTCGGGAGAGTGCGGCGTATGCGCTCATGCCTGCGGCGCTCCGATCAGCTCAAGGTAGACGTCTTCCAAGGTGGCCGGTCGGGTCTCCACGTCGTCCAGGTCGGCCGCACCGTCGAGGGCGGCGAGCACCCGGGCCGTGTGCGCGGTCCGCAGCACGAGCATGCCGTCCTCGACGGCGACCCCGTTGACGCCGTCGAGGGTGCCGGCCTGTTCCGGGCTGAGCCGGCCGGCGGGGATGACCAGCCGGGTACCGATGCCAGAGCGGGCGATCAGCTCGCGGGGGCTGTCGAGCGCGAGGACACGCCCGGCGGAGAGGATCGCGACTCGGTCGCAGAGGTTCTGCGCCTCGTCCAGGTGGTGGGTGGTGTAGACGATGGTCTTGCCGATCGCCTTCAGGTTGCGCAGCATCTGGCCGAGGTCGCGGCGGGCCTCCGGGTCCAGTGCGGCGGTGGGTTCGTCCAGGAAGACCACCTCCGGGTCGTGGACGAGGGTGGAGGCGATGGCGAGGCGCTGGCGCTGGCCGCCGGAGATCTTGGTGACCCGGACGTCACCGGAGCCCGTCAGCCCGACCAGGTCCAGCGCCTTCTCGGCGGTGGCTGGGGGCAGGCCGTAGAGGGCGGCGACGGTCACCAGGTGCTCGCGGGCGGTCAGCCGGGTGAAGAAGGCCGATCGCTGGGTCTGCACGCCGATCAGGGGCAGCAGGTCGAGGTTTCGTGGGGCCGGCGACCTGCCCAGCACGGTGATGGTGCCGGCGTCGGGGAGGCGCAGTCCCTCGACTATTTCGATGAGGGTGGTCTTGCCGGCACCGTTGGGGCCGAGCAGGCCGAAGAACTCGCCGCGGCCGATCGAAATGGAGATCTCATCGACCGCCCTCACCTCGCCATACGATTTGCTCACGGCGTCCAGCACGATCGCCGGACTGTCGATGAATGACATCGGCTCGCCTTTCACTGGTTGTTCTCACTGGTTGGTGGTGCTGGAGCCCGGTCCGCCGGACGGGGCCGACGGGGTCGGGCCAGCCAGCCGGCGACGGTCAAACAAACGATGGCGGCCGGCAGAACGTAGGCGAGCGCGCCGAGGGAAGGCCGAAGCAGGACGCCCAGGTAGACGATCACGAGACTGGCGGCGGCAGCACTCGCCAGCAGCCACCAGGCGGCGAAGAGCCCGAGACAGACCGCGGCCCGTCGTGGGTAGCGGCGGCCGGGACGGCGCAGCAGGCGCCGGGGAAGGGTCGCCAGGTAGCGGCGGCTCTCCGGGGCCAGGTCCAGCTGGTCCAACAGGTGACTGAGGACCTTGTAGCCGTCCAGCGGGGGCAGGGCAATGACGTTGACCAGCGTCTGGGCCGCACCGACCAGCACGAACGCGCTGAGTAGCCGGTCGGCGAAGGCACCGGGCAGCACGATGAGGGCGGTGCCGGCGAGCAGCAGGACCAACCCGTTGGCTACCGCGCCGGCGGACGCGATCAGCACCTGCTGGGACCGGCGCGGTAGGTAGAGGTAGTCCTCGACCCTGCAGGTGAGGGTGACCAGGTTGATCCGGTTGACGGTGGCGCCGACGTGCATGGCCACCACCCCGTGCGCGAACTCGTGCAGGGCCGCGCTCGACCAGGCGAGCAACGCCAGCGCCACCAGGCTGACCGGGTCGGTGAAGGCTGGTCGGGCGGTCTGCCAGAGCGGGCCGAGCCGCAGCCCGACCAGCGCGAGCAGCGCGACGACGAGGACAGCGACCAGCGCGAAGACCGTCGGGCGCAGCAGGAATCGCAGTCGATGCGCCCACCATCGCAGCGCACCGGAGCGTCCCGGGTCGCGCGTCGCCCGCTCACCGTCACCCGACGCGGCGGCGGGCGCGGCGGGGTGAACGGTGGCCGGCGCGGCGGGGTGAACGGCCAGCAGGTCCCGCTCGTGGAGGAGCCACAGCAGCCGGGTCCAGTGCGCGGCACCGAGGCGGCGACCGTACTCGTCGGCGTACTCGGTGCCGACCTCCCCGAGGGACCGGACGCCGTCGAGGCGGCGGAGCAGGAACTGCTCTTTCGGCGGGATCTCGAACGCCCGGCCGGTCCGCCGGTCCTTGAGCAGGTAGACCGTGTCGGGGCCACGCCGCAACGGGCGCGAGAAGATCAGATCTTCGCGCAGCCGGGGACGTTTGGCCAGCAGGCCCGGATGCGTCACGACGACACCGCCGACTCCCGCAGCACCCGGGCGAGCAGATAGGAGAGGTACGCCTCGTCGCGGATGGTGGCGTGCAGCCGGTTGTTGGTCATGTGTAGGTATGGCGAGAGCAGAAACGTGAGGGCCTCCCCCGGGTCGGTGATGACTCGGTCACCGCCGCTCCACGCGCTGACCGTCAGGTCGTCGGAGGTGGCCAGGGCGAGCACCTTCTCGCGGAGCTGGGCCGCGTGCTCGGCCCACCCACGGAGGAAGCCGGGGAGTCGCTGCGTCTCGCCCTGCCCGACGAGGGTGAGAATCTGCCGTACGCGGCGGCCGAGCTCACCGGCGACGCTGTCGTACATTCGCGTGTACTCGTCGATGCCAATAAGGTTCGTACCGGCGAAGGCTTGGTGCCAGTAGTGGTGGTACCGGTCGAGAAAGTCCACCAGCTGCTCCCGGTCGGGCAGGAAGGTGCCGGCGTGCACCGTCATCAGCTGTGCGGCGGTGCCCAGCAGCACCGGGCGCAGGTGCAGGTTCATCGACGAGATGGCGTGCAGCACCGTGTCGCTGGAGTGCCGGAAGTGCCACTCGGCGACCTCGATTCCCGCGGGCCCACCGTACTTGCCGTACTCCGGTGTGTAGGGCCGGTAGCTGTATGAGTTGTTGGGGCTGAGCAGCATCTGCCCGGCTGCGTCGACCAGCTCCGCCGGCCGCCCGTCGGGGAACTCCAGCGCGAAGAGGATGTCGTAGAGCTCCCGCAGGTAGCCGGTGCCCATCGCGTACAGCGCGGGACGGGTGGTGAGAAACCGGCTGACCGCCGCCTCGGCGCGCGCCCGTACCGCCGGCTCGTCGGCCGGGGTACGCGGGCGCAGCCTCAGCCGCACGTGGGGCCCCTCCAGCCAGTAGTTGATGAAAAAGTGGCCGGCGAGCAGCTCCGCTTCGGTGAGCTCCCGGATGAGCGGCGCCACGCAGTCCACCAGCAACGGTTGCGGGTTGGCCGCGTAGAAAATGTGCAGCGAGATCCACGCTCCCCGCGGGTCGGCGCTGTCCTCGGCGTTGGTGGGCGCGGGGGCGGACGTGGTCATCGGCTGCTACCTCCGGTTCGTGGTGCGGCAACGGTCTGCCGCGGGTGGACGCCAGAGGTCTCCGGGTGGACGCCAGAGGTCTCCGGGTGGACGCCAGAGGTCTCCGCGTGGACGCGGAAGGTCTCCACGGCCAGCTCACTGACGTGTCCACCGAGCGCGCTCTGAGCAGCCAGTTCGTCCGCGGCCGGCAGTAGCTCGCGCAGGACGACCTGGTCGTCCGGCTCAGTCAGCGCGGCGCGCAGGGCCTGCAGCGACAGCGCACTCCCGAAGTCGACGTACTGCGGCTTCGGGTTAGCCGTGCGCCGACCCGGATGGGCCGGGTGGATGGTGGCGAACACCTGCTCGGGCAGGCCGTGCCGGGCCCACCACCGACGCCAGCCCAGAAACGCCGCCGGGTCGGCGCCGGGGTCACCCGAGTCGGGAAGCTCGCGGACCGGCGCCGACCAACTTCGGCGGCTGAGCACGATGTTGCCGAGGCGCAGTCGGGGCCGGACGGTGACGCCGTCGGTGCTGGCCGCCGGCACCCCGCGCCACACGTCGAGCCGCACCAGCGACGCCGGCGAGAGCAGCAGCAGGGTACGCGGGATCTGCGGCAACGCCATCGGCACCAGGTAGCCCAGGTACACGGCGACGACCTCCTTGTCGAGGCGGGTCGAGCGCAGTACGACCCGGTCGGTCTCCGGATCGTGGGTCAGGTAGAGGTCGTCGAGGGTGAGCTGCCGGTCGGCCGGGACGCTGCTGGTTTCGCCGGGGCAGACGATCACGTAGTCGGTGAGCCGGGCGTGCAGGTTCAGGTTGGTGGTGGCCGCTCCCCCGGTCAGCTCGGCGAAGACCACGCCCGGTGGGGTGAGTTCGGATGTCTGGGCACGTAGCCGCTCGGCGAGGGTCGGGGTGTCGGCGTCGAAGCAGTGGGTGAACCGGCTGAACGGGAAGGAGAGTCCGCCGAAGGACTGGTTGAGCACCAGCAGCGGGTCGGGCTCGCGGAGGGCCAGCTGGACGAAGTGCCCCATCGGGTGGACCTGGTGGGCGGCGGTGGCACGGAGCAGCGCGCCCACCTCGTCGAACAGCTCGACGGGCAGGGAAAGCTCGGGGCACCGGGGGTCGGCGTCGGCGAGCGCTGTCACCCGCTTGGCGAAGAGCTGTCGGGCCTGGTCGAGCGCGGTCATCTCGGGCCGGCCCAGCCAGTTCTCCTCCGGCATGTAGCTACCGTCCGCGGCGAACGGGCGGCGCCCCGCCGTGTACGAGGAGTACTGGTCGTAGAGGTCGTCGTGGAAGTCCTCGACCAGCCGTAGCAGGTCGTCGCAGCGGCCGCCGACACCGAACCGGGCCAGGAAGAATCCGTGGAACATGATCCGGTGCGGCAGGTTCTGGTCGAAGGCAGGCAGAATCCGCTCCACGGCGGCGAGGTCCGCGCCGACCAGCCGCTGCCAGGGCGGGGCCGCGATGGCGACCGGTTCGCCGGCCACCCGGCTGTCCTCGTACAGCAGCGTCTGCGGCAAAGTCGGGTTCTCCTCGCCGAGGGCCCGCATCACTGCGTCTACCGTGGCCCGCAGTCGGTGCCGCAGTTCGCGACGCCGGCGTAGGTCGCCCTGCCGGTAGGCGTCAACCAGGTCGATGATCTCGTGCAGCTGGTGGACGAGCTGTTCGGCCCACGGCCGGTCCAGGTGCCCCAGGGTGTCGGCGAGTGCGCGGATCGGGTCGGTGGCGTGCACGTCGGTGTCGAGGCCGACGAGCCGGAGCATTCCCAACTCCAGCAGCGTCGACAGGTAGGTCTCGCCATCGGGCCGGTCGGCCCCGGTGTCCCGGCAGAGCCGGTCCACCAGCTCGACGCAGCGCATCGTGCCGCGCTGCTGCAGCAGGGCGGTGAGCCCGTCCAGGACGCCGCTGCGGCGGAGGAAGAAGAGACCGTCGCGGACCGAGTCGAAGCTGACCGTGGCGCTGTCGTCGCCGGCGGTGACCCAGTGCCGCACGTAGCGGATCCGGTCGGCGTCACGGCGCCACCCCGGGCTCAGCTCCACCATCAGGTCGCCGCGCCGCCGTGGGTCGGCGGTGACCAGCTCGGCGAGCCGGGCGACCAGGACGACGTTGAGCCGTACGTGCTGATGCCACTGCTCGTTGACGGGGAACCCAAGCTGCGATCCGGTGTCGGTGAAGCGGCCGAGGGCGACCCCGGTGAAGGTGCTGAACGGGCTGGTCTTGCCCGCGGTGCGGTAGAGGTAGGAGAGCAGCGAACGCTCGACGCGGCGGGTCCGTTTGTTCGCCGGCCGGGTCAGCTCCGGCGTGCTCCCGGCGGCGAGCTGCTCATCGAGGGTCGGTGAGGCGAGCTGGAGCCCGCCGCGCAGGCGTGGCTCGTCGGCCAGCCGCCACAGCTCGGCGCGGGCCTGGGCGATGTCGGCGGCGAGGATCGCGCCACCCTCGCCCTGGTGCCGGGCGAGCTGCATGCGTCGCCGTAGCCAGCGCTGGATGACCGGGAGGGCCGCCGGCCGGGTCTGCTCGACCGCGGCGAGCGCCGGCCCGGGCGCGGCCGGCAGGGCGTTGTTGAAGACCTGTCGGCGTAGCGTCAGCAGCCGCCGGCGGACCGCGTCGTCCTCATTGTCGTTGACCAACTCGTACAGCAGTTGGCTGAGCTGCGCCCCGTCGTTGCTGAGCTGGCGCTCCAGAGCCAGTGCCGCGTCGGCCCAGGTGCAGGCTGCCGGGGAGCGGAGCAGGTCGACCGTCGACAGGGGAAGGCCGGCGATCCGGGCGGTGAAGTACGCACCGGTGCGCCAGCCGGCGGGGACGGCGGCGCCCGGTAGCGGGCCCGGCGCTCGCACGGCATGCCTCACGGCAGCTCGTATCGGTAGTTGCCGAGCTGCCCGCGCTCCTCGCCAGCGAGCATGATCAGCAGCGGGAACTCGTCGCCGCCGGTGAGTCCCAGCTCCTTGACGTAGGAGACACCGTCGAAGCCCAGCGCGACCCCCGCGCCGAGACGCAGCGCGGCGGCGACGGTGTAGAAGGTCTGGGCCATCGCTCCGATGGTGGCGTTGGCGAGGTTGTAGCCCCGGTCGCCGGTGGCGTCCAGCACCGCGTGCGTACGCACCGTCGCGACGAGGACGACCGCTGCCTGCTCCAGGTTGTAGTTGGCCAGGGTGTAGTTGCGTTGCAGGAACGCGCCGGGTGGGCCAGTGGTGACGGCGACCAGACTGTGCTCCTGCGGGTCGTACGCGTACCCTCCGGCGGGCACGGCGGCCACGGCGTTGACGAAGGCGTAGACCCGGGCCAGCGGACGGTCGGCCGGACCGTCGATCTCGGATGGCACGGTGCTGGCGGCGGTAGCCTTCAGCAGCGCGGCGAGGTGCGCCGCCGCCATGGGACGGTTCCGCAGAAATCGGCCGAAGCTACTGCGGCGGGCGGTGAGGGCGGCCGCCACGGGAAGTGTCAGCGGCGCGGCGGCGGGTAGCGGCAGGCGGGTTCCGCCCGGCGACGCCGGGTGGGCGGCGGCGGATGCCAACGCCCCGGTGGCGGGCCGGTCGACCGACGCGGCGGTGCTGCGGCTGACCCACCGCAGGGTGTCGAAGTGGAGTAGCGTCCGCGATCGCTCCTGGTCGTGGTGCCGTACCCGAACCGTGGGTGCGGCGGGCACGACGGCGGGCACGGACGCGGCGGGCACGGGTGCGGCCCAGGTCAGGGGTACGGCGGCGAAGAGCGCCTCGTCGTCGGGGGTGAGCCCGAGCAGGTCGGCGACGGCCGCCTGGTCGAACCAGAGCACGGGCCGGATCTGCCGGCCCTGCGCGCCGGCCCAGAGCCGCCACACCTGCAGCAGGGTACCCAGGTCCATCGATACCACGTGGTACGAGAAGTTGTTGTACTTGAAGGCGTTCTGCCAGTACTTCACCCCGACGATCAGAAACTGACTGGCGGGGCGGGGCGGAGCGACCGCCGCGTTCACCCGGGCGCTGACGTCACCGCCGAGCAGCCGCTGCATCGCGTGCCGGGCGTGCGCGTAGTAGTAGACACCCGGGGTGACTCCGGCACCGGGCCCGGCGACCCAGTAGACGCTGCACGGGTAGAGACCGCCACCGGAGGCGGCGCCGCGGTACCAGTTGGCGTACGCGTACGACGGCAGCACTCCCAGATCGGAGTTGGCCTGGATACCGAGCCGCCGTCCGAGCAGCCCGTACGAGTGGTGGAGCAGGCCGGCCAGCAGCGGCAGCGTGAACGGCTCGTCGGCGTCGCCGGGGCCCCGCAGCGCGGTGTCCAGGTCGGCGTCGACGTTCGCCGGGGCGGGCAGCCCGAAGGCGGTCGCCTGCGGGTAGTACTTGCCGCGGCGGGGTGCGTCGGCCCAGTTCGGCGCGAAGTCGGCCGGGGGCATCGGTTCACGGCTGCGATGCAGGATCGCGGTCGCGTACGCGTGGGCGAGGCCGGGGTTCTCGGACGTCATGGCGGCACCTCACGGAAACGGGTGGGGAACGGAGTGGATTTCGTCGTCGCGCAGGTCGCGGTCGAGGAGCCCGGCGGCGCGGAACGCGGTCCGCAGCCGCCGCGCGTGTGGGGCGCGCTGGCGCAGCCAGCCGAAGTCGATCGGCAGGAGTCCGGGGACCAGCACACTCACCGTCGTCAGGCCCAGCTCGCGCTGCTCGGGTGTGGTCTGGTCCACGGCGATCACGTCAAAGCCCTGCGCGGTCACCTGCTTCAGGCAGCGTTCGAGGTCGTCGCGGAGATCGGGGGTGACCGGTGGGGCGGGACGATCCCGCTCGTACAGCTGGGTCATCGGGACCAACGCGGTGCCGTGATCGAGCAGGAAGGCAGCGTGTCGTGCCATCTCCGGCAGGCCGTAGAGCAGCGGGTGGTCGTGCAGGCCCTGTACCCGGGAGAAGTCGGTCGTCATCCGACCCAACCGGCTCTCGTCGGCACGGGCGCGAACTCGCACCATCACCGAGTCGGTGGCGATTTCGCAGAGCGCCGCGGTGATCGCGGCCTGCGGGTCGAGGCTCGCCCCGCCACCGAAGGCGAGGGCACCGAGACCACCGTCCTCGCGGACGGCCACCGCGGTCACCACCGGGATGTCGAAGGTTATCCGGGTGTCGAAGAACCGGGCCCGATAGCCGTACATCGCCAGCCGGTCGACCATCATCCGGGCGCGTGGTTGGTCGATGCTGGCCGGGTCGAGCTCCGGTAGGGACCGGCCGCCGTACCAGGCCAGCAGGAAAGCGTCGCGCTCGATCGCCTCCATCAGGCCGTGGTAGATCGCCTCCACCATGGATCCGCCGGAGGCGCAGCCGTTCGAGGTCTCCTGGACGAAGCGCTCCTCGACGCTTGCCGCGTGGTAATAGGCGAGCACCTCCGGCACCAGCAGCGTGCGCCGGTCTCGCAGTGACCAGCCCCAGACCCACGTGATCGGCCGGTCCACCCCAAACCGGTGCAGGTACGGATTGGCCTGGTAGAAGGCATCGGGGTAGAGCCCACACTCACGTGGGTCCAGGGCGTCGTCGCCCAACTCCCGTAACGTCGCGGTGACGGCGGTGCGCTTGCCCCGCGGGCGCAGGCCGGCGGCACGTTCCATTCCTTCCAACACCGCGATCCGGGCGCTGCGTCGGTAGCCGTCGGCATGCCCGCCATAGAGCGTCTCCCGGAGGAAGCGGCCACACCGCAGGGTGAACGAGCCGACCGCCGGGGAGGTGGAGAGCGAGGTGACGTCCTGCCACAGACCGCCGCCGAGCGCCCCGCACACCGGGTTGGCGAAGGCCGCCACGTCCAGCGGGTAGTCGTCCAGGTCCCGGCCACGAAACGTGCCCACCGCCGACTTCGGTGTGGCGGGCAGTTCGATCACCGCCAGCTCCGGAGCATCGGCGACCATTTCGCCGCAGCCTGGGCACTCGGGATCGGGCAACAGTGGCACCTGCTGCACTCGCAGGGTCGACAGGTCGACCTGAAGCACCGTGCTCGGCCTCCCCGTTCCGGTGTTGGCCGGTCCGGTGTCGGCGGTGCGGACCGCCGCGATCAGCGCGTGCAGGAAATCCGCGACGAGCGGGGTCGCGTACGGCCAGGGACCCGCGGCGGCCGTGTCACCGCCCAGCTCCACCGCGTCGCGCAGGTCGCGGTGGCGCACCGCCTGCCAGCGACGGGCGAGGCAGGTCGAACAGGCCGGTGCCGGCGGCAGCGGTGCGATCAGCGCCAGCTTCCCGTAGAGCAGCACCCGCGGTCCGCGCTCCGGGCGGATAGTCGCCCGGTACTCGTCCCGCACCCCCAGCGCCACCACCTCCGCGTCGCAGCCCCGCTCGGCGAGCAGCCGGGCCAGCCCGGCACAGACCAGGTCGTCGGTCGCGGCCGCACCGTCGCTCACCGGTCACCTCCGGCAGCCAGCAGCACCCGAACCGCCACCAGCCCACCCGCGGCCAGGTCCGCACCGCCGACGGGTGCCACCAGCACGTCGTACCCGAGCTCCGGTAGCCGCTGGAGCACGTCGGCCCAGCGATGACTGGCCCCGGGGGCGTCCACCTCCCCGTGCACCGGCACCGTGCCGGCGTCGAAGTCGACCAGCACCGGGTCGCCGATGTCCGGTACTACCTCGGGGTCCTGCGCCCGTAGTTGGGCCTGACCGAGTACGTCGCGTAGCACCGCGGCGGCCGCCGCCGTCCAGTCCGGATCGGCGGTGAGTGCGTACGTCCATTGGCGGCGGCCTGGGTCGAAGGACCGGGCCAGCAGCACCGCCACTTCGTTGTCGCGCTGTCCGCCGAGGTCGAGCAGCTCCACGGTGATGCCCAGGTTCGCCGTCGACCTGGTGAGGAAGAGCAGCTCGGGGGTGGCGCCGACGGTGTCGAAGCGAACCTTCTGGACCGTCTCCTGACCGCAGACAACCTGTCGTAGCCGCTGCCCGGCGAGCGCCGAGGCGAGGCCCGCCCCGACGGCTTCGGTGAGGTCCTCGCCCGCTCCCCCGCCGGCGTTGGTCGGCTCGGCACCGTGCCGGCGGTTGGCCACCCCAAACGGCTCCAGCACCGACATCGGCACTGCCACCGATTTGCGGGTGAACAGTGACCGGGCGGTGGCCCACGCGTCCGATTCGGCGGCATCCCAGCCCGAGGCGAGCCCGAGCCGGGTGGCATCGACCCGCGGGAGGTCGCGGGAGACGGGGACGCCGGCCGCGATCCTGCTGACGTTGACGACGGCCGCGATTCGCAGCGCCCGCAGCCTTGCGGCCGCGACGTGGTGGACGTCGAACGCGGCCACCGTACGGCGCCGGCCGCTGCCGTCGGTGAACTCGACTGCGCCGACCTTGACCGGGGTCTGATCCCAACGCTCGTCGTCGTAGCGGCGGAACACCCCCAGATGCGGCTGAAGTAGCGGCTGGTGGGCCTCGAGCCGGGCGAGCGTCTCCTGCGCCGCCACGGCCGGATCGGTCCCGGGACGGTCCTCGACCGGGGTGTCGTCCAGCCCACCGGTGGCCCAGGCCAGTTCGGGTGGGGCCGGCCGGCAGAAGGCGCACCGGGGGTGCGGGAGCAGTTGCTCGGTCAGCACGTCGAGTGAGGCGAGGTGCTGCACGATCACGCTCCCGTCGGTCTCGGCGGGCAGCGCGCCGGTGGTCAGCCGGAACACCTCGTACGCCAGCAGGTTGCCGACCATCGCCGCGAGGGGTCCGTCCGGCTCGGCGGCGGCTGGCGCAGCTCCGGACGGCAACGCCGCCGCCTGCCACACCCGCCCGGCGCCACCGGTCTCGTCGTTGTCGGCGAGCCGCAGCATGGCGCAGCACCAGCATCCGGTACGACCGACGCCCTGCACCGGACCGACCAACATCCGCCCGCCGGCGACCCAGGCGGGCAGGAGGAGCCGGCCGGAAGGAATTCCGGCCGCGAGTAGCCGCAGGGTGTCGCGCGGCGCGTCGTCCCCGGCGGCCACGACCACGATCTCCGCCGCAGCCAGCTCGGACCAGCCGACCCCGGCGCCCGCGTCGGGTAGCGGCACGGCCGTCGCGGCGCAGCCCACGGCGTTCAACTCGGCCAGCTCCGGGGTGAGCCGTGGTACGACCGCCGGCGAGCTGGTCACCGTGGCGGCGCCGTTGCGAAGGAGCCCGGTGGCGCAGGCGGTGGCGACCGGGCCGACGCCCAGCACCGCGACCGAGGTGTTCCGGAAGGTGGCGAAGCGTTGCGGCGCCCGGTCGGTGTAGTGGTCGAGGTAGGCGATCTGGGTGGCGAAGTGCTCAGCCACCTCCGGGCCCAGAATCGTCGCCGGGTCGACCTCCGCCTCGGGAACGTCGCGAGCGAAGCCGCGCGCGTAGAGAGCGTTCACCAACTCACCGATCATGGTCCGCTGCCCGGCGGGCAGCCGGGCGCAGATCTCCGCGACCTGATTACGCCCGTTCAGATGCGGGACGAGCAACGATGCCAGCCGGTATGCGGTCGCGGAGGAGAACCGGAAGCCGCTGGTGGCGTTGTGGAACACCACTCCGTCCTCGGTCCGGGTGAACAGCACGTCGTGGCGCACTCGCGGCCGGGTCTGCGCCACCGTGTCGTAGGCAGTGCTCATCGCAGGGGTCCCTTCGCTCGGTGCGGCCGTCCCGCTGGGACGGAGTAGGGGGTGTGCCGTTCGGCCACAAGCTGGGCGTGTCGTCGCAGCAGGGCGCGGATCCAGTAGTGCTCCGCGGCCTCCTCGACCAGGCTCTGGTCAACCAACCCGTCGAGCAGGTCGCGAGCGGTGGCCGGGTCAACGTCGAGCAGCTGTGCGGCCGCGGCGGCGGTGATGTCGGTGGGAGTCGCGGTGGCCAGCCGGACGAAGGCCGCCGCCAATGTTTCGCCGGCTCGGGACAGGGCCTCGTCGAAGCGGTGGTCAAGCGACATGTCCGGTTCGCCGGGCAGACTCAGCCGGCTCACCGGGTCCGCACGCAGCCACTCCACCGCCGCCGCGAGTCCCGTCCGGGTGCGCAGCAGGATGCGGGTGGCGGCGATGCGCAGCGCGAGTGGCAGGTGGTCGCAGAGCGCCGCGATCTCCGCGGCACGCTGTGGGTCGGCATCGACCTGCTCGGGTCCCAGCACGGAACGGAGCAACTGGAGCGAGTCGGCGGGGTCGAGCGGCTCCACCCGGTGCAGCCAGCCGCCAAGTCGGGTAACGAGACCAGAAAGGCTTTGTCGACTGGTCAGCAGCAGCGCGTCGCCGGGTGCCAGCAGGGCTGGTATACCTCGTAGGTGGCTTCCGTTGACCACGTCGTCGGCGATCAGCAGTCGCCTGCCCACCGGTGCACCGTGACCCTGCTGCACCGGGATGCGGAGCTGCCCTTGGGCGTCGTGCAGCGACCCGGTGGCCGCTGCCACCCGCAGTTGGCCGCCGGCGAAGTGGGGGGCGACGAGCTGCTCAACGTGCTGCGCCAGCGCGGTTTTGCCGACGCCGGGTGGGCCGGTGAGCACCACGATCGGGCAGTCCGCGCGGAGGCGGTCGGCGATGGTCGCACTGAGCGCGTCCCGACCGATGAGGCGGGACGCGACCGGGGATCGGGAAACCGCGATGGCGGATCGGCCCGCCGGAGCGACCGGTGCGGACGCTTCGCCCCGCAGAATGGTCAATTCCAACGCACGTAGGGTGGGGCCCGGAGCGATGCCGAGTTCGTGGCGAAGATGTTCCCGGATCCGGCGCAGTTCGGCCAGGGCGTCCGCCTGCCGACCGGTGCGGTAGAGCACCGAGGCGAGTTGCGCGGAGAAGCGCTCGTTCGCCGGGTACGCGCGGTTGGCGGTCCAGAGGTCCACGAGCGCGGAGCGGTCTCGACCGAGGCTGATCTTCAGATCGCACACCCGCTCGATCGCTCGGACCCGCTCCTCGCTGATCCGGGGTACGACGTCCCGATGCAGCGTCTCGGACGGCACATTGGCCAGCATTGGGTCACTCCACAGCGCGAGCGCCTCCTCCAGCCTCGCCAGTTCGGCCTCTGGTTCCGTGGCGTCGTGGGTGTGGCCGATCAGTTCGCGGAAGCGCAACAGGTCGACGGTGGCGGCGGTAGCGGTGATCCGGTAGCCACCCGGCACCGTCTTGATCACACTGCCGGTGATGCCGTGGCGGTTGAACAGTTGCCGAAGCCGCAGCGTGCAGGTCTGCAACGCGGCCTTGGCCGAGGCAGGTTGGGCGTCGCCCCACACCGCCTGCTGCAGCGCACTGACCGAGATCACCTCGTCGGGGTGCAACAGCAGCACGGCGAGCAGGGAGGTCACCTTCGACGGCGGCAGAACCAGCGTCTCCCCGCCGCTGCTGAGGGTCAACGGGCCGAGTACCCGGAACACCGCCGGTCGGCCAGGCCGGTCACCGCCGGATGGGCGCACCGCAACCGGTTCCATCGCAATCTCCCGTCCACGTGGACGCGCGGTGCTCGGTCACCCCTGCGGTGGCCCGTTGTGCTGGGCTCGATCGCCTCCCGCCGCCCGATGTGGCCGGAGACCGCCCTGCATCTGCGGCGATAGCGCATGATCTGGAGTAGATTCGGGAATGCGGTCGGGCAGCGCGACGCAGTGGCCTCGCGGTCCGTTCGCCTAATCGGATTCGCGATTCGATCACCACTGTATTAACAAATGCGTCGACCATCCACTTCTGCCCGGTACGCATCGGGCACCTCCCCTCATCTGCCACCGGTCTCCTGACAGCGCCGCTGCGATGATCGTGCGGTTCCGGCGTCGTCCACGTCAGCACCCCGGGCGTTGCCGGAACCGGCCGTGGCCGGTTCCGGCAACGCCCGGGCAGCCAGGACCAACGGGCTAGCCCCGGCGACGGTGCTGCCCGGCGCGGGTGGGCAAGGACGGCGCCGGGCCGGGTATCCGGAGCGACCCGGGGCACCGGGCGCCGACCGGCCTGGTCACGGTCGCATCGCAAAGCTCGTTCGGGGTCAACCAAAAGGCGATCCTCAATATCTAAACCTTGCGAAAGAGGAAGATTTCACTAATGTGAACACCTGGTAGAGCTGGTGGAGGTGACCTTGCTCGACAGGCTAGGCATATCGGCGGGAATCGAAGCGGTCTACTGGGCGATGGTGGAGCACCCGACCTGGAACGTCGATGAACTCGCTACGAGCCTGGACGTGCCGGAGGCGGTCATCCACGATGCCTTCTCCGCCCTGGCCGACCAGGCGATCATCGCCTCACCGCCCGACCAGGAAGGCAGTCTGCGCGTGGCGAGCCTGCGGCTCGGCCTACTCGCCCTGCTACACCAGGCCGAGCAGCAGACGATCACCCAGCAGGCGAAGCTCCTGGCGGCCCGGGCCTCGGTGCTCGCCCACGCCGCCAGCCACGACACCCACCGCGGGCGGGAGGAGATCGTGCGGCTGGAAGGAGCCGACACCGTATGGGAACGCCTGACCGAGCACGCCTGCACCGCATCCGAGAGCATCATGACGCTGACCACCGGCCGGGCGATGCCACCAGGAACCATCGAGACCGCCAAGACGCTGACCCGGATCGCCCTCTCCCGAGGGGTGACGATCCGCCACATATACCAGGAAAGCACGCTGGACGACCCCGGCTCCCGAGCATACGCCGAGCTGATGGCGGAGCAGGGCGAGGAGAGTCGGGTGATGTCCGAAGCGCCGATTCGGATGACCTTGGTCGACCGACAGTTCGCCCTCATCCCGATCGGGCCACAGTCCCGGCGCGGTGCGTTGGAGATCCGCGGTAGCTCCCTGGTCTCCACGCTGTGTCTCCTCTTCGACCTGCTCTGGGAGAAGAGCAGAGAATTCCCGAGGTCAGCCCGGGCCGACAGGGATGGCTTAACTGATCAAACCGTTGCTATCCTCCGGCTGCTCCGCAAGGGGCGTACCGACGAGGCGATCGGTCGCCAACTCCAACTCTCCGAGCGGACCGTCCGTCGCACCGTCCATGACCTGATGCGACGCCTCGACGCGAAGAGTCGATTCCAGGCCGGCGTGGAAGTGGCACTGCGCCGCTGGATCTAACCCATCGTCGGGCCACCGCGTCGGCGGATACGGCGCCGGCCGACGGGTCGAGCCGCTGGCACTGTCCGTTGAGTCCTCTCCCGCGCCGGCCATGCGGCGCTGCGCACGCTTGGAGAGGCCGCGCAGGCTGGGATTCGAAACGATGAGGACATCATTTGCCGGCGCCCGAAAAGAGAGTGACGATGACTCCGACCAGTTCCACCAGTAGGTTCGACGCCGCCGACCAGGCCGCCGTCGCCGCCGTTCCGGCACGTATGGTCACCGCCTGGCGCGAACACGACGCGGATGCCTTCGCCAAGTTGTTCGCCGAGGACGGGACGCTTATCCTGCCCGGCGTGTTCGAGCAGGGCCGCGATGCCATTCGGCAGTTCATGAGCAATGCGTACGCCGGCCCGTACCGCGGGACGACGGTTACGGGGTCGCCGGTCGCGATCCGGCCGCTCGGCCCCGGCGCGGTGGCGGTGCTGACCGAGGGTGGTGTGATCGCGGCTGGCACCGAGGAACTCGCGCCGGAGAACGCGATCCGGGCGTCCTGGATTCTGGTCAAGGAAGACGACGACTGGGTGCTCGCGGTCTACCAGAACTGCCCGCGCGACCGTTCCTAACCTCCGCCGCCGCACCCTCTGATCCGGAAGTCCGCAGATCGGCCGCCGCCCGAGAGGCGGCGGCCGATGACTTCTGTCCACACAAGGCGTGGGGGGATAGCGTTCGCTGCCGCTCGCCGCGTTATCGCCCCATTCGGAGCCCGCATGAGGGCATGCGGAGAGATGTGAGCCCACCCGCCTGACTGCGACGCTCATCGCCAGGAGACCGCGGCCATAGCCGAGCCGCGAAGAGAGAGGTGGACCGACCGATGGGGAAGAAGCCACGCCGGGCGCTAGTGCTCGGCGGCAGTTATGCGGGCCTGTTCGCCGCGCGGGTCCTGACCGAGCAGTACGAGGAAGTCCTGATTGTCGACCGGGACAAGCTGGTCGGTGCGCACGAATCACGCCGCGGCCGTCCGCAGGACAAGCACATCAACGCCATGCACGTCCGCGGCCTGCAGGTGACCGAGGAGTTGTTCCCCGGCTTCATCGACGAACTCATCGCCGACGGCTGCCCAAGTGGCGACTATGCCGGGTCGTGCCGCTGGTACTTCAACGGCCGTCCGCTGGTCCGCGAAGACATCGGCTACCCTGCGGTGCCCGCCACGGCCCCGCTGATGGAACGCCACCTGCGGGAGCGTGTTGAGCAGCTACCCCGCGTGCGGTTCGTCGAGCGGCACGACATCGCCGGACTGGAGGCCTCGCCGGACCGATCGAGAATCATCGGCGCCCGGCTCCGAGACCTGGACAACGACCGGGACGTGCTGATCGAGGCGGACGTCGTCATCGACGCCACAGGGCGCGGCTCACGAACTCCCGCGATGCTGGAGCGACTCGGCTACGAGCGGGTTCCCGAGGAACGCATCAAGATCAATCTTGGCTATGTGACGCAGCACTATGAGTTGGACGATGATCCATGGAAGGGCGACCTGGCCATTATCCCGGTGGCGTTCCCCGCGTCCCCGCGCGGCGCGATCTTCACCAAAACCGACCACGGCAAGGTGGAGCTCACCACGTACGGCCTGCTCGGCGACCACCCGCCGACCGACCAGGAGGGCTTCTACGCGTTCATCCGGTCGCTGGCCATCCCGGACATCGCCGACGCGCTGAAGTCGGCCCGCCCGATCGACGATCCCGTCCCCTACCACTACCCGATCACTCTGCGCCGGCGCTACGAGCGAATGACCCGGCTGCCGGCCGGCCTGCTGGTCACCGGCGACGCGGTCACCAGCTTCAACCCGGTGTACGCCCAGGGCATGACGGTGGCTGCGGTGGCCGCGCTGACCCTGCGGCACCATCTGAGCGCGAACGGCGAGCCCGACCCGGCGGCGTACTTCCGGGACCTGGCCCGCGACTGTATTGACGCCCCGTGGGAGATGACCACGACGGTCGACCTGATCTTCCCGGGCGTACCCGGACACCGCTCCCTCAAGATGCGCCTGACGCAGCGCTACCTGCGGCTCGTGCAGGCAGCGGCGACCCGCGACCCGAAGGTCACCACGGCCTACCTACGGGCCGCGGGCATGGTCGACAACCCGCAGGCGCTGATGCGTCCCGCGACGCTGTGGCGCGTGCTGCGCGGGGCCCTCGCCCGGAGTGCCCCCGCCGGCCGGCCACGCCAGCCGGCTCTCACTCGATCGACCTGAGCCGCACCGACCCCGCCCGGGCCCGTCGTGCCCCCTCGACCGACGGGCCCGGGCGGCTTCCGCAACGCCACGTCGCACGGGACGGCACGCGCCGTCCCCTGTCGGACATCGAGTTCGACTCGGTGCTCATCGTCGACCCCGGCAGCATCGTCGGCGACTCGGTGCTCGTCGTCGACAACCACGGGAGTTCACCGTCGAGGCAGGGCTAGCTCGAACGGGCGAGGGAACGCGATGAGTGCCTAACGCGGTGCCAGGAGTGGCGATCAGCCGTACTGCAGCCGCCGGCCGTCGACCTTGCCGGTCGCGGTACGCGGCAGCGCCTCGGATACAACCCGGAACCTCAGCGGCAGCAACACGTCACCGAAGCGCTGCCGAACGTGCGCCCGCCACTGCCTCTGCGGCGGGTCGTCCGCGCGCGACACCACGTAGGCCACCAGCGAGGTGACGATTCCGTCCTCTGCGGGGACTGCCAGCACGGCGCACTCGAGCACCGACGGATGCGCGCCGAGCACGGCCTCGACTTCGGCGAGTTCGATCCGGTGGCCCTGAACCTTCACCTGCTGGTCGTTGCGGCCGCGAAACTCCAGCAGCCCGTCCGGGCGCCGCCGGCCCCGATCGCCGGTGCGGTACCACGGGCCGGGGCCACGGCCGGCGATCGGACGGAACGCGGGATAGTTTCGCCCACCCCGTAGATAGCCGGGCGTGACGTACGGACTGCCTACCACTATCTCCCCTTCGTCTGCCTCGACGTCCGCATCGTTGAGCACCAACACCTCACGCCCGGGGATGGCGCGGCCGATCGGCACCGCCCCGGACTCGCCCCGCGGGATCTGGTGCCAGGTCGCCGCGACCGTCTCGGTGGGGCCGTAGAGGTTATACAGTTCGATCCCCGGGGAGGCGTCGTGTAGCGCTGCCACCAGGTCAGGCGAGACCGCCTCGCCCATCAGAACCAGCCGCCGCAGCGGCAGTGTACCGCCCGCACGAGCCAACTCACGGGCGAAGCTCGGCACGGTCTGTAGCACGTCGATGCGCTCGTCAGCGAGCCAGTCGAGCATCCGCTGGGGGTGAGCGCGGACCTTCTCCGGCACGGGACACAACGCTGCCCCGGAGACCAGGGCGGCGAAGGTCTCGCAGATCGCTGGATCGTGCTCTGGGTGCACCCACTGGGCCACCCGGACGCCCGGGGTGAGCCCGAAGGCGGCGGCGAACCACAGGCTGAACTGGGCCAGCGCCGCGTGTGTCTGCGGTACCCCCTTGGGCCGACCGGTGGACCCCGACGTGTGCGCAAGGTAGGCCCAGTCGTTCGGCCGTACGTCCGGCTCGGGTGCGGACACCTCGGGCAGGTTCGTCACGTCCACGGGCGTGACGCCCACGTGGGTGGCGTACCAGCTGACGAGGTCGTCCGGGACGCCGGCGGTGAGCACGGCAGCCGGGCGCACGTCGTCCAGGATCATCCGGCCGCGCTCGCCGGCCGCCCCGGTGCCGAACCAGACAATGTGCGCACCAGCCCACAGTACGCCGAGGAGCGCCGCGTAGCGGTCCGGGCCAGGTGGCACCCGTACGGCGACTGGCCGGCCGGCCAGACCGGCGAGCGCACCGGCGACCCGGGCCGCTCGGGAGCGCAGGTCCCGGACGACGAACTCCTCGGATTCCCACCTGAGCGCGACCTCCTCGGGTGCGCGCTCGCGGAAGAGACGCTCTACCACCTGCACAGTCATGACCTGAGTCTGCTTCCATTCCAGACGCCGGTCTCCCGCGCACGTGCTCGCCGGCAGGAGAGCACGCTGCGAGTCCTCAGCGATGCGGCGCCCACAGGTCGGGTGCCGTCCAACCGTCCAGGTCGTACTCGGCAAGGCACTGCTCAGCGAAGGTCTTGTAGCCGTCGAGCAGACCGTTCGCAGTCTGCGCGTGCAGCAGTTCCACGCGGGTGTTCTCGTGGTTTCCGGCGTAGTTACGTTCGTAGAGCTCGTGCCGGCCACCGAACTCGGTACCGGTCGCGTCCCAGAGCAACTTCATCACCTTGACCCGCTGCTCGGCGTCGGAGCCGTCCGACCCACGCAGGTACCGGTCCAGGTACGGCCGAATCTCCGGGTTGTGGAAATCCTCGGCGCTGGAGTTCACGTAGATGAGCCCGCTGGCCACATCCTGTTGGATGATCTCCTTGACCCGCGGGTAGCCAACCTGCATGAACCAGCGGTACGCCATGCCGTACTGCGGATTCGGCAGCAGCGCGCCGTTCTTCCACTGCACCGGGTTGCGGGCGGCGGCGTCAGACAGGCCCCAGAACAGGTTGCGCCATGCGAGCACCTCACCCAGCCGGCTCTGCACCCCGCGGAAGTCCTTGGTCCCGGTCAGCTCCAACGCCTTGGCCAGCAGCCCGGCGAGGAATTCCAGTTTGACCGCGAGGCGGGTGCAGCCGTGAAAGGTGAATCGCTCGGCGAAGCCCGACTGGCCGGCGAACATCTGTACCTTGCCAAGGTTTCCGTAGACAAACACGTTCTCCCAGGGAATCAGCACTTTGTCCAGCACCAGGATGGTGTCGTTCTCGTCGAGCCGGGAGGACAGCGGATAGTCATACGGCGTGCCGACCGTGGCTGCGGTCGCGCTGTACGACGGGCGGCAGATCAGCTTCACCCCGGCCGCGCCCATCGGCACGGTGGCGATCAGGGCAAACTCCTTCTTGCGGATCGGCAGGCCGAAGTGCGCGATGAAGTTGTAGTGGCTCAGCGCCGACCCGGTGGCGACCACCTTGGCCCCGCTGACGACGAGGCCGGAGTCCGTCTCCCGGTCGACCCGAATGTACACATCGGCCACCTCGTCCGGCGGCCGGTTACGGTCCACCGGAGGGTGCACGATGGCGTGGTTCCAGAAAAGAACCTTCTCCTGCGACTCGCGGTACCAACGCTCGGCATTGTCGCTAAACGGCGCGTAGAAGCCGGCGTTGGCCCCGAGCGTCCCAAGGAACGACGCCTTGTAGTCGGGGCTGCGGCCCATCCAGCCGTAGCTCATCCGCGCCCAGGCCGCGATCGCCCGCTGGTCGGCGACCATCTCCTCGATCGTGTGCGGGGTGCGGTAGAACGGGTGCGTGAAGCCGCCCGAGCCGGTGTCCGTTGGCGCGGTCAGCACCTCACGGTTCGCCGGGTCGTGCAGCGCTTCGTAGAGTCGAGCGGTCATCCGGACCGGGTTGCGGAAAGCCGGGTGGGTGGTGACGTCCTTGACCCGTTCTCCGTGCAGGAAGACCGCCCGGTGGTCACGCAGGCTCTCGACGTACTCCTCGCCGGTCAGCGGGCGGGTCACCGCTGCGCTCCGGAACCGCGTGCAAGGACGTACCGGAACGGGAAGAGCCTGCTGCCGAACCCGGGCCGCCCCGCTACGAACCCGGGCGCCGCGGCCCGGGTTCGTCCGGCCGGAGCGGAAGACAGAGCAGCCGGCGTGGGGTCCGACTCGACCACGATCACATTGACGGTCATGCCCCCCACCTTCACACCGGCGCGACGACCGGGCATCTCCTGCGGTGCTCAGCGCCGGCCGCCCGCAGTCGCCCAGCCCGTTCTCCAAATGTGCTCACTCGTGCGGTTCGACGGCGACCGCGGCGCCGTCGAACACCGCAACAACGCAGCCGGTGCGCCTGCTGTCGCGGAGCGCACCGGCTGCTGCCGGGCCAACCCGATCGGGTGGCACCTGGGGGCGAGGGGCGTCTAGCTCAACGGGTTCGCCCCTCGTGGCCGTGCGGAAAGCTCCTGCTGAGTCCGCTCCAGCAGCAGGAGCGGATCCTGCGTCTCGACCTGTCCGAGGCCGGGCGGGCAGCGGTCCCAGCCGAGCAGCCGCTGCACCTCTTCCGGCAGCTGCTGCACGGTCTCCCGCGGTACGGCGAGGTACTGGTTCTCCTCCTGCCGCAGGTTGCCCAGGTCGAGCGCGACGGAGAGGCTGTGCCGCGACTCGGCCGTGGTGTTGGCTCCGCCACCGTGGTAGACACCGCCCGGCCAGAGCAGCGCGGAGCCGGCGGGCATGACGGCCGGAACAGTCTCGGCGTAGGTCGGCGCCCGCTCGTCGTCCCAGTGGTGGCTGCCGGGAATGACCAGGGTCGCACCGTTGGCGGCGGTGAAGTCGGTCAGGGCCAACATCAGCTGCAGCCGGCACGGCGGTCCCGGGTGCCGCCACAGATGCATCGCGTCGTCGCGGTGTAGCGGCTGCCTACCCTGACCCGGATCGATCCGGATCGCCTGGGTGAAGCTGACCTGGATGCTCGGCGTCACGTCCATCCGGACCTTGCCGATCCACATGTGCGTGGGCCGCTGCAGCAGGCGCCGGGCGGCGCCGAGGAACTGCGGTTGAAGAACCACGCTGGTCATGTGGCGCGGTGACCGATGGAAGAGGCTGGACAGCCGCTTGGTCTTCTGCCCGTCGTAGCCGCTCTCACTGTAGCCGGCCGCCTCGAGGCCGGAGCCGAGGTCGGCCCGGAGCCCAACGAGCGTCTCAGCGTCAACGAAGTCCTCGACGATCACCGCTCCGTCGCGTTCCAGGGCCCCGACGACGGCGTCAAGCGGAGCCGCCCGGTTGACGTGGGTCAGTTCAGTCACCACGCTCACTCCTCGACGCGCACCTGGATGTCCCGGGTAAGGGTCTCCAGGTCCGGATCCTCGAACAGGTCACCGATGTCAAGCGTGACGCCCAGTTGTTCCTCGACCGCCGCGACGATCTGCACGGCGGCGATCGACTGCCCGTCGAGCTCGAAGAACGTGGCGCCGGGCCGGTTGGAGCCCGGCCCGAGGACGTCGGTCCAGATCGCGGCGACCCGCTGGGCGACGTCCACGGTAGCCGGCTGCTGCTGAGTGGTCATGTCGCTGCTCCTCGCAAGGGTTCAGAGGTACTGGGTGTTGGGAGCGAGCCCGCAGGCCATTCGCCCGTACAGTTCGAAGTTCGTGTTCGGGTGCATGATCGCGTGCAGGTGCAGCGCTCTGATGTCCCGCTCGATCCGCTGGATCGGCACATCAAGTCGCAGCGACGATCCGCCGCTGGCGCCCGCGAACACGTCCACGGCCTCCTTCGCCCGCAGACACGCCGCGCCGAGATCGAGACGAGCCCGACCCCGCTCCTCCAGCGACCACGCCTGCCCCGTCACGGCCTTGTCGTCGATCAGGTCGGCCATGCGAGCGACGTGGAATGCGGCCTCGTCCACCCGGACCGTCGCATCGGCCACCTGCAGGTGCGTCACCGGCGCCGCCTCCTGCTCCGCATAGTCGGTGTAGGTGATCTTCCGACCCGGCAGGCGTGCCATGAAGGCGTCCCGGGCTCCCTGCGCCAGCCCGGAGGCCACCGCCCCCACGGTCGTGCACGCAATCGGCATGAACGGCGCACGCCACATCGGCGCCGACGGGTCCTGCTGCAACGGATGAGCCCCGCCAATCACCGGCCCCATCGGCAGCAGCCGCTCCTCCGGCACGAACACCTCCTCGGCGACTGTGGACACGCTGCCCGACCCCCGCATCCCCGCCGTGTGCCAGTCATCGACGATGTGCAGTTCGCTCATCGGGATCAGCACCATCACCGGCTCGAACTGACCGTCCGGGGCCGGCCGCACGGCGGCGTTCACATTCCACGAACTGTGCAGGCAGCCCGTGTTGAACGCCCACTTACCGTTCACCCGGTAGCCGCCCTCGACCGGCACCGCCATCGCCGTCGGACTGAGAATGCCGCTGATCCGTACATCCGGATCCGCGAAGACCTCCTCCCGCACCGGATCCGGGAACAGACCGACCATCCAACTGCTGATCAGCCACACCGACGCGGTCCACGCCGCGGAACCGTCGCCACGCGCCAGCTCCGCCAGCACGTCAGCAACGGTCCGCGCATCCGACTCGAAGCCGCCGAAACGATGCGGAACCCGCATCCGCAACAGGCCAGAACCACTCAGCGATTCGAGGGTCTCAGCGTTGAGCCGCCGCTGCTCCTCCGACGACTGCGCATTTTCCCTCAGCACCGGGCCGAGTTCTGCTGCGCGTTTCACCAATTCGTTTCGCGATAGAACAGTGACGGCATCCATCAAATCTCCTCGAACTCTAGAGCCTTCGATCTACACTTTCGCAGCTGCGGCTTCCGCAACACACCTCCCGAGCTGCCGTGCCGCCACCGGTCGAAAGGGGACCGGCACCGGGAGGGGAGGCCGCAACGGGTCAATGACGTCCGTTTTGCAGCCTCAGCTGGGCATATCCCCGGTTGGCCACGGTGGTGAGCAGTACGGCGGAACTGACGTGCGTACGCCCGGTGGAAAGGTCACGCCAGACCCGTTCAAAGCGTGTCCCCTCCCGTACAGCTGGGCTGCCGGCGGTCGGCTGCAGAATCTCGTCAACGGCCCGCCAGGCCAGGTCGGTGGCCTCCCGGCAGGTGACGGCGATCCGCAGATCCTCCTCGGGGGTGAACGCCCCGACCGGCTGCTCGGACAACTCGTGCCAGCGCCGCGAGGCTGCCAGCACGAGCGTCTCGGCGGCGTCGATCATGCCGCACGCCCGCCCGTACCAGAGCTGGTAGTCAGGATCCTCCGCCCGCGGCGGAAAGGGTGGGAAGACCGTGGTGCGGGAGAACATCAACTCCGTGTACGCGTCGAGCGCGCCCTGGCACATACCGACTGCGATGTGCGCGCCTTCCAGCGCCATCGAGCTTGCCGGTGCCCCGCCGTACTGCGGGTGCTCGTGCAGCTCGCGACCCGGGGTGCCCTCGGTCACCGAGATCTCCTCGAAGTTGACCTCGATGCCGAAGTGCTCGGGGATACGCCCACCGGAGATCCGGATGCTGTGCGACCCACTGCCCTTGAGGCCCAGTTGCCCGCCCCAGTCGTCGAGCATCTCCCACTGGTCGCGGGGCGCGATGAACAGCAGCCGCCGGGGCGGGTCCGCGTCCTCCCCGACGATCACGGTGTTGCCGATCAGGTGGGTCGCGTACGGCGCGCCGGAGCAGTACCGCCAGACGCCGTCCAGGACCCAGCCACCGTCGTCGGCCCGCTGGGCGGTGCCGTGCGGGGCGTTGACCAGCGGCGCGATGAGGTCACCGCCGCTGAAAATCTCGGCCTGCGCCTTCTCCCCGAACATGCTGCCGGCGAAGAGCGAGTGCGCCGCGCCCAGGCAGTACATCCATCCCGTGGACGGGCAGGCCCGACAGAGGATCATCGCGATCCGCAGGAAGGTGTCGAAGCCGAACTCGTAGCCGCCGTAGCGTCGGGGCACCGTAATGCGGTAGAAGCCCGCGTCCCGGAACGCCCGGTGGGTGTCCTCGGCGTAGTAGGTCCGCTGCTCGGTCTCGTGCTGACGGGCGACCAGGGCCGGTGCCATGGCTCTGGCCCGCTCGACCAGCACGGCCGGGGTAACCTCCGGCTCGGGTGGCCCGGACTCGCCGGGCGTGTTCTCGGTCACGGTCATGGCCCCGCGCCTCAGATCGCCCGGTCCGGGTTGGCCACCAGCTCACTGATCAGGCTCAGGAACGCGGCTGCCTGCTCCTCAACCTCGGCTCGCTCGAACAGGTGCCGGCTGAAGCTGAGCCCGCCGACCACCTCGGTGGCGCCGAGGTGCATCGACCAGATCATCCCGTCGGGGGTTTCGGAGCCCAGTTGCTGCGGGAGGACCCGCCGCCAGATCGCCGAGTACTCGAGGTCGCCGATCCGGTGCCCCTGCATCAGGTAAGGCGGCTGGACGGCCTGGAACAGGGTCGGCACCGCGTCGGGGCCGACCGAGGACATCAGCTCGGGCGCCTCGGCGAGCACGTGCAGCAGCGGCAGCTCGTGCGAGAAGGCGCCGATGCAGGCTGTCCTGGCGCGCGCGATGACGTCGCGGAAGTTCCGGCAGCCGTCCAGATCCACCCGCAGCGGGACGAAGTTGAAGAACGATCCGACCGTGGACTGGAACTGGTGCCGACGGCCCGGCGCGAAGGTGGGCACCACGATGTCGGTCGCCCCGGTGCGGCGGTTCAAGAAGACGGTGAACGCGGCGAACAACACCATGAACGTCGAGCTTCGCGTCGCCTTGGCAAGCCGGGGAACCTCCGTGCTCAGCTGCGCGTCGGTGGTGAAGCGGTGGTAGCTCGTCCCGGGGTCCTGTCCGGTACGACGCACCGGTGCGGTCAGGATCCGGGCGCCACGCAGGGCCTCGCGCCAGTACTCCAGTGCGGCGGCCACCCCTGGCCCGCCGGACTCCTGCTGCTGCGCGACGACGTAGTCCCGGTACTGGTTCACTTCGGGCAGCCGCGGCTCGTCACCGGCCACGCGAGCGGTGTAGCACTCGGCTAGATCCCGCAGAACCACCTGGATCGACCAGACGTCGGCAGCGCTGTGGTGGGCGCACAGCACCAGGACGGAGTCCTGCTCGTCGAAACGGCCGAGCACGGCCCGCAGCAATGGGACCTGGTCGACCGGGAAGGGCCGGGTCTCTGCCTCGATCATGAGCTGCTCGGCGAGCTGCTCCCGGTCCGCGTCCGGCGCCCCGTCCAGGTCGACCACCAGCAGCTCGGGCTCCACCGTGGGGAGCACGCGCTGCGAGCCGCCGTCCTCCAGGCTAACCACGGTGCGCAGCGCCTCGTGCCGCTCGACCACATCGGCCAACGCACGGCGGATGGCCGGCAGGTCGATGCGCCCGCGCACCCGCCACCCGAAGACCTCCGTGTAGTGCGGGCCGAACGGCCCGGACTCGAAGCCCTGGGCAAAGATACGGAGAAACTGCTGTTGCAGGGAGAGCTCCGCCGTCGCCTGCTGGGTTTCCGAGGTCGTGGTCATGCGTGATCTCTCCTCACTGAAGGCTGATACCGGCGTTGCGCAAGGCGTCGAGCAGGGTGCCGCGCTCGAGCTCGGCGGCGACCAGTTCAAGGTCGTCGGCCATGTAGCGGTCGTCCTCAAGGGTCGGCACGAGCGACCGAATGGTGTCGTACGTGACCCGGCCGGCCGGGCTCAACCGGTCGAGTCGCCCGGAGACATCCACCGCCTGCGCGCCGGCGAGGAACTCGAGAGCCAGGATGATGTTGTTGTTGCGCAGCACCCGACGCGCGTTGCGGGTGCCGATCAGGCCCATGCTGACCACGTCCTGGTTGTCGCCGTTGGACGGCACGCTGTGGATGCTGGCCGGGCCGATCGTCCGGTTCTCCGCGATCAGTGCGGTGGCCGGGTACTGCGCACCGGCGAAACCGCTGTGCAGCCCGGGCTCACCCTTGATCAGGAACTCCGGCAGACCATAGTTCAGGTGCTTGCTCAGCAGGCGGTTGCTGCGTCGCTCGGAGAGCACGCCGAGCTGGGTGAGCGCGATCGTCAGGAAGTCCATCACGAACGCGATCGGTTGGCCGTGGAAGTTCGCGCCGTGGAAGACCTCCCGGTCGGCGAAGAACAGCGGGTTGTCGTTGGCCGAGTTGAGCTCGATCTCAAGCTTGAGCCGGGCGTGCCCGAGGGTGTCCCGGACCGCCCCGATCACCTGCGGCACGCAGCGCAGCGAGTACGCCTTCTGCAGGAAGACGTCGGAGCGGAACACCGAGCCGTTGCCGTTGCCGTTCTCCTTGCTCGCGGCCACCTGCCGACGGAGGTCCGCATGCTCGACGGTCAGCCTGCTGCCGTTCATCAACGCGCGCATGTTGGCGGCGCTGGTGATTTGCCCGGCGTGCGGACGAGCCTCGTGGCCCTCCGGCTGAAACGGACTCAGCGAGCCCTGCAGCACCTCGATGACCAGCGCGGCGGCGATCTCCGCGTGCTGGGCCTGCGCCATGGCGTGCTGGGCCACCAGGGAGCCGACACCGGTCATCGCCGATGTGCCGTTGATCAGCGCCAGGCCCTCCTTGAACCGTAGCTGCAGCGGCTCAACGCCCAGCGAACGCAGCACCGGACCGGTCGGCACCCGCACCCCGTCGCGCAGCAGGTAGCCCTCGCCGATCAACGAGCTCGCCAGGTGAGCGAGCGGGGCGAGGTCGCCGCTGGCACCCAGCGATCCGATCTCCGGAACGGCCGGTATGAGGCCCTCGTTGAGGTAGAGCGCGATCCGTTCGAGCACGGCGGGCCGGACGGCAGAGTGCCCTTTGGCGAAGGCGTTGAGCCGTGCGGTGAGCATGGCCCGCGCCTCGGTCTCACTCAGCAGCGGGCCGACGCCGGCGCTGTGGCTGCGCACCAGGTTGGTCTGCAGCTCGGTCTCCTTGGCCGGATCAACGAGCATGTAGATCATCTCGCCGTAGCCGGTGGTCACCCCGTAGATCGGGATGTTCTGCCGCACGGTCTCCTCGAACTGCTCCCGGATCACCGCCGCGCGCTGCAACACCCGGGCACTCAGCACAACCGGGGCGTGGTCCTCGGCGACGCGGCACAGGTCCAGAAGGCCGAGCGTCTCGCCGTTGAGGTCGACGGCGACATCAGTTCCAACCGTCGTCATATATGCCCCCTAAGAATTTTGTGAATGGATACTTGAAGCCCTGCTTTGTAACGCATTCCCGATTCTCATCAGCCCCCTGGGGCCACGCATCTTCGTGATTGCCGCCACCGACAACTACTCCGAGCCACGACGACGCGAGGCACCCAGCGACGTCCGGAACTGTTCGAGAAGTACGGTTGGCCGGTGCCCGGGACGCGCCCGTCAGCCCCCGCCGGGCGCATGTTCCGTCGACGCCGCACCTGCTGGTTCGACTACAGCGGCCACGAGATAAGAAAATCCGCAACAATAAATGCCTGCGGCAGCGAATCGTGCGGTCATAGGTCGGTCAGGGTTGCGCACACAATCCCTGGACCGGCAGCTCGCGGCGGCCATTCATGATGAATGTCCCCTGTCCGACCAGTTCCTTCGGCTCCACCGCCAGACGCACCCCGGGGAACCGCGTGAACAGGGCCTGCACCGCGATGCGCACTTCCATGCGAGTCAACGCCGGGCCGACGCACCGGTGCACGCCATGGCCGAACGCCAGGTGCCGTTTGTCCGCGCGCCGGGCGTCGAACTCCCCCGCGGTGGCGCCGTGCAGCTCCGGGTCACGGCCCGTCGCGGCGTACCCGACCAGTACCGGGTCGCCCGGGGAGATGGTCGTACCGGCGATCGTGACCTCCTCCGTCGCGAACCGGAACGGCAGGTGCGCGACCGGCGCATCGGTGCGCAGCGTCTCCTCCACCACGTCGCCCCAGCTCACCTCGCCGCCCATCACCTGGGCGCGCTGACCGGGCCGGGTGAGCAGCGCCAGCACGGTATTGGTGATGAGATTCCGCGCCGGCTCGGCGCCGGTGTTGAGCATCAGCTGCGCCAGACCGACCAGTTCGGCGTCGGATCCGGCGCCTGCGCCGGTCACCGGGCACCCGCCCGGCTGGGCCGCGATCAGGTCGCTGATCAGGTCCTCCCCCGGCGTCCGGCGCTTCGCCGCGACCAATGCCTCGATCTTGCTCCGCAGCAGGGCGAACTCCGCGGCGGCCCGCTGCGGGGTCGACTCGATATAGCCGGCGCGGTCCAGAATGCCGTCCGGGTCGCTGTCGGGCACCCCGAGCAGCTCCCCGATCACGCGTGCCGCCACCAGGTGCGCGTACCGCTCCTTGAGGTCGATCGGTTCGCCCGGCTGCTCGGCCGCCTGCGCAGCCAGTTCGTCCAGCGCGCGGGCCACGGCCCGCTCGACGCGCGGCTGCAACGCGGCGATCCGCTGCGGGCTGAACGCGCCGGCGACGAGCCGGCGTTGGCGGGCATGCGACTCACCATCCGTTGTGGACATATTGTCCATCCGGGCCCAGGCGATCAGCGGGAAGTCCGGGCCCAGGTCGCCGTTGACGTACGCCGGCCAGTGCTGCCGGGCGTTCTTGGCGAAGCGCGCGTCCGCCAGGACCTGCCGGGCAGCGTGGTAGCCGGTCACCGACCACGCCTCGACTCCGCCCGGCAGCAGCACCCGGGTGACCGGCCCACTGGCCCGTAGCCGGGCACCCTCGCCGTGGATGTCGGCACCGGCCGGATCGATGACGAACAGCGACTCGTCGTCCACGTCTGCCTCCAGTAGGGCGAATCGGTGCAGGTCGTTCCAGGGTGTACGGCGACCCGACGTCACCGCGTCTTCCACACTGCGCAATCCGCCGAAGCGGTGCGGGTGGAGTTCTCGCCCGCGGCACCGGGGTCCCACCCGCCACGGCAGATGCGCATTCCACGAGATCCACGCGGTACGACGGCGTGTGACAGTGAACGGCGGCCAAGTCAATGACCGGTCAGGAGGTCTCCTATGCCCATGGCAGATGGACCGAGGTTGGTCGCCGCGATGGCGGGCGAGCCCGGGTACGACGCCGCCACGCAGGTGTTCAACCTGCGCGAACCGCCGAGACCGGTGGCAGCCGGGACCGCACACACTGTCGACGATGTCCAGGCCGCAATCCGATTCGCCCGCGCCGAGCGGCTGGCGGTCCGGGTGCACAGCACCGGGCACGGCGCCGGTGCCGCCCGGGCGATGGGTGCGGCGGTGCTCATCCGGACCCAGCTCGACGGCGGGGTTCGGGTGGACCCACAGCGTCGGCTGGTGCGGGTGCCGGCCGGCACCCGGTGGGCCGAGGTAGCCGACGCCGCCGCCGCGTACGGGCTGGCCGCGCCGCATGGCACGTCCGGGGACGTGGGTGTGGTGGGCTACTCGCTGCGCGGCGGGATCAGCGTCTACGGCCGGAAGGTGGGCCTTGCGCTCAACAGCGTAAGGGCAGTGGAGCTGGTCACCGCCGACAACGAGTTACGCCGGGTGGACCCGGCCGAGGACCCGGGGCTCTTCTGGGCGGTACGCGGCGGTGGCGGTGGGTTCGGTGTGGTGACCGCGGTCGAGATCGCCCTGTTCCCCGCCCGCCGGGTGTACACCGGCGCCACCTACTGGCCGAGTACGCGGACCGCCGAGGTGCTGGATCGCTGGCGCGGGTGGACGGCGGACGCGCCACCGGAGGCAACCACCTCGTTGCAGATCTTCAACCTGCCGGACCTGCCGATGGTGCCGGAGGCGCTGCGGGCCACGACCGTGATCGGTGTCGCCGGCACGATCCTGGGCTCGGAGCTGGATCCGCGGCTGGCCCGCCAGCAGGCAGAGCATCTGCTGGGCCCGCTCCGAACGATCGAGGGGCCGGTGCTGGACACGTGGCAGCTGTGCTCACCCGACGAGGTGGCGCGGGCGCAGCTGAGCCCGGACGAACCTGCGCCGATCATGGGCGACCACCTGCTCCTCAGCGAGCTGAGCGACCCCGCCGCGGCTGCCTTCCTGGACTCAACCGGACCCGGCTCGGGATCCCCACTGGTCAGCGCTGAGCTACGGCACCTCGGTGGCGCACTCGCCGTCCCGCCCGAGACCGGCGGCGCGTTCCGGCACCTGGACGCGGCCTACGCCTACCTGGGCACGGCCGTTCCCTTCGGCCCGGACGGTGCCGCCACAATCGAGCGGCACTGCGCTGTGGTGCGTTCCGCCCTCGCGCCGTTCGACACCGGACGCACCACCCCCACCCTTGTGGAGAGCCTCGACCAGCCACAGGCACATCTAGATTCGGATGTGATCGATGCGGTCGATCGGGTACGGCTGCGGGTCGATCCGGACGGGCTGTTCCGGGACGACATCGTTCCTGGCTCGTCCCGGCTGCGCTGACCCCCCCTCGCCAGACGCCGGCGGGACCGCCACGAGCGGTCCCGCCGGCGGTTCGGGGTGGGTCAGCGCAGCGGCGAGGAGTACGTGACGACCTGGCCTCCGCCCTTGCTCGACCGCTTGGCCCGGCTCTCGATCCACAGGTGCGCGATCAGCAGGTTCACCACCCAGCCGAGCCAGTTGGCGACCTCGATCAACACGTCAACGCTCACCTGAAGGCTCGGGAACGCGGTGAGGATCACCACGATGATGCGCCCCCAGCTGGTACCGAGCGCCAGCGCGAAGCTGTAGATCATCCAGCGTCGGTGTTCGGCATACCGGCGCTGGCGGGCCATTCGCCACCCGATCACGGTGGTGACGATCCACAGCACACCCATGGCTCCCAGCCCGATGCTGCCAGCCGGGCCGGGTCGCAGCGGAATCAGCGCGAACACTCCCAGCGCGGCCGAGGGCAGCGCGCCGGCCAGGATGTAGACCCGTCCGCTGGCGCGGTGCACCTGCGGGTAGTGGCGGCGCAACCACGGCCACAGCTGCAGCAGCACCGTCGCCATCGCCACGTTCCCGGTGACCACGTGCGCCACGAGCAACCCGAAGTGCGCGGGTGCCGACGGGTCAAGCACGCTTCGTGACTGACTCGGGTCGAGGCTCAGGTATCGCGGCATTGCGTATACGAAGTTAAATACAACGAGGCCGAGAGTGAGTACCAGCCAGAGGTACCGCTGGCGCCACCACACCCCCGGCCGCTCGGGGGTGGCGGCTGGGGGTGGTTGCGGCACGGGTGGTTCGGTAAAGTCGACGTTTAGTCTCTCCGCGTTCTGGGGCATGGCGGTCCCTCGGGTCGTGGGTGCGTTGATCCACAGTGCGACTTACTCTCGCACTCCCTACCCGGGGCACTCATCTCCCAAAATGCGCCTTCACGCCGCCCGGCCCCGCTACTCGGCGGGCGGGATGTTGACGTTCAGCCGGAACACGTTATCCGGGTCGTAGCGGCGCTTGATGCTGGCCAGCCGCCGGTACGTCGCCTCCGGGTACGCCTCGCGGACCCGCTCCGCGCCGTCGTCATACAGGAAGTTGACGTACGCGGCCTTCTCGCCCTGCCGAACCGCGGTGATGAACTCGGTGGTCCACTGCCAGTGCACCGGGGTCTCGGCGAGGTCTTCGTACACCGCCGCGGCGACGACCATCATTTCCCGGTTGCGGTGTGCGAACGCGGTCGCGTCCGCCGGCACCTGCGCCATCGCTCCGCCCAGCACGCGCAACTGCGCCACCGGCATCATCGCGGTTGACGAGCCGAGCAACTCCAGCACCCGCTTGGCCGTGGCCAGGTCGAAGTCGTCGATGAACAGGTTCCGGGACACTGTGATCGGGCGATAGTCAGGGTCCTCCGGCGGGTAAACGTCCGACAGGGCCTTCACCTCGACCAGGTCAGCCAGCGGCGGGGCGATCTTCCGGAACGGCGCCACGGCCCGCTCCCCGGCTTCGAGGTCGTCGCCGCAGTACACCAGCTCCGCCATGACGACCAACTGACCGTGGTACTCCTCCGGCAAGAACGGCATCGGCGGCGCCGGCATGACGTTCACGATGCTGGACAGCTCGTCCGGCGCAGCCTTGGCCGCCTCGAGGTAGGACACGATCACCTCTGCGGTGGCCGGCAGGACGAGCATGCCGGCGAGCACATCACGGACCGGGTGCAGCCGGAACTGAAGCTGGGTGACCACGCCGAAGTTACCGCCACCACCACGGATCGCCCAGAACAGGTCGGGGGCGTTGTCCGCGTCGGCGCGGACCAACTCACCGTCGGCGGTGACCACGTCGGCAGCGAGCAGACTGTCGATGGTCATCCCGTACCGCCGTACCAGGTATCCCACCCCACCACCGATGGTCAGCCCACCCAGGCCCACCGAGCCGGTGTCGCCGAACCCGGTCGCCAGCCCGTGCTCGGTGGCCGCCCGGGTGTACTCCAGGGAGGTCAGCCCCGGACCGGCCCAGGCGGTCCGCCCGGCCACATCGATTTCCAGCCCACGGAGTGCGGACAGGTCGAGTACCAGCCCGTCGTCCCAGACGGCGTATGTGCTGTGCCCACCGCTACGTACCGCGAACGGCAGGCCGGTCTCCTTCGCGAACGTGATGACGCGGGAGACGTCGGCGGAGTCCGCCGCGCGGGCGATGACGGCCGGCCGCCGGTCAATGTTCCCGCTGAACGCCCTGCGCGCATTCTCGTAGTCCGCGTCGTCCGGCGTGATCACCTGACCGGTGAGCTCCGCACGCAGCTGCGACACCCGGCTCACGAGCCCGCTCGTCGGCACTGACGTGTCCCGCATGTAACGCCTCCCATTTCGTGGCGCCGGACCGGCCGGGCGCGCACCTACTCGATGGTCGGAGCCGGGAAGGGGATTTCGACATCGCCCGTCAACCCGATCCCGGCGCCGCTCCACGGACACTTGCTACGGCGCGGGGGGCGACCCGGCGGTTTCGGACCGGGCGTCCTCGGGCTGGGCCGGCGGAGACACCGGCTCCGTGCGGGGCGGGCTCGGCCGGGTTCCGGCCGGTGTGTTGCCGGCCGGCGGGGTTCCGGCTGCCCAGCGCCGTGAGCCAGACCAACGACGCATCGCCGGCACCTCCACGAATCGGTGTAGGAGCCCGGCCAGCATGATGCAGAAGAGTAGCGCGCCGACCAAGAACAGCAGCGCCACCGGGGTACTCCACGCCGGCCGCTGGGAGACGTTGGCCGCCCAGTCGCCTCCCAATCCGGCGTGCAGGTTGAGGATCACGAACAGGTGCAGCAGGAAGAAGGCGTAGGAAATGTCGCCGAGCCAGACCATCGGACGGCTCCTCAGCCAGGTCTGGCGTCCCCGCACATCCGCGGTCGCCGCAGCCGCGATCAGGAAGCTCAGCGGCAGCGGGTAGACCGAGGCAAACCCGTAGATGGTCGGCAGCTGCAGGGAGACCACATAGACCAGCCCGGCGAGCAGCGCGGCCGGCGCGATCCCGAGGTTGAACCATCGGCCACTTAGGACAATACGCGCCATGATCATGCCGAGCACGAACTCCAGCCCCCGGACCAGCGGGAAGAAGTGCGTGAACCACATCTGCGGCCAGGAGGTGTCCGGCGCGAACGGGCTCGGGGGGTCCGCGGGCAGCAGCGTGAGCGCCACCACCGGCATCAGCAGCGCGGCCGCCCCCACACCCGCGAACGCGTACCACAGCCTGCTCTCTCTGATCCTGGTGACCAGGGGCAGCAGCACGAACGGGAACAACAGGTAGAAGACGACCTCGGCGGAGAGGGACCAGGTCACACCGTTGATCGAGGTAGCGACGAAGTGGGGGTCTGGAATCCAGCTGTGGACCAGAAACAGCGTGGCGAGCGCGGACCCCGGATGGATCGACGCGCCGGCCGCCAGCAGCAGCACGAGGGCGAGCGCATAGGCCGCGACGTGGTTGGGCAGGACCTTGACGGCCCGTCGCCGCCAGAACTGCCGTGGTCGGTCACCTGGCCGAGCCGACCAGGTGAGCACGAAGCCGCTCAGCACGAAGAAGAACGAGACGCCCAGAGCGCCCGCGTTGCCCGCCCACGAGCTGTAGGCGCTCTGCACGCCGCTGTCGGCGAAGACCGACAGCACCGTGCAGTGATAGACGAACACCAGAAAAGCCGCGACGAACCGCAGGCCGGTCAGCGAGTCAAGCCTGCCCGATCCGGTTCCTATGGAGATACCCCTGACGCCCATATATGCCCAACTCTCTATGTCATTAACTTTGGGGCAGGCTATTGCCACCAGGGACCGCCGAGTTCTTTCAGGTTGCCCAATCTCCCCGCTCGACGTCGGAGGGTTTCCCTGGCACGTCCCACGTGGACGCTGTCCGCCGGCCGCCACCCCGACCGACGCAATCATGAAGATGTATGGCTCCAGGGCCGCCGTAACCATGGAGCGAGGGCTCGGACGGCCAGCCCCCCAGTGCGAGAGGTGGAGCCATGCAGAGCTCGACAACCACTGGCGAACCGCCGGAGCCCGACGAGATCGCCGCGATGTTCGACGGGTCATCCGACATGTCAGACGCCTTCAACGACGGCCAGGTGCACCTGGCCTACTGGTACGACGACGAAGATCAGGCATCGTTGGTCGAAGCGTCGCAGCGGCTGACCCGCAAGGTGGCGGACTCGCTGCGGCTGCGCGAGGGCGAGCGGGTACTCGATGTTGGCTGCGGCCTCGGCGCCCCCGCGATCCAGCTCGCCGCCGAGTACGGGGTAGAGGTCACCGGCATCAACATCAGCACCCGTCAGGTGGCCGAGGCGCACGCCCGGGCCCGGGAAGCCGGGCTTACCGACCGGGTCACGTTCCTGCGCGATGACTACAACTCGCTGGCGTTCCCGGACAGCAGCTTCGACGCGGTGGTGGCGATGGAGTCGCTCGTCTACACAAGTGACCTCGTACCCGCGCTCAGAGGTCTGCATCGGGTGCTACGTCCCGGCGGACGGCTGTCGTTGACCGAAACAACCCGGGAGGGGCTCGGCGTCGTGGCCGCCAGCCGGTTCGCCGCCGCTTTCGGGGCCAAGTGGCTGCTGTCGGTGGACGACTGGCTGGACACCTTACGGGAAACCGGCTTCGAACTGGTGGAGTACCTGCAGTGCGGGCCGCGGGTGTTCGGCATGGCCCCCAAGTACGTACAAGCCGTGGAGGCGCGGCGCGCCGAGCTGGCCGACCGCTTCGGCAAAGCCGCCGTCGACGAACTGCGCCAGACCCTGGAACACTTCTTCACACCAGGCGCGCGCCAGATCGGCTACGCAGTCATCACCGTCAACAAGCCCTCGCACTGAACCGCCAGGACGGTCAGCACCTGGAAAGGACCATCCATGACCTACTCCACCGTACGATCGGCCACCCGTGACCTACTAGAGGCGTTCACCGAAGCACCGCCCGAGCGCCGGGAGGTGGAGTTCCGACGGCTCACCGAGACGGTGTGGCGCGGCGGCGCGCTAACCGGCCACGCCGCCACGGCCGTTGGTGATCTGCGGGCGGCCCTCGACCGGACGCAGGCTGCACAACAGGGCTACCTGCTGGTGCTGCTGGGTCTGCTGGTCGAGGCGGAGTATCCCGAGACCGGCGGCGAGGTGCACACCGCCGTGCGCGACGGGATGGAGCACTACCTCGACCTGGCCCGCGGCCTGACCGGCGACGAGCCGTTGACCTTCGCCATGCTGTACCTACTCGCGCACTTCCCCGCCGACCGCGACCGGATTCTGGACGCGGTGCGGGGGATGCGGCTGGCTCCGGACGACCGGACCCGGCTGGACCGGTGCCTGAGCGAGCTCGACCACGACGACCCGGATCTCGGCCGGGCCTGGCCCTCGCCCTGGGACTGGGGCCTGACCGGTCAGGAGCGCGAGTTCGATCGACGGTGGATCGCCGACCTCAGCCGCGAGCAGGTCACCCGAACCTGGCGCTGGGACACCCGGTCGGTGTACGCGTACATGGGCGCCAAGGCGTACTGGGCGGTCCAGCACGGGATGCCGAAGAACACCGCCTCCGACGGTCCGCGCGCGGCAGTGCCGGCCGGCGTCCCGCAGGAGCTTCCGCCGTCGGCCTACACCCGGCATGCCGCGCTGTGCTGCCCGCACTGCGGCGGCCGGCTCCGGCCCGACCCGAATCGGCTCACCTGTGACAGTTGCCAAGCCGGGTACGCGGTCCGCCGCGGCGTTCTGGATCTTTCGCAGCGGTTGCGCCCCGGCACCGCGCTCAGCGAGACCCCGGAGGACGTCGAGAAGGACGTACTGCAGAACGCCGCGGCGATGCGGGGAATCGGCTTCCGATACGAGAGCGGGATGCGTCCGGCCTTCCTGAACGTAATGGGCATGAACTGGGACGACGCCGTGACTCCCGCCGACGAGGACGAGTACCTGACCACGCGATCGGGCAGCGCGACCGGGACGGTGCTCGACCTGGCCGCGGGCGCGGGCCGCTGGACCTCGGTGCTGGCCGACGCGGTACGCCCGGAACACGTCCTGGCGCTGGACCTCAGCGGAGAGATGCTGCTGGACCTGCGGACCCGGCTGCCGCAGATCCCGGCGGTGCGCGCCAGCGCCGTGGACCTGCCGTTCGCCGACGCCAGCCTGGACGGCGTCAACTGCTGGAACGCACTGCAGGCGCTGCCGGACGCGGAACAGGCGATCAACGAAATCGGCCGGTGCCTGCGCCCTGGTGGTGTCCTGACGATGATGACCTTCGTCTGGTCACCGGACCCGGTCTACCGCTACTTCCAGCACTCCCACCACTTTCCGGCGCGGCCGGAGGGGTTCCCACTGTTCGAGTCGGCGGAGGTCCACACCTGGCTGGACCGGGCTGGTCTCACGGTTCGCCACCAAGACACGCCCGGAACATTCCTATTCATCACCGCGGAACGCCAGGCCTGACCCCCGTGTTGGAGTGCGTGCCCGCCCGTGGGTCCGTCGCCCGTCCAGGTGACGACGCCCGGCGCCGACTTCGGCCAGCCGGGCCCCACCACCCGGTATGCTGCACTGGAGATCGACTACCGTCAGGGCAGCCCCGGCCGCCGTAACGATGCGGGAGGTACGGTGCGCACGCACGCGAGGGCGGACTCGCGGGTCGTGGAAGTGCTACGGGAGATGGCGCCACAGGTCCTCGCGACCATGGTCCGGCGTTTCCGACAGTTCGAGGCCTGTGAGGACGCCGTGCAGGAGGCCCTGCTCGCGGCTTCTCTTCAGTGGCCCGACCAGGGAATCCCGGCGAACCCGCGGGCGTGGCTCACCACCGTCGCGTCGCGGCGCCTGGCCGACCAGTGGCACAGCGACCAGGCGCGACGGCGGCGCGAGGCCACTGCGGCGGTGCTCGACACGCCCGCCGAGTTCACGGCGCCCGGCCCGGACGAGGCGCCCTCGGACCGCGACGACACCCTGGTGCTGCTGTTCCTGTGCTGTCACCCCGACCTGTCCCCGCCCTCGCAGGTGGCGCTCACCCTGCGTGCCTTCGGCGGCCTGACCACCGCCGAGATCGCCCGTGCCCTGCTCACGCCGGAGTCGACCGTCGCCCAGCGGATCAGCCGCGCCAAACAGCGGATCAGGTCAGCGGGCATCCAGTACCCCCTGTCGGGCGAGATGTACACCAGCCGGCTGCGGATGGTGCTGCACGTGCTCTATCTGATCTTCAACGAGGGGTACGCCAGCACCTCGGGCCCGGACCTGCTGCGCGGCGAGCTGACCCGGGAGGCGATCCGACTTACCCGGACGGTGCACCGACTACTGCCAGACGACGGCGAGGTCGCCGGCCTGTTGGCGCTGATGCTGCTCACCGACGCCCGCAGCGGGGCCCGGACCACCCCGGACGGCGCCCTCATCCCGCTCGACGAACAGGACCGCACCCGCTGGAGCCAGCAAGTCATCCAACAGGGCACCGCGCTGGTCACCCGTGCGCTGGCCTCCGGCGGGCCGGTGGGCCAGTATCAGTTGCAGGCCGCCATCGCCGCCGTCCACGCCGAGGCGGTGCGGCCACAGGACACCGACTGGCGTCAGATCTCCGCGCTGTACCAACTACTCGAGCAGACCTCCCCCAACCCCATGATCACCCTCAGCCGGGCCGTGGCAGAGGCGATGGTGTGCGGCCCCGAGGAGGGCCTCGCGCTGCTGGCGCCCCTCGACCAGGACAAGCGGATGCGTGATCACCACCGCTTCCACGCGGTACGCGGGCACCTGCTGGAAATGGCCGGAGATCTCAGCGCGGCCCGGGACTGCTACGAGGCGGCCGCGCAACGCACCAACAGCGTGCCCGAACAACGCTACCTGGCGCTCCGCAGCAACCGGCTCAACCAGCCGACACCCCGATAGCAGCACCCGGCCCCGGCGCGACCAGGGGCCGGGTGCATGCCCGGCTTCGATGGCGGCTAGCGGGCCGGCGTCGGCTGGGTGCCCGACCCGGCCTCCTCCGCCGCGTTCGCCTCGTCGGCGCCATCGCCGCGGAAAGTAGCGATGAGAGCCAGGATCAGAGCCACCATCACCGCCGCAGCGATCGCGGCCGCGACGTTCAGCCCACTGGTGAACGCGTCGCGCGCCAGCGCGATGAGTCCCGGGTCGCCGCTGGCCGTGGCGCCGCCGATCGTCTGGCGTGCGCTGTCGGCCACCGCCGACGGATAGGCGCTGAGGTCCGCGTCGGCCATCTGGCCGCGATAGACCGCAGCGCCCGCGCTGCCCAGCAGCGCCAGGCCCAGCGACGTACCGAACAGGTTGCTGGTCTCGGAGATCGACGCGGCCGAGCCGGCGCGCTCTGGCGGGGCGGAGCCGACCACCAGCCCGGTACCGAGCGCGAACAGCGGACCAACGCCGAAGGCCACCACGGCGATCGACGCCACCACCCCGATCAGCCAACCGCTGGCCCCTGCCTGGGTGAGCACCAGCAACGCGACCGCGGAACCGGTCACCCCGAGAGTGATCGCGGTCTGCGGCCGCATGCTGCGCACCAGGACCGGCGCCAGCAGGCTCCCCGCCGCGATACCCAGACCGGTGGCGGACAGCCAGAGCCCCGACTCGCTGGGCGAACGACCGGCGACGCTTTGAATGTACTGGGCGGTGAACATACTGGTCCCGCCGAACGCGCCGGCACCGACCAGCATCGCGGGCAGCACCACCCGGATCTTCCGTTGACGCAGCAGGCTCAGGTCCAGCAGGGGGTTGGGCAGTCGGAGCTGCCGGCGCACAAAGAAGACGGCGACGACCAGGCCGGCCACGATCGCGCCGACCGCCACCGGCAGGTCGGTCTCGTCGGCGGCAAGGTTCTTGATGCCGTAGATGATCGGCAGGACGGCCGCCAGCGACAACGCCACGCTGACCAGATCGATCCGGCCGACCGCCTCCGGGTTGCGGTACTCCGGCAGCAACGACGGCCCGGCGACCAGCAACACCACCATCACCGGCACCGCGATGAGGAACACCGACCCCCACCACCAGTGCTCCAGCATGACCCCACCGACCACCGGGCCGGTGGCACCACCGGCGAACAGGCAGGTCGCCCAGATGGAGATCGCGACTCCGCGCTGCCGGTCGTCCCGGAACATGTTGCTGATCAGCGCCAGGGTCGAGGGTGCGATGGTGGCCCCCGCGACACCGAGCAGGGCCCGGGAAATGATCAGCATCTCCGGGCTGTTCGAGTACGCTGTCAACACCGAGGCCAAAGCGAACCCGACCGCACCGATCAGCAACAGGCGGCGGCGGCCGATCCGGTCCCCCAGCGTGCCCATCGTGATCACGAAGCCGGCGAGCAGGAACGTGTAGATGTCGGTAATCCAGAGCTGCTGGCTACTGGTGGCCCCGAGGTCGGCGCTCAAGTGCGGCAACGCCAGAAAGAGAACACCGATGTCGAAGGCCACCAGCAGGGTGGCGACGGCCAGAACAGCCAGGCCGGTCCACTCACGGCGCCCAGCGCGTTGATTCGGCGCAGCTGATGTCGCATCTCGCATGCGAGTCTTCCTTTCTGCACGAGCCCCGGTCAGGCGAGGCATTGCTTCCCTTATGAGTCGGACCCGGGCCGGTGATCTCGACATCGCCCTCATCGGCACCACGGACACGCGGCACTCCCGCGCTGCGCGTTGCCGGCGCACTGTGTCGCACGTAGAATCCGCACTCCCTGCCCGGTATGCGTAGCGCGCTGGAGAAGCTGAGAAGGAGCCCAGATTTTGAAGTACATGCTGCTCATCCACAACGACCCTGCCGCCATGCAGCGCCTCTCCAAGGACGAGCAGGAAAAGATCATGGCAGATGTCGGCGGAATCATGAAAGAACTCACCGCCAATCGCGAGCTGATCGGCGGCGCCGCGCTGACGGATGTCTCCCAGAGCCGGACCGTAAGGGTGGTCGACGGAGCGGTAGCGACGACCGACGGTCCATTCGCAGAGGTGAAGGAGCACCTGGCGGGCTACATCACGGTGGACGTACCGAGCCTGGAGCGGGCCATCGAGATCGCCTCCCGGTGGCCCGACGCCCGCACCGGCGCGATGGAGGTACGTCCGATCCTCGACACGATCACCGTCGACGAGTAGGTGGACGCCGACGAGTCTGCGGCGGCGGCACCCAGGACCGCCGCCGCAGGTGGTCAGCGCGCCGACGCCTCGCGAGCGGGTTGGTACTGCAAAATCACCGCCGACGAGTCGGCCGTCCGGGCGTTGACCAGCTGAAGGTTCACCCGCTGCTCCGGCTCGCGGAACAGCGGATTGCCTCCGCCGAGCACGACCGGCTGCACGGCGACGTGATACTCGTCGATCAGCCCCAGTGCCGTCAGCGCGGCCGGCAGCCGGGAACCGCCACTGAGTAGCAGATCCTTGCCCGGCTGTCGCTTGAGCGCGGTCACCTCCTCGTGGAGGTTGCCACCGATCACCCGGGTGTTCCAGTCGGCCTTCTCCAAGGTCCGCGAGAAGACAACCTTCGGGGTCTCGTGCCAGATCGGCGCAAACTTCAGATCGTGCTCGTCTTCCGAGATCGACTCCACATTCGGCCAGTAGCCGGACATCATCTCCCACACCCCCCGGCCGTACAGGAAGGTGTCGGCCCGCTCGTGTAGACGGTCGCTGTACTCCCCGATCTCCGGACCGAGCGATGCCCAGTCGAACTCGCCATTCGGCCCGTCGACATACCCGTCCACCGACGTCATCACCCACTGGATGATCTTCCGCATGGGTGCGTCCCCCTCTGCTGTCGCGATTACGTCCAGGACGTGACACCTGGTGCCGAGCCCTGCGGGGGGTGGGTCCCTCAAGTAACTCGGACCCGTCGGGCAGTTCTCGACAGTTCACGGCATACATCACCTGATCGCGGGACTGAAGGATCGGCACTACCCGGAAGTCACGGCTCCGGCATGGTGCGACCGGTCAGTGGTGGTACTCGCCACCGTTGACGTCGAGGCACTGCCCGGTGATGGCGCGGGCCAAATCCGATGCCAGGAACAGCACCGCGTTGGCCACCTCCGCGGCCTCTGGCAGCCGGCGCAGGTCCAGGTTCGCTGCGGTCTCCTCGTAGATCTCCTCGGTGGTCACGCCACGCTGGTTCGCGAGGTGGTCGTAGTACTGCCGCAGCGGTGCGGCCCAGATACTGCCCGGCACCACGACGTTGACCCGCACCCCCCGGGGGCCCAGCTCGGCGGCGAGCGTCTGGGCCAGCGAGATCAAGGCGCCCTTGGTCATCTTGTACGCGCCGAAGCCGGGCCGGGACAGTCGGGCCGCCACCGAGCTGACCATGACGATCGAGCCGCCGGTCGCGGCCAGGTGTCCGGCCGCGAGCTGGGTCAGCCGCAGCGCGCCGAACACGTCGGTGTCCATCTCTGCGTGTACGGCGGCCGGGTCCATCTCGACCAGTGGGACCAGCGGGGGCACGGCGAACGCGTTGTTCACCAGCACATCCACCCGGCCGAAGGTGTCCACCGCCGACTGCACGAGGTGGTCCGCCGCAGCCGGGTCGGTGATGTCCGCCGGCACCACGACCGCCTTCCGGCCAGCCTGTTCTACCTCCGCAGCAACCTCCTCCAGGATGGTTCTGCTCCGGGCGGCGAGCACCACGTCGGCGCCGGCACGGGCCGAACCCACCGCGACCGCCCGGCCGAGGCCCGGCCCAACCCCGGAGACGATCACAACCTTGTCATGCAGCATCGGCACACTCCTCGGCTTGTCTGTTCCGGCCGCGCTTCATCCGGCGCCGCGGCGGCCCGACCCATCGTGGCACCGCTGGCCCGCCGGCTCCTCTCTCACGTTGCGCGACTGCGGTAACCGGACCCGCACCCCGGCACGGTGGAAGATGCGGCCGAATCGAGCGGGTGTGAGCCTCTGGTGGAACGTCATGGGAGGACGCCTTGATCGAAGAGCAGAAGCCCGGGCGGCCGGGGCACGCCACCACCGTTGGCCCCGCCGATCCCCGCTACCCCAACCTGGTGGAGGGTTACAACCACCGGTTCACGGGCCGGCCTGAGTACGTCCGGCTCGCGAGCAGCACCGCACACGTCGTGGAGGCGATCAATCAGGCCGTCTCCGCGGGCAGGCGGATCGGGGTGCGCAGCGGCGGCCACTGCTTCGAGGACTTCTCCACCTCCCCCGACGTCGCGGTCCTACTGGACCTGTCACCGATGAACGGTGTGCGGTACGACCCCCGCATGCACGCGATCGAGGTGGAAGCCGGCGCCACGCTCGGGCGGGTCTACCCGGCGCTGCACGACGCCTGGGGCGTGACGATACCGGGCGGCACCTGTTTCGAGGTGGGGATGGGTGGGCACGTCACCGGGGGCGGATACGGCCACCTGTCCCGCCGACACGGGCTGGTCGTTGACCACCTGTACGCGGTGGAGGTGGTGGTGGTCAACCCTGCCGGCCAGGCTGAGGTGCTGGTGGCCACGCGGGACCCGGGCGACCGCTACCGGGACCTGTGGTGGGCGATGACCGGCGGCGGTGGCGGTAGCTTCGGCGTGGTGACGCGGTTCTGGCTACGCAGCCCGGACGCACCCGGTGCCGACCCCTCCCGGATGCTGCCGCGGGCGCCGGAGCGCATCCGGCGCCGCGACGTGTTGTGGTCCTGGGACAGGATGAGCGAGGCCGCCCTCGCCCGGCTGATCGGGAACTACTGCGGGTGGCTGGAGCACAACAGCGCTCCGGGGGCGCCGGCCGCGAACCTGTGGAGCAATCTCATCGTGATGCACCGCTCGGGCGGCGCCGTCTCCATGACAGCCGTGGTGGACGAGGCAGCGCCGGACGCGGAGAAGTTGCTGGCGGACCAGCTACATGCGATGGCTGACGGCACCGGCCTGACCCCATCGGCCGACGACCAGCAGGTGGTGTCGTGGATGACGTCATGGATGCCGTCCTACAGCTGGCCCAGCGACCCGCGGGCACGGTACAAACACAAGGCAGCATATCTGCGGCGCCGGCCCGCCGACGACCAGCTCGCCACGATCGCCCGGTATCTGGGCGACCAAAGCTACTCCAACCCGATGGCCAATGTGGTGCTGACCGCCTTCGGGGGCCAGGTTAACGCGGTGCGCCGAAACGCCACCGCCAACGCTCAGCGCGACAGTGTTGTCAAGGCGTCCTACAGCACCGGTGGCTGGCACTCGCCGGACGACGACGAGCGGCACATCGACTGGGTCCGCCGGTTCTACCGGGATGTGTACGCCGACACCGGCGGGGTCCCGGTGCCCGGTGCGGTCAGCGACGGGTCATACATCGGCTACCCCGACGTGGACCTGGCCAACCCGGCGTGGAACACCTCCGGCGTCACCTGGCACACGCTCTACTTCAAGGACAACTATCCGCGGCTACAGCAGGTGAAGCAGCGGTACGACCCGCTCGACGTCTTTCGACACCGGTTGTCGGTCCGGCTGCCGGCCTGAACGTCACGACCTCTTACCCATCCATCCCTGTGACCGCGCGAATGCCGAGGTTCCGCCATGAGACGTCGCTGTCCTGTCGTGATAGACCCGTCCGGCCCGCACCGACCCGCCGGTGACACGCTGCCCCAGCTGACCGGGGAGGAGCGGTGAGGGCCGCGGTGGTTGCCCACCCGGGCGCGCGTTGGGAGCTCCGCGACGTGCCGGCCCCCCAGCCGGGTCCCGGCGAGGTCCTGATCCGGGTACGAGCCAGCGGGGTGTGCCACAACGACATCTGGTTGACCAATGGCGTCTACCCGTTCCCGCGGATCGTACCGATGATCACCGGTCACGAGCCGGCCGGTGAGGTGGTGGCGGTGGGCACGAACGTCACCAACCGGGCGGTCGGTGACCGGGTCGGCGCCACCTGGGTCCAGGCGGGCTGCGGGGCATGCGACTACTGCGCGAGGAAGCTGCCGGTCACCGGGCAGACCGCGATGCACTGCGCCGTCCCGGTGCTGACCGGGATGACGGCGCAGGGCGGCCACGCCGAGTTCGTGGCGGTCCGGGCGGAGAGCACCGTGCCGATCCCCGACGGCGTCTCCTACCAACAGGCCGCGCCCATGCTCTGCGCCGGCTACACCGCGCTCAGCGCCCTGCACGCGGCCGAACCGCGCCCGGGTGACCGCGTCGCTGTGCTCGGCATCGGCGGTCTCGGGCACCTGGCGATCCAGTTCGCCCGCGCCCTCGGCCACGAGGTGGTCGCGATCACCCGGTCCCCGGACAAGCACGCTACGGCCCGAGCCCTCGGTGCCAGCGTCGTGGTACGCGACGGCGGCGAGCTACGCGCCGCTGGCGGCGCCGACGTCGTGCTCGTCACCGGAATGTCGTACCCGGCCGGCGCGGAGGCGATGAAGGGCCTGCGGGTGAACGGACGGCTGGTGCTGGCCTCGATCGACCCGTCCGGCAGCTTCACCATCGATCCCGGCCAGGGGTTCTTCGCGAAGGGTCAGCGGATCTCCGCCGCCGGCCACGACGGCCTGCACCGCGTCACCGAGGCGCTCGACCTGGTCGCGGCCGGCAAGGTCACGCCCACCGTGGAGACCTTCACCTCCGCGGATGTCGCCGAGGCCGTCGAGCGGGTGGACCGGGGACAGGTCCGCTTCCGCGCGGTCGTCACCTACTGAGGACGAAGCGATGAGACAGCACCGCGACACCCGGACCGTCATCACTATGTGGATGCCGCACTACCCGGTGATGCCCTGGTTCATCGGCCGGGTCCGGGAGCTGGCTGCCGACTTCGAGGCAGCCCATCCCGAATACCGGATCCAGGTCGACGGGCACGACTGGCTCGACCTGCCCAACGCCGTGCACCGGGCCGCCGCGACGAATACGGCACCGACGGTCGCCCAGTACTTCTACACCTCGACGCAGGAGGCGTACGACACCCGCCGGGCCGACGAAGCGCCGCAGTTCACCTCGGTCGAACGGGCAATCGCCGGACGCACCGAGATACTCGGTGAACCGGTTGTCCTCGCCGACATGCTGCCCGCGGCCCGGGACTACTACGTCTACGACGGCGCGGTTGCCGCCATGCCGCCGCTCACCTCAACCACCCTGCTGTACGCCAACACCACCCTGCTCGCCGCCGCCGGGATCACCGAGGTTCCCCGGACCTGGCACGAGCTCGAGGTGGCCTGCAAGGCGGTCGCGGGGCTGCCCGGCGGGCCAGCGCACGCAATCACCTGGCCCAATCACGGCTGGCTGTTCCAGCAGTCCGTGGCCCAGCAGGGCGGCCTGCTCGCCGACCACGACAACGGCCGGGCCGGGCGCGCACGCTCCGTCTACCTGGCCTCCGACGAGATGATGGCGTACGTCCGCTGGTGGCAGCGGCTGCACCGGGACGGCCACTACCTCTACCAGGACAGCGCGGACACGGTTGACTGGGAGGCCAACTACCAGGCGTTCGCCGGACAGCGGGTGGCGTTCACCCTGACCACTTCGGTCGTGGCGGGGCGGATGGTCGAAGCCGGGCGCCGGGGCGGCTTCGAGGTGCGGGCGTGCCGCATGCCGTACAACGGGGAGGTGCCGTACGCCGGCAACGTGATCGGCGGCGACGCGCTGTGGCTCTCGGACGGCCTGGACCCGACGACCCGCGACGGCGCACTGGCGTTCATCCAGTTCCTGAGCAACCCGGCGAACGCCGCCGGCCGCCACCGGGAAACCAACTTCGTCCCGGTGACCCGGGGCGCCGTTGCGCTCCTCGAGGAGCGGGGCTGGTTCGCGGAGAACCCGCACCACTGGGCCGCCGTGGACCAGCTCGCGGCCAACAACGGCACACCGGCCGGACGTGGTGCGCTGCTCGGCGACTTCGCCGGCATCCAGACCGTGATGACCCGGGCCATGCACGACGTCCTGACCGGCGACGTGTCCGCGGACACCCGCTTCCGGCAGGCCACCGGTGAAGCACAGCGCCTGCTCGACAACTACGACGACTACCTCCGCGGCCGGCGACCGCGCGGGCACATCCAGATCCACTAACCAACGCACCGGCCACTGGATCTGGCCCACGGCAGCTTCAGCCGAGTCAATTTCATATGTGGACGAATCTGGTCACCCCGTGATCGCGTGGGTGGCGCAGCGGATGACCCTACTTAGCCGGGGTCGGATGGTCGGCTTCGAACCGGGCTCGGGTCAGAAAGGCCAATTGGGCCCGCTTGTCGGGCATGTCGATCTCCGCGGCGAAGGTGAACCCTTCGACCCGCAGCCGGCGCAGCGCGGTCTCGTTGCGCACGTCCGGCTCCACCACGATGCGCTGGGTGGCCGAATCTTGCAGCAGGAACCGGACCAGCGCGGGACCGACGGCCGCGGTGAGGCCACGAAGGTAGCGTCGGGGTGGGTTGAGCAGCAGGTGCAACCCCATGTCCCCCACCTGCACCGGATAGCGCTCCCCCACCGGGTCGGCCTCCGGCTGGTAGCTCTGAAACAGCCCCACCGGCTCACCGTCCAGCAGAATCAGGTACGCGTGGTGGGTGTCCAACCCGTCGAGGAACGCGTAGATCTCGCGCACCTGGTCGAGCGTGTGCGATCCCATGCCCCAGAACTCGTTCCGGGGCACAGTCACCCAGCCGTGCAGCAGTTCGGCGTGCCGATCGGGGCAGACTGGCTCCAGCGTCAGTTCACCGAGCTCGGGAATTTTCTCCTGATAAATCACGTAATCTCGCCCTTCGTTAGGTGCGCTGGTCGACATCGGGGCAGCAGTTTGGGGCCCAGCGGGCAGGAAGCGGTACCATCGGGGCTTCCGCTTAGGTTAACCTCTCCTAACTTAGGCTGACCTTAGCTGGAGGCTTTGTGAAAAGGAACTGGGAGGGCCTGGTCCTCCGGGCCATGGGCGGCCGGGACTTCCGGCTCACCGTGTTGAGCACCGAGTCGGTCGCCGGGCGCTACCAGCGGCTACTCCTCGACGACGGTGGGCTCCTGGCGGCGTGCGGCGTACACCCGACGATGTGGATCCGGCTCTGGTTCGACACCAACGGCCGGGCACACCAGCGGGCCTACACGCTGGTCGACCCAGATCCGGCAACCGGGCGGTTCACCCTGGAGTTCGCCATCCACGACGGCTGCGCCGCCCGCTGGGCCACCACCGCGCAGGTCGGCGACACCATCGATGCGACCGTGCAGGGCAGCGCCTTCCAGCTGCCCGACCCGGCACCGGAGCACCTCTACCTGATCGGGGACGCGGCGTCGCTACCGGCGGTCAACAGCCTCCTCGACGCTGGCTCCGACATCCCCGCGACGGTGTGGCTGGAGTTCGCCCATGAAGACGAGAAGGCGTTGACTCCGCGCGCCCGGGCGCACCACGACGTGACGTGGGTGCCGCGCCGCGACGACGGGCAGCACCTGGTCGACACCGTCTGCGCCGCGCTACCGTCCGGCGAGACCGCGCACTACTGGGTGGCGTGCGAAGCGGCCAGCACCCGCCGCATCACCCGGCACGTACGGCGGACGCTCGGCGTCGGCAAACACCAGCTCACCTCCCTCGGCTACTGGCGGGTCGCCTGATGCGCCCCGGCAGTCAGACCACGAACGACGAAACCGCGGCGCGATGAGCGGCGCCTCAGCGACCGCGCCGGCACCGGTCGACCTCCCCGTCGCGGGCGGCAAGGTCCCGCACCGCTGGCTGATTCTCGCGGTCCTCTGCCTGACCCAACTCGTCGTGGTGCTGGACAACACCGTGTTGACGGTGGCGGTTCCGGTACTCACGGTGGAGCTCGGCGCGGGCACCGCCGACGTACAGTGGATGATCAACGCGTACGCGTTGGTACTCTCCGGACTGCTGCTCAGCGCGGGCAGTGCCGTGGACCGATACGGACGGCGGCGGATGCTCCTGGTCGGGCTGGTGCTGTTCGGCGTGGGCTCGCTGGCAGCCGGCCTCGCCGGCACCTCCGAGCAGTTGATCGCCGCCCGGGCCGGAATGGGCGTGGGCGGCGCGCTGCTGGTCACCGCCACCCTCGCCATCGCCATGCAGGTCTTCGACTCCGCCGAGCGGTCCCGGGCCATCGGCATCTGGGCGGCGACCAGCGCGCTGGGCTTCGCCGCCGGGCCACCGATCGGCGGGATCATCCTCGCCCACCTGCCCTGGGGCGCGATCTTCTTGATGAACATTCCGATCGTGCTGGTCTGTCTGCTCGCCGGGCGGGCGCTGATCCCGGAGTCACGAAATCCTGCCAGTGGGCGCCTGGACCTGGTCGGAGTGGCGCTCTCCACCGTCGGCCTGACCGCGATCGTCTGGGCGATCATCTCCGGTCCGGAGCTCGGCTGGGCCTCGACGAAGGTACTCGGCGCGGGCATCGTCGGCGTGCTGCTGTTGGCGCTCTTCGTCCGCTGGGAACAGTGGGTCGCCCACCCGATGTTGGACATGCACTTCTTCCGAAACCGCCGCTTCGTCGGCGCGGTCTGCGGCGTGGTGCTGATCACGTTCGGCGCCACCGGCGCGCTCTTCCTGCTCACCCAGCACCTGCAGTTCGTCCGCGGCTACCCGGCCTGGGAGGCCGGGCTGCGGATGGTGCCGTTCGCGCTCTCCATCGTGGTGCTCAACGTTGGCGGCATCGCCACACTGGCGATCCGCCGGCTCGGGCTACCCGCCGCCATCGCCACCGGAATGACTTTGCTCGCCGGCGGGCTGGCGTTGGTTACGCACGTTCCCACCGAGGGCTACGGCACGCTGCTGGCCGGGTTGCTCATCATGGGTACGGGCTGCGCGCTGGCGAACCCGGCGATCGTTGAGGCGGTGATGAGCGCGATCCCCACGGACAAGGCGGGCGCCGGGGCCGGCGTCGACGGCACCATGACCGAGGTGGGCAGCAGCCTCGGCATCGCCGTGCTGGGTGCGGTGCTCAACGCCCGCTTCGCCGCGCTGTTGCCCGCCGCGCTGGCCGGCGCCGGCTCGTTCCCCGCGGCCCTGGCCGCGGCGGGCCCGGACCGGGCGGCGGTCACCGCCGCCTTCGCCGACGCGTTACGCACCGGCCAGACGGTGGGGGCGGTGGCGGTCCTGGTCGGCGGCCTCGTCGCCGCCGCACTGCTGTACCGCGCCGACCGCATCTCCGCCCGCGGCTGAGCATCGGCTGTCGATGTGGTCGGGCTCCCGACTCCAGCAGCACTTCCGATAGATCCACTGTGATCGACATCGCCGGTCGTCGGCACTCGGCCGGCGCCGATCGACCATAGATTCAGTGAATGCTTCCCAGGAGATCGCCACCACCCGCGTGGTTGCCGGGCCATGAGCACTGGCCAGGAGGCTCGCCGATCCCGCCGCCCGGGCCACTGCGGACCCTGGCCTGGGCCACGCTGACCAACACGGTGGGGATGGGGCTCTGGGTTGCCGGTTCGGCGTTGTTCCTCACCCGGAGCGTTGGGCTGTCCACCCGCTCGGTCGGAGTGGGTCTCACGATCTCCGCGCTGGTCGGGCTGGTCGCCAGCGTGCCGTTCGGCCGGCTCGCCGACCGATGCGACCCGCGTACGCTGCGGGCGGTCCTGCAGCTGCTGCAGGCCGTTGTCGCCGCGTCCTACCTGCTGGTTGACTCGGTCGCGGTGTTCATCGTGGTCGCGGTGCTCAGTGCGCTGCTCGCCACCGGCAACCTCGCGGTTCGCGCCGCCCTGGTCGCGGCCGTCGGCGGCCCAGCGGGACGGGTATCTGCCTTCGCGAACCTGCGTGCGGTGGCGAACCTCGGCACCGGTGTCGGCGCGGTCCTGGCGGGACTCGCCCTGATGGCCGACACGCGGGCGGCATACCAGCTGCTGGCGCTCGGCAACGCCGCGACGTTCGCACTCTCCGCGATGCTGATCATGCGACTGCCGCCGCTTCCGCCCGGGTCGGTGCCGGCCGCCCCGAAGCGCGGGCTCGGGCCAGCGCTGCGGGACGTCCCCTTCGTCGCCGTCAGCGCCACCTCGGCGGCACTCTCGCTGCACTCCATCGTACTCACCTTGATCATTCCCCTCTGGGTGGTGTCCCACACGGCGGCGCCGACCGTCATGGTGGCGGCGATCCTGGTGACTAACACCGTGCTGACGGTACTGCTGGCCGTGCGGCTGAGCCGCGGCGCGCAGACCGCCACTCCGGCTGCGCAAACGATGCGCCGGGCTGGCCTGACGCTGGCCGCGGCGATGCTGCTCCTCGCCGGCACCAGCGCGCTGCCCACCGGCCCGACGGTCGCGCTGCTGCTGGTCGCGACCACGGTCTACACCATCGGCGACCTGTGGCACGCGGTCGGTGGCACCGGGTTGGCCTACGACCTGGCCATACCGGAGTTCGTCGGCGAATACCAGGGCGTCGCCGGGCTGCTCAACGGCCTCGTCGGAGCGGTGGGGCCCGCTCTGCTGACCCTGCTGATCCTCGACGGTGGGCGCCTCGGTTGGGTCGCGCTGGCGCTGTTGTTCGCGGTCACCGGCCTGTTCGCCCCGCGACTGACCCAATGGGCGGTATCGACCCGGCGCCCAGCCGCACCGACGCCGGAGCGCTCTCCCCTTCCGGCCGGCGGCGGGTAGGCCAGCTCGGCTGGGCACCGAACCGCAATAGCAGGCTCATGCGCTGATGCCGAAGTCACCAGCGATCTCGTCATTAGTGTGGGACGAGTCCCAGTCACCGGAAAGGTCCAGCTGCCCGCCAAGGGAGCCGATCGCGGTGCGGTTGACCCGGCACACCAACGGCACGACCTTTGCCGCGGGGGCGTCCACCCGGTCGATGAAGATCTCCTCACCGCTTTCCACCCGCTCGATGATACGGAACAACGGGCGACGGCCGGCACGCTACGAGTGAGTGACCACCAGTTTGTACACGCTCACCTGCCCGTAGTTGGCTACTACACGGATAGGAGTTGCCACAGTTGGCCAGGGTGTAGGCCCCGGCCTTGAAATAGTTGCTGGGTCCTGTGTGTCCGATGCTCGCTTGGAGGGCATCGTTGTAGTAGGCACGGATCTACCCCCGCTGACGACGAACTTTCCCTCGAAGACCGTGTGCAGTTGATAGCCGCTGGCGACCAGCTTGTAGTCGCTGTCGTTTCCCCTGGTGAGGTAGAGGTTGCCGCCCTGGAGGCGGAAGGTGGTGACATCGTCGTCGCCGTCGTGGATCTGGGCACCGACGACGTGCGGTTTGTCATTGGGGAGCCGGTTGAACGCCAACCGGAACGTCAGGGTGTGGGTGCCCGAGGTGGCCGACCAGGCGGCCTGCCGCGTCCCATTGTCGGTCATTTCGCGCAGCTCGGAGCGCGAATAGCTGGATCCCGAGGTGGTCACCCCGTTGACCGGGGCGCAAAACTGCACTCCCTGACAGCTGTGGTTCACCTGAAACCAGGGGTTCACCGCGTAGGTGGCGAGGGCCGGCCGCTTGACCCCCGTCGGCGAACCGGGCGAGCCGGTCGGCAGGGTGACCTTCCAATTGGTGAGGTCCAGCTGCTGAGCGGGGTAGTCGCAGGGGGTGGCGGCAGCGGCGGTGCCGGTGGTTACGACGAGGGCAGCTGTGATCGCCAATGTGGCCACGACGGTGATGACGAGTCGGTACGCGGACACGATTTTCATCACTGGGATACCTCCCGATGGAGCACCGACAGTGCGGGCACCCGGCGCAAAAGGCACGAACAAACGGAGGCGCGCCCAGCACTTCCAGATCAATGGCGTCGCTTTACATGTGTTAACCGAACGCGCCAGTTACAAAAAGATTAATGACGCATAGGTGCGGAGTCAATTGATAACACAATCTCCGCAACACCCCCGCCACGTCGACAGCAACGGGGTGCTGCGGCGGCGGCCGGACGGGCGCCGTGGGGCTACGACGGGGTGCGGGCGAGGCGTCCACCCCGGCCACCACTCGTTACGCACCTGTTACTTCCTCAAAACGGCGCGGGCCAATATGTTGTAGCTTACAACAATCGATGGGAGCGTTCCCGACCCCATCCACAGGAGGCACTGTGCATCCAGAACCTGATCGCAGGCGGGGCGGCTTACGTACCCGAACCGCCGCCCTGCTCACCCTCACTCTCACCGGATCCCTTCTGGTCCTACCCGGGGCCGCGCAGGCCCTCCCCGACCCGGGCCCCACCGCCAACACCGGCGTCGCGCCAACGTCGGCCGGGGCCGTGCAGACCGTCGAGGACTACGAGGACGGCGTACCCCCCGAGGTCTTCCTCTTCGCCTCCAGCGATCCCGAGCAGCCCGAAGTGGACACCGTCGCGAGCGACGACCGGCCCGGCGCGGGCGCTGACAACGACGCCTTCTCCGTCCGGTACGACATCGACGGCTGGGGTGGCTTCACCCACAACTTCACCGCGCCGGACGGCCACCAGGACTGGCGGGCGTACGACGGCTTCTCGTTCTGGGTGAAGGGGGACGGCAGCGGCCGGCAGGTCCAGTTCGAGATCAAGGACGGCGGCGAGCACGGTGAGGCGTCGGAGCTGTGGGAGTCGTTCTTCATCGACGACTCCACCGGCTGGAAGCGGATCCGGACGATCTTTCCCGATTTCGCCTGGCGCACCAGCTACCAGCCAGCGGACGGCCCCAAGGACAAGGAGCTGCAGCTCGACCGGATGTGGGGCTTCGCGGTAAACCTGCCGCAGGGCGCCGGAGAACTGCACTTCGACCAGGTGGAGCTCTTCACCAACGTGGCGACGGTCGCCGACTTCGAGGCCCCGCAGCCGCAGCTCAACCCGCCCGGTGGGCAGCCCGGCATCATCACCTTCAGCGGGGACGACTCCCGCGTCCCGCAGCTGAGCTACGTTGATGCCGCCCGCGACGGCACCCCGGCCGACAACCAGGCCCTCTCCGTGGCCATCGACACCACCACCAGTTGGGCCGGCTTCGGGCAGAACCTGAGCTTCAACACCGAGCCGCAGGACTGGAGCAGCTTCGGCGGGTTCCGGTTCTGGTACTTCAGCCCGCTGACCGTGCCACCGGCCGCGCCCGGCGCCGGGCGCCGCATCGACGTGGAGATCAAAGACGGCGGGGTGGACGCCGATCACAGCGAGCTCTGGATCACCAGCTTCACCGAGGACTGGGTCGGCTGGCGCCTGGTCGAGCTCCCGTTCTCGCAGTTCAAGTACCGCACCGACTATCAACCCATCGGCGGCATCAACCAGGAGCTGGACCTCAACCAGATGTGGGGCTACGCGATGCAGCCCGGCTCCGGCTACGCCGACACCTTCCGCATCGACGACGTTGAGGTCTACGGCGTCCCGCAGGTCGGGCCGACGGTGCGGGTGGCTGCCGACCCAGCGGTCAGCCTCCTCGACGAGGGCGAGTCGACCACCGTCACGATCCAGCTCACCAACATCGATGACGCGCCGCTGGAAGACGAGGTGACGCTGCGGTACGCCACCGGCGCCGGCACGGCCACCGCCGGTGAGGACTACGAGGCGGTCGAGGGAGAGTTCGTCTTCCCCGCCGGCACCGCCTCCGGAACCACCCGGCAGATCACCGTCCAGACCCGCTCCGACGAGCAGGCAGAGGTCGCGGAAACCATCCCGCTGACCCTCTCCGGCAACGGCATCGGCGTACCCGAAAGCCCACCGAACATCGTGCTCAACGCGCACGGCCTGCCATACCTGGACACCTCCCGGCCGGTTGCGGAGCGGGTCGCCGACCTGCTCGGGCGGATGTCGGTCGAGGAGAAGGTCGGCCAGATGACCCAGGCCGAGCGGAACGCCCTCGACTCGCCGAACGACCTGGCCACCTGGCGACTCGGCTCGCTGCTCTCCGGTGGCGGCTCGACGCCCACCCCGAACACCCCGGAGTCCTGGGCGGACATGGTCGACGGGTACCAGACGTACACCCTGCAGACCCGACTGCAGATCCCGCTGCTCTACGGCGTGGACGCGGTGCACGGCCACAGCAACGTCCAGGGCACCACGATCTTCCCGCACAACATCGGGCTCGGCGCGGCTCGGGACCCGGAGCTGGTCGAACGGGTCGGGCACGTCACCGCCGAGGAGACCCGGGCGACCGGTCCGCAGTGGTCGTTCGCACCCTGCGCCTGCGTCGCTCGCGACGACCGGTGGGGACGCACCTACGAGGCGTACGGGGAGGACCCGGCGTTGGTGATCGCCAACGAAACGGTGATCGACGGGCTCCAGGGCCACGCGCTGGCCGACCGGAAGGACGCCGACCGGGTGCTCGCCTCGGTGAAGCACTACGCCGGCGATGGCGGGACCGAGTACCGGCCGGGCAACGGTGGGTACCCAATCGACCAGGGCGTTGTGGTCATGAGCCGGGAAGAGTTCGACCGGGTCCACCTGGACCCGTACATTCCGGCGGTGCGGAAGCACAACGCCGGAACGATCATGCCGTCGTACTCCAGCGTCGACTTCACCGAGGACGGGGTCGGCAACCCGGTCAAGATGCACGCCCACAAGGAGTTGCTCACCGACGTGCTGAAGCAGGAGATCGGCTTCGACGGCTTCCTGATCAGCGACTACGCCGCGATCGACCAGATCCCCGGGGACTACGACAGCGACGTACGCATCTCGATCAACGCCGGACTGGACATGATCATGGTGCCGAACGAGTACCAGCGCTTCGAGGAGACGCTGCTCGGCGAGATCGAGGCCGGGAACATCCCGATGTCCCGCATCGACGACGCGGTCAGCCGGATCCTGACCCAGAAGTTCCACCTCGGGCTCTTCGAGCAGCCGTTCACCGACCGGACCAACCTGGCCGGCGTGGGCTCGCCGGAGAACCGGGCGGTGGCCCGCGAGGCCGCCGCGAAGTCCCAGGTGCTGCTCCGCAACACCGATCAGGTGCTGCCGCTGGCCAACACCGGCAAGCTCTACGTCGCCGGCAGCATCGCCGACGACATCGGCGCGCAGACCGGCGGCTGGACCATCACCTGGCAGGGCGGCAACGGCGACATCACCCCCGGCACCAGCATCCTCGACGGCATCCAACAGGTCGCGCCGGAGGCCGAGGTCACCTACAGCGCCGACGCCTCCGCCCCAATGGACGGGCACGACCGGGCCGTCGTCGTGGTGGGCGAGCAGCCGTACGCGGAGGGCATGGGCGACGTCGGCAACAACGGCTTCACCATGACGTTGAGCGCCGCCGAACAGGACACGGTCAACACGGTCTGCTCAGCGGTGGACAACTGCGTGGTACTGGTGGTCTCCGGTCGTCCGCTCGTACTCGACGACGCACTCGCCCCCGCCGACGCCGTGGTGGCCTCCTGGCTGCCCGGCACCGAGGGCGCCGGCGTCGCCGACGTGCTCTTCGGCGAGCAGCCCTTCACCGGTCAACTACCGGTCTCCTGGCCGCGTTCATTGGACCAGGAGCCGATCAACGTCGGTGATGCCAGCTACGACCCGCTCTACCCGTACGGCTGGGGCCTACGCACCGACGCGACCCGAGACCGGCTGCACGAGCTGCGGGCCGAGTTGGCCGAGATCGAGCAGGATGGCTGGACCCGGGCCGCGGTGAAGGTGCTGGACCGGTCGCTGCGCAACGAGCGCTCCTGGCATGACGACGGCTCGGTCCGCGACGAGCGGCGGGTGGTCACCGAGCTGACGGCGGTCTCCACCCTGCTGGCCCTCAGCAGCCGGGACAACGCGGCGCAGCACGAGCTGCTGGTGTCGACGCTCCGAGATGTCACGCAGGCAGCGATCGTACGAGAGGGTGTCACCGCCCCCTCGGCGACGCGAACCTCCACCCTGACCTCGGACGCGGAGCACGCGCTCCTGACCGGCAAGCCGACCACGGCGACGTGGAAGCTCGCCGCGGCCTGGCGGATCGCGGCCGGCTGACCGCAGCCAGCTCGGCGGCGCCCGGGATCAACCGAACCCGGACGCCGCCCAGCACAGCACGAAGGCCCGGCCCCCGAGTGGGCCGGGCCTTCGGCTGCCGTCCAGATCCCCGGAAGCCGGGCTTCCTGCGGCTGGTCAGTGCTGCTTGATGTGGCGCACGAAGACCCGCCACGCCGCCGGACCGAACACCAGGGCCGGTCCGATCGGATCCTTGGAGTCCCGAACACCCACGAGATCAGGAAGGGTGTCCGCAACTTCGACGCAGTCTCCATTCGCGCCGCTGCGGGTGGACTTGCGCCAGACGGCGCTGGCTAGGTTACTCACGGTTATTCATCTCCTCGATCAGTGTGGTGACAAACTTGTCTGTCTCGTCCGGGTCAAGAGCCTTTTCCGCTAGCTCTGCCCACACTGCATTGTACGTTTCGGTCTCGCCGGGCTTGTCGAGGTAGAGCGCCCCGGTCAGTGACTCACTGTATATTGTCGATGGCTCGTGTCTGCCAGCCTCGTCTGGTGGGAAGTCCAAGATAGTGAACGCCCCCGAAACCGACGCTCGGTGTGGCCCGGCCTCGAGGGGCAGTGCCCTCACACTGACGTGGGATCGCTCGTTCGCCTTGAGCAGGTGCCACAACTGCTGTGCCATTGCGCCAGGAACAGCGGGGGTGCGCCGCAGCGCCCCTTCACAGATGATCACCTCCAGATGGGGCGGCGGGGGAAAGTGACGTGACAGTAGGCCCTGCCGCTCCAGCTTCACCGCCATACGTCGCTCGACATCCGCATCTTCCAGGTCAGGCCGATCCGCTCGGACCACCGATTCCATGTACGCGTGCGCCTGAAGTAGGCCGGGGATCAACGCCGGCTCGTACTTACGTACACGGGTGGCAGCACCTTCTAGGCCCACGTACAGCTCAAACCAACCCGGGACGGCATCCCCGTACGCGTGCCACCACCCTTTGGCCTTGGTTTCTCGCGCCAAGGCGACCAAACCTGCCGTCATGTCCGCTGTGGCTTCGTAAAGCTGACAGAGGATCTTGACATCCGTAGCACGAACCGGGACGGCTCCCTTCTCAATGCGCCAGATCTTCTGCGGGCTGCACTCCAACTCATCCGCCGCCGCCTTGATCGTGATGTTGGCACTCTCCCGTTGCGACCGCAGAAACCTACCGAGCTGCCTTCGGGGCCCCGTCGATCCCGCATCTGATTCCATGATCCTCCTTCCGTGGCGGAACACATGCACACGCTTGATGGAATACTTTCCAGGAAACTTCCGCCACGGTCAATGTTCTCCAGCAAACCCCGCTGAGGAATATTGCATCACCTCCCCCCTGGGCCCAGCATGATGACATCGACGTGCCGTCGGGAGGCCGAGGTGTCAATAACTGCCGCTGGGTTGACGCTGATGATTGGCCTGGCCACAGGACTGTTGATCTCTCGAAAGTCTGGCACTTGGTGCCCGACGTGTGGCGAGACGAAACGCTGCCTGCGGTCCCACGACCACCCCCGCTCAAACTTCGATAGGAGGCAAGGATGATCCCCGCAGAGGACCTACCAAAACGGACATCTCGAGCCGCACTCGCTGAATTGATCAAATCTCAGCGTCCGCCCATCACGTCTGAGGAGGAACTTGAGCTGCTGCTGTCCGGTTTTCGCGCGGTCGGTCGGGCCCGCGTCGTCTACACCCAGCACCCCACTGACGATGTCCTTGAAGCGGTGCTCACCGGGCTGCGGAGGCTCTGATGGCCGACCACAGCAGACCCGAGGAGTTGCGTCCCCGCCGTGACCCGTCCGGCCCACCCCGATTGCCGGACGGTGACCGAGTGCACCCGGAGTATCCGCCGGACATCAACCCACCCACCGCCCGGCAGAAGCTGGTCACCGCGCTGATCGTGGTAATCGTCGTCACCGCCATCGTGATCGGGGCATTCCGGTGACCGACCGGGCACATCTGCCGATGCGCCCGCTGTGGGGCTGCGAGACTTGTCGGGCCGAGTGGCCATGCCCGCCGGCCCGAGTCGCCCTCCTGACCGAGTATCGCGACAACCGGGTCGCGCTCCGCCTCTACCTGGCGGCACTCATGGCCGAGGCGGACGCCCAACTCGCACAGGTCCACAAGGAATCCGGCCTCTATCACCGCTATCTGTCCTGGACCTAGGCAGAGTGGCACGGCCACCGTCGTTAGCCGCTAGGTGCCTCGCACCAGGGGCCATCCGGCTGCAGCGCGCAAAGCACGGTCAGCAGTTGCGGCGGCTCGACTGGATCTGAAAGCGAGGTCAGGTCCGACCACGACACCCACGCGTGCGAATGCAGCTCAACCTGCTCGTCAGGGAGCAGGCCCGTCCGGGTCAGCGAGGGCCGGTCCGCAGCAAAGTACGCCACGAAGAAGTGCTCCGGACCGACATACCGTCTCCCCTTCCACCGCACGTCCCGCTCGACCGGCACCGACCGGTCAAGGACCGCCCCGGGGTCCAGCCCGGTCTCCTCCAGCAACTCCCGTCGTGCTGCCACCAGCGGCGTCTCACCCGGCTCGATACCGCCACCAGGCGGTTCCCACAGCCATACCCGGTCAACTGGATCATGCCAACGCAGCATAAGCACGCGGCGCGCAGCGTCCAGACAGATCACCCGCGCTGCCGGCCGATAGATTGCCTCCATCACCGCGACACTAGCCAATCTCGCTCGGGCTGCAGTGATGCCAGCATGGACGAACAAAGCTGGCCACTCTGGAGTGCCACATGACCACCATCGACAAGATCGCCTGGATCCACCTCGAAAGCGACACGATCCTCAGCTCCCGATCGCGCGGAAAGGACGTCCACTACATCCCGGGCGGCAAACCCAGCGGCGAGATCGAGGAGATCGTCTGGCTCACCCACGCCGACCACCACTGGGTCTCCCAGTCGATCAAATCATTTTCGATCATCTACACGAGATGGCCCAGCTGCGCTAGCCGCGGATCCATGGCTCGGGTCCGGAAGATCCGCGTCGCGACGCGCCGGGCGCGACCGGGGCACCGCGACGGTGATGCGCCCCACGGTGGTCAGGGACAGCTCCCCCTCGGGTGCACGGGCGGATTCCAGCACCCGCGCCGCGTCGGCGGTCGCCGCGTCGAGCCGATCGGCCGGCAAGTGTTGTAGCAGTGCCCGCCCGCCGTGCGACCACATCCACCGCATCCAGTGGTTCACATCCTGGAACCTGCTCTCGACTCGATGCTCGCTGATCGCGGCGACGTCGAGGCCGGCCGCCACCATCGTCGCCGTGATCGTCTGTTCATCGTCGAATGGGCCGGCGGTCGGCGCGGGCGGCGGCTGCTCCGCCGGTAGGTGCGCGGCCAGGGCGTCCATCGCGGCGACGAAGACCGGATCGTAGGCGCCAGGAGTGCTCACCACCAGCCGTCCCATGGGGCGTAGCAATCGCGCGTACGCCCGCAGGGCCTTGTCCGGCTCCGGCAGCAGGAAGACGACCATCCCGGCCAGTACCACGTCGAAGCTGTGGGGCGGGAAGCCCGGCTGTTGGGCGTCGCCAACCCGGACCTCGACCTGGGTCAGGCCGGCTCGGGCAGCGTCGTCGGCGGTGAGCTTCACCATCGTCGGGGCGAGATCGATGCCAGTGACGTGGCCGGTCGGTCCGGTGGCAGCGGCGGCGGGAAGGAGAACAGCTCCGCGGCCGCAGCCAACGTCGAGGACCCGCTCACCTGTTCGAATGCCAGCACAGCCGACGAGGGCCGTGCCGAACGGTTCGAAATAGGACACCTCGGTGCGGTCGTAGCTGGCGGCGGCCTGCTCAAAGACCTCGACGATCGAGTTCGAGCGCGTACTGCTCGTCATTGACACTCCTCATCACCCACGCTGCTAGCCATCCGGTGAACCCGTCCACGGTCACGCGCGATGGTCGCGTTACGGCATCAGGATGACATGCCAAGTCACGGATCTATGCCCATCCTCCATCGGCGACTGCCAGGAAGAGCGACGACGCCCCGCCAAAGGCCCACGGCGCTGACCAACACCGCGCTGTTGACCTGCGCGGTGGTGTGCGCGACCACGAGGTCGTTGGGGAGGGTGACATCGCCGAAGCCCAACCCGTTCTCGTAGATCGCCACCACCCGCGGGTTGCGCAGGTGGCCGTCGCCGAGGCGCAGCTCGATCGTCTCGCCGACGGTCCCGCGGACAGTCTCCGCGGCGATCCGGCTCAACGCCACTGTCTCGCCTCGTAGCTCCGCGATGTCGCCCTGGGTCACCGCGAGGTCGATGGTCTCGGGGAGCCGGTCGGGTGTGACGCCCTGGGCGGCGAAAACCCTGGTTGCGGTGCTGTCCTCGGACGGGAATGTCAACAACGCCTGACTCCGTCCTACCGGTGTGACCACGGCTACCCCGGGTGTCTCCCAAACCGCTTCCACGACCTCTGGCGAGATCCCCGCGGCGGACGGGGCGGTCAGCGTGTAGTCGGCCCGCAGTCCTTCCGCAAACTGCTGTTGTGCCCCGGCGAGCGTGGTGGAAGCCCCAAAGACCTGCACGGCGGCGAGGGTCACCCCCATCGCCAGCGGCGTGGCGGCCATATCGGCCAGCATGACAGCCCTGGGCAAGGCCGCATGGCAGCGCCACTGCGGCGCGGGGGCTTCACTCCTGTCGATCGTGTCAACGGGCGTGGCACACGTCGCGAGCAGGGAGCGGCGGCCACGGCTCTACGGATCGCCGTCGTTCGGCCATGGTGGGCCTGCCCAGCACCGACGTAGGATCGCACGTCGACAACGAATCGGCCGAACTGGAATGCTGGCTCCCGCCTGTTACGCCGGTCGCGCCACTCGCCCTGGAGCGCCGAGCCGTGATGGCACCACGACAGGCTTGCTCGGTTCGAAAAGGTGCGAGGGGACTATGCGGCTGGCACGAACACTCAGTGTCGCCGCCGCTGGGGCAACACCGTCCCCGGTGCCCTCCACACCGTCCGCAGAAAGCCCCTCCCCCGCGGACTCGTGACCTAGCAGCGACACCGCCGACCGGGGTGGAGACGACCGCGCAACTCGATCAACGCCCGGCCGCGCTCGTTGACTGGTGGACTGCATCCGACCGGGCACCGGAACTCGACGTCGGCTGCCTGGGCTCTACCGCCGCCGAGGTCAGCGAGGCGTTCGCCATCGGGGCGGAACACGCCGTGAGACTGATCGCCGTGGGCGAGGAGGTGACGTGGGCTCGATCCGGACCTTGCTTCCCGTCTCGCCAAATTCCATGAATTAGTTTAATCAACACGGATAAGCCAATGCATAGTCGCATCTGCAGCGCCGATCATCGGCTTCGCCGAGCCGTATCGCCCCTGACGTAAACCGAACAGCGAGCCACACCAACTGTTCGGTGACGCGGCGCCAACCGGTTGTCCAATGAGTAGTTCCAGAGTTCTGAGACCACGAATACCGAAATTCGGCGGATTAACTCTGGGACGGGTGTAGACACAGTTCCGGCCAGGTACCGGGTTGATAACACGCCTGTCCGCCATCACGTTTCTGGTGTCACCGTGGCAAACACTTCGACACTCTCGTGAGCCGAGCGCCCTGAGGAGGCACTCCTATGCGCGGGAAACTCCTGAAAGTGGTAGTAACGGCGACCGCTACCGTCATGCTGGCCACCGCCTGCACCGGCAGCGGCGACGACCCAGCCGAAGAAAGCGATCAAACCGGCGGCACACTGCGGGTATATGCCGCAGAGCCGAAACACCTGCTGCCGTCCGCTGCCAGTGACGAACCAGCGATCTATGTGATTCGTCAGCTCTACCGTGGTCTGGTCAGGTACAACGCCGACACCGGTGAACCGGAGAACGACTTGGCCGAGTCGATTGAGTCAGACGACCGAAAGCTCTGGACGATCAAGCTGAAGGACGGCTACACCTTCGATAATGGTGAGCCGGTCAACGCCGACTCCTTCATCCGGTCGTGGAACTTCGCCGCCTACGCGCCGAACGCCCAGGGCAACGGCTACTTCATGAAGCGGATTGCCGGCATCGACGAGGTCCTGCCCAAGGACCCGGACGGCGACGGCCCGGCGACGGCCCCCGAGCCGACAGCCGAGACGCTGTCCGGCCTGAAGAAAGTTGACGACCTGACCTTCACCGTCGAGCTCAAGGAACCCTTCACCGGATTCCCAACAGTGGTTGGGTATTCGGGGTTCTTCCCGATGGCCCAGGCCTGCATCGATGACATCGAGGCCTGCAACGAGACGCCGATCGGCAACGGCCCCTACAAGATCGACGGCCAGTGGGAGCACGAGGTCGAGATCAACCTGGTCCGGAGCGACACCTGGAATGGTGAGCCGGGCAAGCCCGACGAGATCTACTACCGGATCTTCGCCGACATAAACTCCGCCTACGCCGCCTTCCAGGCCGGCGAACTGGACGTGATGTACACGATCCCGCCGGAGCGCTTCAACGATGCCCAGGCCAGCTTTGGTGACCGGCTGTACGAGCAGGAGGGCGACAGCCTCAACTACGTCGGCATGCCGCTGTACAACGACGACTTCAAGGACAAGCGGATCCGCCAGGCGTTCTCGCTGGCGATCGACCGGCAGTCCATCGTCGACGCCGTCTTCGACGGCCGGTACACTCCCGCCACCGGTTTCGTCGCACCGATCTTCGACGGCGCTCGCCCGGGTATCTGCACCTACTGTGAGCAGGACGTCGAGAAGGCCAAGGAGCTGCTCGCGGCGGCCGGCGGCTGGCCGGAGGGCAAGAAGCTGACCCTCTGGGCCAACGCGGGTGCCAGCCACGAGGCCTGGCTGCAGGCGGTCGGC
>NZ_AXVR01000022.1 GCF_000484695.1 Salinispora cortesiana | reverse complement strand
GTCATCCGGCTCTGGCGAACATCATGGCCACAGTTCGTGCCGTTCCTCGACTACGACCACGAGGTCCGCAAGGTCCTCTACACCACCAACATCATCGAGTCCCTCAACGCCCGGTTCCGGCAAGCCGCCCGCCGCCGCGGGCACTTCCCCACCGAGCAGGCCGCGATGAAGGTCCTCTACCTCGTCGTCCAACAGAAACGCAAGAGTGGGAGCATCACCGGCCGGGTCTACGGTTGGGCCAAGGCCCTCAACGCCCTGATCCTCGCCTACGGCGACCGGATCACCATCTAACAACCTCGATCACACCCAACGGCCAAACACGGAAAACGCCACACTCCCGATCTGTGAGGGTTGCTGTCAAGGGGCGGCTTGGATGATCCGCCAGATTTGGCGTGCTATGTAGCGTTTGAGGACGCGGGTGATCTCGCGTGGAGTGCGGCCTTCGGTGGTGCGGCGAGTGATGTAGTCCTTGGTCGGTTGGTGGTATCGCTGGCGGGACTTGGCAATGGTGTGGATGGCGGAGTTGAGGGTCCGGTCGCCGCCGCGGTTAAGGCGGTGGCGGACGGTGCGGCCAGAGCTGGCGGGCACGGGGCTGACCCCGGCGAGGGCGGCGAAGGCGGCTTCGCTGCGGACGCGCCCGTGGTGCGACCAGGAGATGAGAGCGACCGCAGCCGTGACGGGGCCGATGCCGGGCTGCTTGAGCAGCGGCGGACACATGGCGGTGACCAGGTCGCGGATGTGGCGCAGGTTCGTGGCCAGCAGCCGGTCAAGGTCACGGATGTGGTTGGCCAGGGCGGTCATCTGGTCGCGGCGCAGGCGTGCGAGCGTGTCCGCGTCCTCGCCGGCGGTGAGGTCGGCGGCGAGGCGGACCTGCTGGTCGGGGTTTCGGCCGCGGAACTGGTCGCGTAACTCGTCGTCGGCGGTGAGGATCAGCGACTTGAACAGGTTGACCGTGGCGGTGCGGGTGTCGGTGTAGTGGCGGCGGCAGGCGTGCAGGATTCGTAGGGCTTCGCGGTCGCCGTCGGCGCGCGGCGTGGTGGTGTGGTCGGCGGCCAGGACGGCTCTGGCGGCGTGGACCGCGTCCAGGGAGTCGGACTTGCCGCCGCGCCGCCGGGCCGTCGCCGTGGGTTTGGGCGCCTCGAAGACGGTCTCGTTGGCGGTGCGAAGTGCGCGTAGCAGTCCGACTCCGTGCGAGCGTGCACTGTCCAGTGCCCAGGCGCGACGGCCGGAGCCGAGCCCATTGGTGTGCTCACCAGCCCAGGCCAGCAGGGAGGCGACACCGTCGGCTGTGGCCGTGACGGTGAGTTCGGCCAGGACTGACCCGACCGGCGAAACCACCGCCGCGGTGTGGGTGTCGGTGTGAGTGTCCACGCCGATGATCGCGTCGACGCGATCTGCGAGTCGTTCTGCCAGGACGGACGACACGGGGTCTCCTCTTCTTAGGCCGACATTCGGACAGCATCGGCCCGGGAGGCGACCACCCGGCGGCACATCTGTGATGAGTCACGCGACAAGCACGGACAGGCTTCTGATCAGGCCAGCAAGGCGGGCCGGGTCGGCGCCGGCGACCCACGAGGACAAGTCCGACGAATGGCACACCGTGGTGGCCAGATCTTGGTTGAGTCACTCGCAGATCACCGACGCCGGACCGTACCGGCACCAATCCCTCCCGGAACCGGCACACCTATAGAAGCGTCCGACTGGCTCAAAACTGCTCTACAGGATCAAGAACGGCCCGGCAGAGCCGGGCCGCGCGCACGCGCTACGGCCTACGGCCCCGCGCGCACGCCCACGAACGCCGAACCATCCAGTCCCGAGCCCGACCGAGGCCGTGAGATCCCTTTACCAACCACTCACGGCGAATGCTTCCGGGGGTCGACGTCGCATCTCTACGCGGTGCGCCACCGCCCAGGCACTTACCCGCTGCGACCGCCCGGACCAGATCGATTAATTGCCATGTGTTCTACCATCTGACGGCAACCGTGACGGCAACCCGGGCTGACAACCACCGACCCGCACATCCAGTAGTCACGGTCGGTGACCAGACCCGCTCAAGCCGCGCGCAGCAGAATACTGCGCCAGACGCGACCAAGTGACCGATTCGCACAGCATCATTCCGTCCGTGCTGACAGAATCGCCTCGCACTCTCTCTCGTATGCGTCCACCGCCCACTCCCGTCGTTCTAGATACGCCTCCCAAAAATCGATCTCCCTCCAAGCCTTAGGTCCGATTGTCAGCAGCCCGGACTCATCGAGCGAACACATCCAGTTTGGGGGAATTGCCGGCGATGTGACTTCAAATAGGCGTACATCGAACAGAGCTGGAGGCTCACCGTTGACGACCTCAATTCGAAAGTAGGAGGGCCGATCGGCAAGCAATGAGATCTCAAGCACCGCATACTCGCGTCCTACCGACAGGGCGTCGATCCCCTGGTGAGACACGCCCTCTAGCCGTCGGCCCGCATATTTAACCCGCACCGCTACCTCCCGTTCATCACAACTTTATAGTCGTAGTCATAGGCCGCATTTCCAGTTCTCGAATTGTAGTAATAATGGACTTGGAACTCCCCATAGGAACTCTGATGAGTCCTCGTCGTATATTTGCCCCAGTCCGCAATGTCGCTGCCATCGCGGGTGAGGTGAGCCCGGAGCTGCTGGTTTCCCAAGTCGCTACCACGGATGATGAGTCGGGACTCACCAATAGCTTGGCTCGTAAGGCCACCTCCCGGCGTGAACATGGAATTCGTCGATTCCGAACGGAGCTGATCTGCCAACTTCTGCCCGTCCGCTGAGCCGGAAACAGAGCAACCGTTGGTGTTGTGTACGAGTACCGGCGTGTTGCCGGCTACCACATAGTACGTGTGGGATTTTCAGCCTGTCACGTAGTGTGACCTATGCTTTTATGGGGTTTCACCTGGCCTTTCGTGCGTAGCACCGACTTGCCGCATCGAAATGTATCGGTGTTGACGGCGACGGTGACGGCAACCTGGGGAGACGTCCGTGCCCTTCTGGGGCCTGGGCATCGATGGTCGGCGTTATCCGAGGTAGGGGGTGTCGCGGTGTTGGGTGTGGTGGTGGAGGCGGAGTCGGACGGTGTCGTGGATGGGGATGTTGTCGAAGTCGGTGGGGTGGATGTAGCGGACGTCGGTGGATTCGTCGCTGACGGTCAGTGTGCCGCCGGTGGCTCGGGCACGGTAGGTGATGGTGAACTCCTGGCGGACTTCGCCGTCGGGGTAGGCGATGACGTGTGCGGGGTCGGTGTAGATGCCGAGGAGGCCGGTGATGGCGATGTCGAGGCCGGTTTCTTCTTTGACTTCGCGGATGGCGCATTGTTGGAGGGTTTCGCCGATGTTCATGGTGCCGCCGGGGAGGGACCAGTTGCCGGAGTCGGTGCGTCGTTGCAGCAGGACGCGGCCGTGTGGGTCGGTGATGATGGCGGCGGCGCCGGGGATGAGGCTGTTCGGGGTGGGGGCGTGGGGGTCGTGGTAGTGGTCGCGGCGGCCGGTCACGGGGTGTGCGTGGGGTAGGCGGTGGTGGTTTGCCAGATTTGTTCGAACTGGTCGGCGTGGGCGGCGAAGATGCCGTGCGGGGAGAGTTCGCGTAGGTGTAGGGCGGGGTGTTGGTAGCCGCGGGCGCGGTAGAGGTGTGGGGTGACGATCATCTGGTGGTCGAAGCGGAACACCGAGTTGTACAGGTGCACGGTGTGCAGGCCGATGTGGATGCCGGGCACTTGGTGGAGGGGTTCACAGAAGTTGAGGGCGTTGCGGATGCGGCCGGGGAGGGTGCCGCCGATCTGTTCGAGGTTGTCGCGTTCGGCGACGTGTGGGCAGTCGGGGTCGGCGAACGCGAGCCGAACCTGGGCGCCGTTGGTGGCTTTGTCGGTGATGAGTTGCATGGTGTGGGGGAGCAGTTCCAGGAGGAATGGGTAGGCGTAGCCGAGCAGGTCGATGCGGGTGGTGGCGCCGGTGAGTAGGGCGGCCCAGATGTGGTGGCCGATGTCGGCGCGGTGGGCGTAGGCGGCGACGACCTCGGCGGTGGCTTCCGCGCCGGGTGCCTGGTCGGGGCGGGTCTGTGGCCACAGGTCGGCTTCGGTTTCGCCGAGGGCGTCGGCGACGGCGAGGCGGGTGCGCTGGTGTGGGATCCGGCCGGTGAGCCACCGGGTGACGGTTTTGACGTCGACTCCGACGGCTTCGGCGAGGGCTGCGGGGTTGAGGTGGGCGCGGAGCATGGCCGCGCGGAGGCGGTGACTCATACCGTCCCACGGTAGTGGACACGGCGGGACGCACCAGGGTCGTGGAAGTGTCCAGCATGGTGCCGGTGGGGACGTTGGGGTGTCCCGGGGTTGGTTCGTAGGTTCGGCGGCAAGGGCCTCGCCGGTTCGCTTGCGGCACTTTCGCCGGGCTGGTGGGCGCCAGGGGGAAGGGGCTGCCGCCGGAGACGGGGAGCGGCCCGGTCGCGGGCTGCGTGGTGGTCTCTTCCCTCTTCCAACGATCCGGGAGGGTGGTGGGGTTGTTGTCGATGCATCAGCCGATTCGGCCGCAGTGGGTCTGCGCGGGATGCGGGGTGCCATGGCCGTGCCGGACCCGCAAGCGACAGCTCGTAGCGGAGTTCACCGGTGCCCGGGTGTCGCTGATACTGCACCTGTCGGCGTACCTGGTCCAAGCATGCGAAGACCTACCCCACACCCCATCAGGAGTACTCCACACACGGTTCCTCGCCTGGCAGCGCTCACCCGCACTACACAACGAGTAGCGGCACCCCAACCAAGACCATGGCGGGGTCAGGTCGGGGCACCGCTGGCCGGTGGGCCTCAGCTATCGGTGGGTGGGGTGTCGTCGTCCGGGTCGGTGTCGTCAGGGTGTAGGGCGCGGTTCATGGCTTCGATGTCGACCAAGATCCGACTGGCTCAAAACTGCTCTACAGAATCAAGACGGCCCGGCCTGTCGGCCGGGCCGCGCGCACGCGCTAAAGCCGTCCCGGCCCCGCGCGCACGCCGATCATCGACCAACGCGATCAGCGGTACGCCTGGGTTCGCCGACGAGGTTCCAGGACCGTTTTCATGGCTTCGGCCAGCCTTAGCACGACAGCCACCACAATCGGTCGACACTCATCGAAGTCACGGCTCCATTGACGGCAACCGTGACGGCAACCCGGGCCTACCTGAGCACCCTCCGACAATCAACAGCCACGGAACGTGGATCATCGCAACGAGCGCCATCTGACAAAATCGCGAGACGGCAGCGACATGCACCGTCACCGCCACCGAGGGTTTCTGTCGGGCCGGAAAGCACCGAAAAGGCCCTCATACTCACCCGTCTCATCAATATAAACGTAATCGGGATCTGAGCGCGAGACAGCAGCATGAAGACGGGCCAGGAGCACATTGGCAGGCACAACCTCAAGCGACAGGTAATTTGCAGCTTCCGACTGCCTTAGAGCAATTTCCGGAATCTGATCAACCAGATCACGCTGCAGGTAGGCAGCCGCGGTGGTCATGACTTTCAGATTGCCGCTACCAGAATAGTTCAGACAGTCACGCCAGTAGGGCAACCCAATGACAAGCTCTAGCGCCTCCCTTGAGGTATCGGCAATCAGGCCAGCCTGACCTTCAGAGCTGGCATACAGAACAGGACGTTCCTCGTCTGACCTACCACAACGAAAAAATGTTCCTCCGGTGAAGTCTCCTGCGATACGCTCCAGCGGCTGAGAAGACGACAACGCTGCGTCCGCCCCCTCGTCCCCACGGCTCGTATCAAACTCAAAGACGGTCGCCAGCAGCACAGATAGGCGTTCGTCTCGACGGACAACGCTCAAGAGATCGCTAGGTGAATGCACTCAGTCACAGTATCAGGACTTGCTTCGTGGACGGTCTTAGATCACTTTCATGATCACTGCCAGCATCCGAATAAGCGGAGTAGTAGCGAGCACGCATGCGATCGAAAGTATCGCCCGCCGCGCGCGCCCGCTTCTCTGATTAGAGCCTCCCAATGCCCCTATAGTAGGAAAGTAGCCCCTGGATCCCCTTGTTGTAATGACTCGGATCACCGTACTGCACTTCACCGATTCGACGAAGGTCCCAGATGTCTCTAGCAAGGACAGTCCGGAAGGGCAGACCAGCCTCTGCCGCCTTTGTCGTCCGCCCTCGGCCCTTGTATGTTCGCGTATGCGCGTGGTCTTCCGCTTTCATCACAATAGCGCCACCCTCCTTCCTCTCGAGGAATCCTAGCGCAGCCTGCGGCATATGATTTGCCTCAAGACCATCGCCTACCTTGCCTGGGCTGAGATCGCCATATGCTCCCGCATCGTTCTCCGCAACGGACTTGCCGCCGCAATTGTGTACGAGGACCGGGGTGTTGCCGGCGATCACATAGTACGTGTGGATGTTGGAGACGGTGAGGTTGTGGACGGTGGCCTGCAGGACCTCCCAGCGGTCGATCGCCGTGATCTGCACGTACGTGCCGGAGCTGGTCCGCAGCCACTGGCCGGAACGTAGGTCGGTGGCGTCGATCCACTCACCCAGCTCCGGCACCCAGAACGGGTGGCCATCGGTCGCGGTGATCTCGGCGGTCTCCGAACCTTGGTCGCCATCGGTGTCGATGGTGACCTTCACCAGCTTCTTGACGCCGTCACCCTTGATGGCCGCGGTGACCGTCTCGGCCACGGTCTCGCCCGTCTCCGGGTCAGTGACCAGGACCTCGTCACCCGGCTGCACATCCTCCACCGGCTTGGTGGAGCCGTCTGCCATCAGAACCCTGGTGCCAGGGACGAAGCTGTTGTCAGGAGTCTTGCAGGAGGCGCCGCTTGAGCCGCCATTGCCGCGCGCCGTCGCGCCGGAGTCCCCGCCGCCCTTGGAGTCACCCTTACCCGAGCCACCACCGGACTTGCCCGAGCCACCACCGGACTTGCCGGACTTGCCAGCGCCGCTGGAGGCCGCTGACGAACCCTTCGGGTTGGATTTCGCCTGGGCGTTCTTCTGGGCTGAGTTGCCGGTCTTCTTTGTGGCGTTGACCGCCTTATTACTCGTTGTTTGCGCCTTTTGAGCGGCTTTCTTCTTCGCAGCCTGGGCGGCCTTCTTCGCCTTCTCGATGGCCAACTTCTTGGCGTTGAGCGCCGCCGTCTCCGCCGCCTTGGCGGCGCGCAGCACCCCTTCAGCGACACGTTTCGCCGTACGCCATGCCTGAATCGCGGAGATCGTCCGGTTGACTGCCTTGATTACGCCCGGGATCTTGCCGAGCTTCGTCCACGGAATCGCCCCGACGATGAGGCTGCCGCACGCCCACATGTCACCGCCGAAGCAGTTCATGGCGTCATTGATGCCGATGAACTCCTTCAGCATGTACCAGGCCGAGTCGAGGATCACCGACATCAACGAACGGTTCATGTCGGACTGGGCCTGGGCGACCTGCGCCGCCGACAGGCCCGCGCCCGCGAGCGCCGCCGCCTTCTCCGAGGCGGTCAACGACACCGACAGACCCGTCGGGTCCGAATGGGTCACCGGGTTGTTGTGGGCGTACGCGTACCCGTTGGACTGCATCGGGTCCGCGATGTCCAGCACCGGGTCGGCGGAGAGGAACCGGCCCACCACCGGGTCGTAGAGCCGGGCGCCGAGCGGGGTGTAGCCAGAAGCGTCGTCCCGGTCCGCGCCGAGGAAGCCATCGCGGGTCTGCATATTGACGCCGAGCGGCGTGGTACCGCGCTGGTTACCGAACGGATCCTGCTTTCGGACCCGCACCGGCATCTCGCCCTGGAGGCCGACCTCGGCATACGGGCTGCCCTGATGGTCACCGGCGAGGGCGACGAGCGCCGTACTGCTGGTGGCGAGTTGCGCGTACCGCATCACCACACCACCCGGTGCCGGGTAGGAACGCTGGACGTTGACCTGCGCCCCGCCTCGCCGCACGGCCAGCACCGACTCGCCGAGCTGCAGCGTCGCGTGCTGGTCCTGAATGGTGAGCAGGCGGCTACCACCGGGCCCATAGAGGTGCCGGGTCTCGTCCTGCGCCTCCCACTGCTGCGCGGCGGAGTCCGCGTCGCAGGTCACGAGCACCAGCGGGGTGCGGTCGGCGGTGGCCCCGTCCTTCACCCCGAGGCACAGGCCAGAAGCGGGGTGCTTGAGCTGCCCGGTGGAGAGGCGCTCCAGGTGCTGATCGGTCGACCCGGAACACTCCTTCGTGGCGAAGGCTGACCCGGCCGTGTTGCCGGCGGGCTGGGCGCACCAGTCGTCGTACACGGACAGGGTGCCCAGGTTCGCGTCAGCCTGGCCGGGGACGGGAGCGAAGGTCCACTTCTGCGCGACCGTGTCATTGCACGGGTACAGCTGAACCGCCTCGCCCGGGACGGCCTTGCTCAAGTCGATGCACTTGTCGGCCAACCCGACGTAGGCGGTCTTGCCTCTGCTGCCCGCGCCGGTGATCCGCTCGACCTTGCCGTCGTAGGTCCAGGAGAGCACCTGCTGGTCGCCGTTCTCCACGGAGGTGACGACCTTGGTCTCGCCGGTCAGCTCATACAGCCGCTCGGCGACGGCGGTGACCTCCGCGCCGTCCGGGGTCACGTAGTCCTTGGTGACCTTGGTGAGGGTGCGCGGCTGCGTGCCGTCGGCCTTGCCGTAGTCGTAGCTGGTGGTGGCGTCCTTGTCGGTGTCGCCGGTGAGGTCCTTCTCCACCAGCTTCGTGCGGTTGCCGAGCAGGTCGTACTCGTACTCCTGCCAGTAGCCGGCGCCGTCGGTGCCGGCGGTCACGGTGTCGCCGGCCGGCTTGGCGACGCAGGACTCCTGGTCGGTCGCCGTCCACGCCGTGGTCAGCTGGCCGATCGGGTCGTACGTGAAGCACTGCCGCTCCTCGAGGCCGAGGGAGCGCTCGCGGATCGAGGTGACGTTGCCGGCCTCGTCGTACCCGTAGGAGCGGTGCGACACCAGGTTGGCGGCGACGATGCTCTGGTCACCCGTCTGCTCCCGGTGGACCTGCTGGTCGGTGAGGGCGCCGCTGGCGTCGTCGTAGGAGGCGGTGGTCCACACCCGGTAGGGCTGGGCACCGAGGGTGGAACGCAGCACCTGCCCGTACGGCGAGTAGACGGTTTCGGCGCCGTACCAGTCCTTGCCTGACACCGACAGGGGCAGCCCGTCCCTGGTGTAGCGGGTCAGCAGCTTCTCAGCCGGGAGGGTCCCGATGGCGGGCAGCATGGTCGACTCGGGCAGACCAGTGTCGGTGTACGTGTAGTCGTACCGGTAGGAGGTTTCCAGGCCCCAGGTGTCGGCGATGGAGTCGGGTAGCGTCAGGGTGGTGGAGGTGGGCTGGTAGTCGTCGGTGTATCCGCCGATCGCCTGGGTGTACGCCAGTCCGTCGGTGTAGCGGGTGGCGGTCGCCGGCAGCCCCTTGCCGCCCGGGGCACTGTCGTAGGTGTAGGCCGCCAGCAGGGTGCCGTCGCTGACGCCGAGCCGCTGCTCGATGGGGCGGTGCAGCTTGTCGTAGCTGTTCCAGACGGTGATGTTGCGGCCGTTGGTGACGCTCTCCTGCCGGTCGAACCGGTCGTATGTCACCTTGGTGGTGCCGGTGTTGGGGTCAACGGCGGTGACGAGTCGCCCGCGCTGGTCGTACGACCAGGTCCACGGGTGGGTTTCGTCGGCGGAGTTGGTGGCCTGCACCAGCTGCCCACGCTCGTCGTACTCGTACCGCATCGAGGTGAACTCGGTGTGGCCGCTGTCGGTGAAGGTGTCCAGCCGGGTGGTCCGGCCCATGGCGTCACTGAAGATGCGGTAGGACGCGGCACCCGCCGGGTTGACGACCGTCGAGTGGTCCTCGCCGTAGGTGTAGCTGGTGGCCCGCGCCGGCATCTCGACGCCGTCCAGGACCGGCAACTCCCGGGTGACCCGGCCGAGACCGTCGTAGGTGTAGCGGGTGACGTTGGGGACGGCCGTGTCGGCGAGCGGCGTGAAGAGCTGCCCGATGGGTGATCCGTCGGCGTGGTACGCGTTGCGGGTCTGCCACACCTCGCCGGAGTTGTTGTAGAGCGTGTCGGTGATCAGACGACCGCCGCCGGTGGCTTCCGTCTGGCTCTGCCGCTCCCGACCCAGTCCATCGTAGAGCGTGACCGAGGTTTCGATCCGGCCCTCGTGCCCCCGCGTGAAGGTGGTGATGTACGGCGGCTTGCCGTCTGGGATCGCGTACTCGACCCGGAAGTCCGGGACGGCCGCGGCGGAGGGGGTACGGCCGGGCGCCCACGCCTCGACGAGCCGGCCCAACGGGTCGTACCTCGCCTCGCTGACCAGACCGTTGACGTCGGTGGTCTTGAGGGAGACGGCCCGGCCCGGCTCCACCTCCCGGGTCTGCCGGTGGCCCAGCGCGTTCTCCTCGGAGACGGCGAAGGCCTGACCGGTGGCGGGGGTGTAGGTGATTGTGGACGTCTCGCCATCCACGTCGGTTCGGGTCACGACGCGGCCGATGGCGTCGAAGCCGGTGGTGCCGTCGGCCTGGAAGCCGGAGCCGTCGCCCTTCAGCGACCAGGTCTGGGTGGCGAGTCCGCGGGTGCCGTCGCCGAGACCGACGCCGTAGTCCGCGCCGTCGTAGGCCACCCGGCTGGCCGAGCTCAGCGTCGTCAGGTCGTCGAAGGTGGCGGCGGCACAGGTGGTCGGGCTGGAGCGGACCTGCTTGGTCAGCCCGATGAGGTTCTTGTCCAGCCGGTGGTGATACTCGAGGAAGGCGCACGACTCATCGCCAGCCTGCTCGGTGTCACCGAGGGATTCGACGTGCGTGGGCAGACCATGGGTCGTCTCGAAGGTGGTCTTCGTCTCGACGACCCGCTCGGTGCGGGTGTCGTCGCCGGTGCCGGAGGAGCGGGCATAGGCCACCTGCCGCGGCTCGGTGACCCGCCAGGCCTCCAGCGGGCTGAGGCCGTCGTCGCGGTCGCGGCTGGCGAGAAGCTGGGCGGCGGGGTACGTGACGCTGCGGGTCAGCCACTGCTCGTCGGTGTCCTCGGCGCTGGTGTAGGTCAGCTCCTCGGCGATTCGGCCCGCGAAGGGCTTGCGGTCCTTGGCGATTTCGGCGCCGGTGATGTCCCGCACCGAGACGGTGTCGCCGAGTCCCCGGAAGTAGCGGGTGACGGTCTTGGTCTGCGCGCTGCCGATGGCTGGTTCGTCGTCGCCGGTGCGGACGGCGACCTGCGCGAAGCCGGCGAACTGGGAGTACGTGCGGGTCGACTTCTTGGTGAACTCCCGCTCAGCGAGCCGCCAGGCCGGGGTCGCGTAGTCGTAGCGGGTGATGGTGGCGACGGAGGCGCCGTCGATCGCGGGCAGCTCCTCGATGCTGTCGACGACGTACTTGTGGAACCAGTCGATGTCCTCGGCTTCCGGGTCCGGATGCCAGTACGACGGATAGCAGAGCCGGGTGTTGGCCTTCAGCTCGGCGGTGTCGTCCTTGCCGGGCAGGTTGGTGCCGGTGGCGCAGTCCCCGGTGGGCTCCTTGTAGCTGACGACCGTCTCGCCGCCGTACTCGTTGATGACCCGGGCGATGCGCAGTCGGGAGAAGCCGGGGCGGTGGTCCTGCTTGACCCGGTTCGGCATGTCCTCAACGTTGTGCTCGAAGCGCACCGGGTTGAGGGTGACCTTCTCGTCGGAGGTGCCGTTGCGGGCATACCCGGTACGGGTGATCGACTCCAACCACAGCGCGGTGTTCGGCCCGGTCAGCAGGATCGGGAAGGACTGCGTGAGCTGGTACTCGTCCACCGCCCGCAGCGTGGTGTCGCCACTGCGCCGCTGGGCCGAGGTGGTGATCTTGTCGAGTCGTTTGCGGGTGAAGAAGGCCGGCCCCGCGTTCCAGCACTTCTCGCCCCCGGCGCACCGCAGGTTGGCCGGGGTGTCGTACCAGATCCGGTAGTGCCCGGGGTTGGAGCTGGTGAAGTTCTCCTCGCTACAGGTCAACTCCCCCTCGTCGAAGCAGCGCTCGGCGACGGTGAATCCGACCCGGGCCAGGGGTGCTGCGCTGAAGAGGGTGTCCCGACGTTGCCCGTAGTCGATGCGGGAGAGGTAGCCGCCGCGGTCGTACTTGACCGGCTGCTTGAAGTTGAAGTTCCGGGCGTAGTAGTTGGTCTCCTTGCCCCACCACAGGGACATCGCGTTGCCGTTGATGTCCTCGACGTAGTCGAGACCCCATCGCCAGGCCTGGGTGCAGAAGGAGCCGGCCCAGTTGCCCGCCTTGTAGCAGGGCTCGCCGGCGTGGTTGCCGTAGACCGGCACGGTGAGGACCGAGTTCGTCACCGGGTCATCGGCGTCCGAGCCGTTGTTGGACCATCCGGGAAGTCGGTGCAGGCCGAAGTGGTAGCGGGTGCCGTCCCGGGTGGTGACGATCCAGTACTCGCCGTCCGCGTCCCCGTTGGCCCGGCCGGTGTCCGTGCGCAGCTCCACCGTGGAGCCATCGCCGTTGGCGGTGAACCAGCGCTGCTTGTCCTCGTCCCAGACCAGCTCCGTGGTCATGCCTCCGAGCGACAGCGTCGCGTTCGGCGAGCCCCAGCAGAGGTCGGCGGTCCGGTGCTTGGAGTTGTTCGACCCCGGCTTCTTCGAGTCCTGTCGGCAGTTGGCGTAGCTGCGGGTGATCGCCCCCGCGTTGTAGTCCCAGCCGTCGCCGATCCAGGAGGCCTGGTTGTTCGTGGCGGAGGTACGGCCGTCCACCGACTGCGAGGAGTAGGAGAGGTTCACCTTCGGCATCAGGCCGCCGGCGGTCTCCGGCACCTGCACCTGGTACCCGTAGGTGAACGCGCCGGAGGACGCGCCCGCCGCCCAGGATCCCGAGGAGAGCAGGGGCGTCGCGGTGAAGTCACCGGCGGTGGAGGCACCGGTGTCCAGCACACCCACCACACTCGAGCTCGTCGAGGGGGCGCTCGTCGCGACGGCGGCGCCCTCGGCAGCGGCTGCGATGTCGGCAGCGGCGCCCTCGGCAGTGGTGTCGGCACTCTCGGCGGCGGTGTCGGCACTCTCGGCGGCGTCGGCACTCTCGGCGGCGGCGTCGACACCGAGCAGTGAGGCGACGGGGACCGTGCCGGTGACCACGCGCCGGCTCGGCTCGTCCTCGGCTGCGGAGTTGTTGGTGGGCGCCTCGTCGGCCGGCACCAGCTCGACCTCACTCGGCACGGCCTGCGCAACGGCCTGGCCGGTCAGGTCAGTCGGGGCGGCGGTCCGCGCCTGCACGCCGCCGCCAGAGCCGCCATTGGTCGCACAGTCCCCGCTGTCCGGGTCCTCGTAGACGCAGTCCGGCAGCAGCACGACTCCGAAGCGGTCGGCCGCCTGCGGGCCGTACAGGTCGGCGAAGGGTGTGTAGTCAACGCTGAGCGCGACCTCGGCGGCCGGGTCCGCGGTCTCCGGCGGGGTGAGCTTCATGATCAGGCCCGCGACCCCCGCGTCCTGCGACGCCTCGGGCGCGGCCAGGTCCACCGCCCACGTGCCGGCGAGGTCGGCTGGGTCGCCTTCCTCCGGCACGCCGAGGGCGATCGGAAGGTCATCCACGGGCCGGCTGTCGCCCGCCCCGAGACCGGTCAGGTCCACCACGCCGCTGTCCTGCTGCCAGGGGTCAACCGCCTGCGGCTCGTACGGGTCGATCGGCACCTCGGGGGCGGTGGTCAGGTCCGTCTCGGCGCCCTCGTCCCGGCCGACCCGCTCGATCTCCGGCAGGTCGGGCAGCTCGACCTGCTCTCGAGTCATGCCCGGCCCGGGTACCGCGAACGCGACGGCGGGCAGGCTGGTCACCGCCAGGGTTGCCGTGAGCGCCAAGACGAAGGCCCGGCGGATCGGCCCCACCAGGCGGCCCAACTCTGTCGGCGTCCGCCGGCCGGACGGCCGCCGGAACAACAAACCGGTACCACGCATACCCGTCGACTCCCGCGAGGACGAAAGAGAAGGCACGGAATAGACCGCGCAGAACACGCGCCAGGCGTGACACGTGCGTGTGCACTCTGCGGCATAGGTCCGCCCAGCTCAAGGCGGCAGTCATGCCGAAATCCAATGTGAGTGATCTAGGCCACGGGACGCTCCTGAGACAAAGCCAAGAAAGATCAAATAACCAACCCAAGAGCATGAATTAGGCCAAGCTCCACACACAGCACGGACAAATTCTTCATAAAGGTCGAATACTCTGACCCCGCCTTCGAGCGGCCACACTGGGTCACAGATCCATAACGTTCACGGATCACGCCACTCGCTCATTTCCGTGCGATCGTGTGCCCGCGTTCTGCCCCCGACCCACGGACGGGGCTGCTTGCCGCGCCTTTCTGTCCGCCTGGCCCCCACGGGAGGGGATCGCCGTGACCGCGCCTCGCCTGCTCAGTCCCTTCGTGCGTACACGCACCCGGCTGACCCTCACCCTCGGTCTCCTGCTGACCGCCGTCGTCGCGGCCCTACTGTCGTGGTGGCCGGGGACCGACGAACCCCAGGAGGGGGTCGCCAGCAACGCGGCCGTCCCGCTCAAGGACGAGGCCGCCGCGATGGCGCAAGCACTCCGCACCGGCGAGGAGGTGCTGGTCGAGACCGCCACCACCGCCACCTCACAGACGTGGGCACTGCCCGACGGGCAACTCCGCTCCGCCTTTCACGCCACGCCACAGCGGACAAAGAACGCCGCCGGCCGGTGGTCGCCAATCAACACCACGCTGACCCGTACCGAGGCGACTCCGGACGGCCTCGACATCCGTCCGGTCAACGCCCCCTCCCCCGTCCGCTTCTCCGCGGGCACCAGCGCAGCCGGCAGATCCGGTGGCTCTGGCGGATCCGGTGGCTCTGGCGGCTCTGGCGGCTCTGGCGGCTCTGGCGGCTCTGGCGGCTCCGGCGGATCCGGTGGGGGCCAGGCGCAGGCTGATGACAGCGAAACCGTCCTGGCCGAAGCGGAGGTGGACGGCCACACCGTCGCCTTCACCTGGCCCGGACACCTGCCGGAACCGGTCCTCGACGGCCCGCGGGCGCTCTACCCCGATGTCCTACCCGGCGTTGACCTGCTCGTCGTCGCCCGCGACGTGGGCGGATTCGGCCAGTTGCTGGTCGTCAAGAACCGCGCGGCCGAGACAATCGAGGCCGCCAGCGCGGTGACCTACGGACTCACGTCAGAGACCGCGCGCTTCCACCACGACGCCGTCACCGGGGGAATCCAGATCCTGGACCAGACCGGCCAAGAGGTCGGCTCGATCCCCACCCCGTTCGCCTGGGACTCCGCTGGCCAGGAGAGCCCGGATGCCGAGATCCGCACCGCGGTGGGCACCCCCGCCGACGTACTGAACCTCAGCGGTCTCAGCGGCAACGAGCCCGGTGCCCGGAACGCCCAGCTCCCCACCCGGGTGGACGGCGACGGCACCGGCGCGCTCCGCCTGCACCTGGATGCCGCTGCCACCGGGCTCCTGACCGATCCGGAGACGCTCTTCCCCGTCTTCCTGGACCCGACCCTCAACAGCGGTGTGGTCGACTGGGCGACCGTCTACTCGCAGCACCCCACCACCAACACCTGGAACGGCACCAACTTCAACAAGGGAACGACCGTTGCGCGGGTGGGATACGAAAAGTCCACTCCGCTCCGAACCCGCTCGTTCTGGCGGATGGGCTTCAGCAGCTCCCTGCGGGGCGCGACGGTCAGCTCGGCGACCTTCAAGGTGTACAACGAGCACTCCTGGAGCTGCACCAACCGGCAGATGCAGCTGTGGCTCGTCGGCGCGATCTCCTCCGGCACCACCTGGAAGGCCCAGCCCAGCTATATGACCCTGCAGCAGAAGCTGTCGTTCGCCCACGGCTACAGCGGCTGCAGTGGGGACTACGTGCGCTTCAACGTGAAGAATGCGGCCCAGCAGGGGGCCGACAACGGGTGGTCGAACATCAATCTGGGCATGCGGGCCACCAGTGAGTCCGACACCCTGACCTGGCGCAAGTTCACGGCGAAGTCCGCGACGCTGTCGGTTACGTACAACCGCACGCCCAACATCCCGACCAGCCTCACCACCTCTCCGGGGGGCGCATGCGCCCCCGGCGGGGTCAGGGTAGCCAAGACCGACCTCACTCTGTCGGCGACCGCCTCCGACCCCGACGGCAACCTGAAGGGCCTGCGCTTCCGTTTCTTGAAGAGCGGTTCCCCCTGGCCCACCGGCATCCTGGTCACCACCACCAGCGCCGGCAAGGCCAGCCTGACGATCCCCAGCAGCACCCTGGTTGACGGGGGCGTCTACCTGTGGAACGTCCGGGCCGAGGACACCTCCGACGCGCGCTCCAGCTGGAACCCGCCCGTCACTCCCTGCAAGCTCATCGTCGATGCCTCGGCTCCACCGGCGCCCGATGTCAGCAGCGACGTCTTCCTGGAAGGCACCCCCGACGGTGCCACCTGGGCGACCGTGAAGTTCGGGGAGACCGGGCCGATCACCTTCACCGCCGCGGATGCGGCAAGATTCAGCTACGCCTTTGAGGCGATCGACACCAGGTACGTGAACGCCACCAACGGCACCGCGACCGTGCCGGATCTGAAACCCCGGCACGCCGGCCCCACCACCCTGCACGTCTACGCCTACGACGATGTCGGCAACAAGAGCGCCCGGACGGACTACTACTTCTACGTACCGCCCCGCGACACCGCCGACAGTCCCGGAGACACCGGTGGCGATGGGATCCCCGACCTACTCCTCATCGACTCCACCGGCAACCTCCGGAACTACGCGGGTGACGTGGACGGCGAGCTGTACGCCTGGCAGGCCGCCTCCTACACCGGACCAGGAACGCTCAACCCGCCTGGCCACTGGTACGACCCGGAAACCGGCGAGGCCGCGCTGATCACCAAACACTCCGACGTGTACCCCGGCGACGGCTCCACGGACCTGTTCGCCCGAACCCCGGACGGCGGCTTCTGGCTCTACCCCGGCGACGGGTACGGCACCTTCAACGTCGATGACCGACTCCGCGTCGTATTGCCGCCCAACGCCCCTGACCCCGCTACCTGGACCCAGATCAAGGCGCTCGGCGACGTCACCGGCGATGGGCGACCCGATCTGGTCCTGCGGGCCGGGACGGCGTTCTGGACGCTGAGCGGCTACACCGGCGCCAGCTTCCAGGAAGCCATCCTGATGAACGAGAACGCTTGGGCAGGCCGGGAAATCGTCAACGTCGCGGACATCGACCTGGACAACACACCGGATCTGCTCTGGCGCAACCTGGTCAACGGCAACATGTACGTCCGCCACGGGAAGCCAGGCGCAGTAGCCGGCAGCGTCGACCTGGATTCGATCAAACTCGCTGCGAACTCCCAGAATGGTGACGTCCGCTACGGCATCAACTGGACCGAAACCAACGTCAACGCGGTAATCGGTATCCCTGACGTGAACGGGGACCGTGTCCCGGACATGTGGGCCCGATTGGGGGGGGACGGCATGATGCGGATCTACCACCCGTCCACCACCGACACCAACGCCCCAGTGAAAATCGTACTGGGGGATAACTGGAACAGCGTCAAGGCCTTCGGCTGAACGCGTCGCGCGGGCCCGGCAGTAGCTGACCAGGCCCGCGCGACCCCAGCCCAACCGCCGCGCCGTTCCCACCCACGCGCGGTGCCGGGGTAGCCCAGGGGCAGATCGACCGCTATCTTCGCTGCATGGATCGGCAGGCGACCTCGACGTTGCGGGCCCAACCGCAGACCCAGCTCCCGCGGCGGGTGGACGTCGCCGTCGTCGGCGCCGGACACAACGGGCTGGTGTCGGCGATCCTGCTGGCCCGAGCCGGGCTGGACGTGCTGGTGCTGGAGGCGGCCGACGTGGTCGGCGGCGCGGCCCGCACCGAGACACCGTTTCCCCGGGTGCCGGAACTGCGCCACTCCACCGGGTCATACCTGCTCGGGCTAATGCCCCCGGAGCTGCTCGCCCGGCTCGACGTCCGCATCCCGGTGCTGCGGCGCGACCCGCACTACTTTCTGCCCACCCCGGGCGGGCCCGGCTCGCCGTACCTGCTCTTCGGCCGTGACCCGAACGCGACCCGGCGACAGCTGGCCGAGTTCTTCTCCCCCGCCGACGTCGCCGCCGACGCCGCGCTCCACGCCGAACTGGCCGCGCTGCGCGCGGACCTGGCGCCGGCCTGGCTGGCCGAGCCGCTGCCGGTCGAGGAGACCGCCGAACGGTACGTCCGGCCGGCGCTACGCCAGATCTTCGTCGACCTGGTCCGCGGCTCGGTCGTCGACTACCTGGCCCGCTTCGACTTCCACTCCGAGCTGCTGGTCAGCATGTACGCGGTGACCGACGGCCTCTCCGGGGTCAACGCCGGGCCGGACGACCCCGGCACCGGGCACAACTTCCTGGTTCACAACATGTGCCGGCTTCCCGGCGCCGACGGCACCTGGATGATCGCCAAGGGGGGCATGGGTACCGTCTCCCGGACCTTCGCCGACGCCGCGCGCGCCGCCGGCGCCACCATCCACACCCGTACGCCGGTCAGCGCGATCACCCTGCACGGGGGTGCCGCCTCCGGTGTCCGGCTCGCCGACGGGCAGAGCGTTGCCGCGTCCGTGGTGCTGGGGGCCTGCGACCCGTACCGGCTGATGGAGCTGCTCCCCGACGGTGCGCTCCCGGTGTCGCTGACCGACCGGATGGCGGCGGTCCGCCGCCCCGGCACCACGCTCAAGCTCAACCTGGCGCTGACCGGCTTGCCGCGCTTCTCCTGCCTACCGGAAGGCGCCCCCAGCCCGTTCGGGTCCACCATCCACCTGCTGCCCGGCTCCGCCCCCGGCGACACCCGGGACACGCCGCTGGCGGGGCTGCGCGCGATGTGGGCCGATGTGCGGGCCGGGCGGCTGCCCCAGGAGCCGACGATCGAGTGGTACCTGCACACCACCGTCGACCCGACGCTCTCCGACGCCGCCGGGCACCACTCGTCGGCGCTCTTCGTGCAGTCGGTGCCGTACGCGTTGGCGGACCGCACCTGGGCAGAGGCGCTACCCGGGTACGTGGCGCGGCTGGTGGCGATCTGCGAGCGGTACGCCCCGGGCACCGGGGCCCTGATCGCCGACGCCGTACCGCTGGCCCCACCCGGCATCGAGGCGCACTTCGGCATCACCGGTGGGCACATCCACCACGTGGACAACACGGTGTCGTTCACCGACCGGATGCCGTACGCCACCGGGATCGACGGCGTGTACGCGGGCAGCGCCGGCTGTCACCCGGCCGGCAGTGTCATCGGCGCGTCCGGCCACAACGCCGCCCGGCGCATCCTCACCGACCTCGGGCGGTGAGGATGCGCCGGATGAAACAGCCGCCGCGCAGCCGGAGCTACGCGGGGCCGGTGCTCTTCATCGAACGGGCCGCGGCGTGGGGCCGAACGGGGCTCAGGTCGTCGTCGTCTCGACGACCGGGGCGGGGGTCTGCTCGTCGGCGCGCTCGGCACGGATCTTGTGGCCGACGCTGGTCAGGCACCTTCCGCTGGCCAGGTCGAAGCGCCAGCCGTGCAGCTGGCAGGTGAGCTGGTCGTCCGCCACGATGCCGAACCGGCTCAGGTCCGCCTTGAGGTGCGGGCAACGCCGCTGCACCACCCAGTCGCCGAGGGTGATGTCCTCCGCGTCGACCGCCCGCTCGTGCTCGTCGTACCAGCCCTCGGCGTACTGCAACCGCTCCTGGGAGAGGCACTTGAAGAAGGCGTAGACGAACTCGTTGTACTGGCCGATCCGCGCCGCGGAGAACCGGCAGGACAGAAAGAGCGAGTTGACCCAGTCGACCTCGCCGATGTGCAGCAGGTGCTCGATCAGCGCCCGCTCGGTGCGGAACCGGTAGCGCACCTTCTCGTCGGCGTACGGGCGGACCTGCTTGCCGGGGAAGTCCACCACGATGGACTCGACGGTCTCCGTACCCGCGTCGTCAACATCGACCAGGTCGAAGCGGACCGGGCCGCCGACCCCCTTGGCCAGATAGATCGACTCGTTCAGCAACGGCTCGATGCGGCGCTGCATCTCCCCCAGGACATCCACCTCCGGGTGCCGCCAGGACGCCTTCTCCGCCGCGATGATCGGCTGCTTGCGTTCCCGCATCTCTTCGAGGTGGGCGACCTTGTTGGCGAAGAACTCCGCCACCGGCACCGGGTGGGTGGTCTGGCAGCCGTCGGCGGTGACCTCGGCGACGCTGCCCGGCAGCAGCACCACCCCGTTGGTGCCGCCGACCTTGGCGTACTCGTCCAGGAACACCGACTGGTCGGGGAAGATGTTGCCCTCGTCGCCGTGGATGTCGTTGAACTGCCACAGCGTGTCGTCGAGGAAGCACGGCGGGCCGGCGATCGGGAAGACGTGGTCGGCCTTCAGGTCGTCGATGTAGCGCCAGGTCCGGTCGAACTGCCGGTCCCGCTTCTGCTTGCCGAACGCGGTCTTGGCGGCGTTCGGCAGCTCGTAGACCATGGGATACCAGATCGCCCCAGAAAACTGGAGCATGTGTGCGTGCACGTGGCCCAGCTCGGTGAAGACGCTGAGGTCGGTGGGGCGGGCGTCGTTCTGGTTGAGCAACCGGACCCCGTCGTGCTCCACCCAGAGCGACGAGTCCCCGATCGGTCCGTCGGTCGGGCTGGTCAGCGCCTGGATCATGACCTTCAGGCCGCCACCCAGGTCGACGACCTCCTCGTTCGGCGCCTTCAGGAACTGGGTGAACCCCAGCTCCCGAAGCTCGTCCTCCATCTCCGAGGTCGGGAAGGCGGGCAGCAGCACGGTGGCCCGCTTCGACACGTACCGCTTGAGGTGCGCCGCGTCGAAGTGGTCCCGGTGCAGGTGCGAGACGTAGAGGTAGTCAACGTCGCCCAGCGCCGCCCAGTCGAGTTGGGAGTTGTCGGGGAACGGAAACCACGAGGCGAAGTACGCCGGGTTGACCCACGGGTCGCACAGGATGCTCCCCGCGGGAGTGTCGATCCGCATGCTGGCGTGCCCGGTACCGGTCACTCGCACCGCAGTTCTCCCTTTAGCAGACATAACAAGGTTCACGTCAGAACCTACCGGAGCCGCTCTCGCCACCATGCCGCGACGCCGGTAGTGCCGTCCATGGGCGACAACACCTCTCGTACCGGCCGGCGTGGGATCCCGGCGTCGCAACGACTCCGGCCCGGGAGATGGTCGGACCCAGCGCCGGGGCCGGTAGGAGGCGTGCCAGACTTGACCGCAGATCAGCTCACGAGGGAAGGACCGACAGTGGCAGGAAGCGAGCCGGTTACGTCTCCGGACCAACACAAGCCCGGGCACCGCAGGTCCGGACGGATCGGCGCGGTGGTCGTCGCGCTGTCGCTGCTGGCAATGATCTGCGGTAACCACGAGGGCAGGGTCGAGGACCTCTGGCTGATCGGCCTCGCCGTTCTGCTGCTGGCGATCGTCGTCGGCGACATCGTGCTCCGGCGCAGCGGGCTTCGCCCGTAGCCCGCACCGTACGCCGTAGCGCTGTGGCCCGCTCCCTGAGTCAGGGAGCGGGCCACAGCGCTATTCCGGGGTCAACCCGGCGTGTCGTTCCGGGGGGTCAACCCGGTGTTGTTCCGAGGTCAACGACCAAGCAGGACGTCCTGCACATTCTGCAGGGCGGCGTCAACCTCCTCCTCGAAGTAGCCGCCCTGGACCAGGCCGAAACGGAGCGTGCCCAGGTCGCGCGGGTTCACCGGCATCGGATTCCGCCCCTGCATCCCGCCGAGCAGGCTGTCGAAGAAGCGGTCGACCTGGTCCGGGTCGTACCCGCTGCCGAAGCGACGAACCTGGAAGCTGCGGCGGATCTGGTCGACCCGGTAGAGGTCGCTGCCCGGCGGGCCGGCCATGGGCGGTCCTCCCATCGGCGGGCCGGCAGGCCCGGGCGGAGCCGCCATCGACGGCCCGGGGGGCGCGGGCGGGTTGCCGAAGCCGGGCTGCGGCGGAGGCGGCCCGGGGGGCGCAGGGGGCGCGGGTGGGCTGGGGACGGCCGGCGGGCCGCCGAAGCCGGGCTGCGGTGGGGGCGGAGCGCCCATCTCCCGCCCTCGCTCCGGCATCCGCATCTCGGTCGTCATGTCGGGACGCCCATGCCGACCCGCCTCGAAGCCGTCAAACCGCGGCTCGTCGGGGCCGTAGCCGCCCGTGGCCGGGCCCCGCGGCTGGCCACCGGGACCGTACGGGGCGGCCGGAGGGCGGGGCGGTTCGTAGCCGCCGCGGGGGGCGTCGTAGCCGCCGGAGTAGGAGCCGGTGGTGTCGTCGTACCGGCCGTACGGGCCCCCGGGCTGCGCCGGCATGAACCGGGGTGGCATCGGCTGTTGCTCCGGGGCGATGCCCCGCTCGTCGTGTCTCGGTGGACCCATCCGCTCCGGCGGGCCGAACTGGTCGGGCGGACCCATCCGATCCGGCGGACCCATCCGATCCGGCGGACCCATCCGATCCGGCGGGCCCATCCGCTCGGGCGGGTGCGGGTCGGCCGCCGGGGCCGAGAGGCCGCCCTGCTCCTCCAAGTCGGCAAGCTGCCGTTCGACCCGGTCGAGGTGAAGATCGACTTGCCACTCGTCATAGCCGTTGAATCGGACCCGGAAGACGACGTCGTGAACTTCCTGCGCGGACACGGGCGCGCCCACCGGCTGCCCGTCCAGCGTGGCCTCGACCCGGTCGAGGAAGACATCCACCTCGTCAACCTTGTATCCCCGGCGCAGCGACTTACGCCGGAAACGCTGACCCTGACTCGCCACTATGTCTCCTGGTCTCATTCGCTCCGCCGGGTTTCCCCGGCCCCCACGCTCTCATTGCCCCTCGGCCGCAGCGAGCTGACCACACGCTCCGTCGATCTCACGCCCCCGGGTGTCCCGCACTGTCGTGGAGACCCCGGCGGCGCGCAACCGCCGGACAAACTCCCGCTCGACCGGCTTCGGGCTCGCATCCCAGCGGCTACCCGGAGTGGGGTTGAGCGGGATCAGGTTCACATGGGCCAACCGGCCGGCCAGCAGCCGCCCAAGCAGGTCGGCTCGCCACGGCTGGTCGTTCACGTCCTTGATCATTGCGTATTCGATCGACACGCGACGTCCCGTGCGGTCCGCGTACTCCCAGGCCGCCTCCAGCACCTCGGACACCTTCCAGCGCTGGTTGACGGGCACAAGTTCGTCGCGCAGCTCATCATCGGGCGCATGCAGCGACAACGCAAGGGTCACGGAGAGGTCTTCGCTGGCCAGTCGACGGATGGCAGGGACCAGACCCACCGTGGAAACGGTGATGTGCCGCTGGGACAGCCCGAGTCCTTCCGGCGAGGGCGCCACCAGCCGGCGAATCGCCGCCAGCACCCGGTTGTAGTTGGCCAGTGGCTCCCCCATCCCCATGAACACCACGCGAGACAGCCGCGGTGGGGAGCCGGCGACCGCACCGGAGGCGGCCACGCCGGCCAGATAGACCGCCTGGTCGACGATCTCGGCGGTGGAGAGGTTGCGGGTCAGGCCCGCCTGGCCGGTCGCGCAGAAGGGGCAGGCCATCCCGCACCCCGCCTGGCTGGAGAGACAGACCGTCACCCGGTCCGGATAGCCCATCAGCACGCTCTCGACCAGCGAGCCGTCGTGCAGGCGCCAGAGCGCCTTGTGGGTGGCCCCGTCGTCACACGCCAGCTCCCGCACCGGCGTCAACAGGGTGGGCAGCAACTGGTCGGCCAGCTTCTCCCGCGTGGCCGACGGCAGGTCAGTCATCTGCTCCGGATCACGGACCAAGCGGCCGAAGTAGTGGGTCGACACCTGCCGAGCCCGGAACCGCGGCTCGCCCAGCTCTGCGACCAGAGCCTGGCGACCGGCGAGATCGAGGTCGGCGAGGTGCCGCGGGGGCATCGCCGCGCGGCGGGCGGAGGCGTCGGGGTTGACCGGGGTCAAGGGCAGGCTCGTCATGACCCATCCAGTCTGTCACGCCGGGACCGGAACGCACCGCTGTGGATCCGCCAGCCTCGCCCCGACCCGGCCGACAACACTGATGGCGGCGGGGCGTGCCCGGCGGGGGGCACCGGGTTGCCCACGACTCAGCCCGTCACCGGAGCGAAGAGCGCCAGCAACAGGTACGCCGTCGGGAGGGCGAAGAGAACCGAGTCGAGCCGGTCCATCAGGCCACCGTGCCCCGGCAGCAGGTTACTCATGTCCTTCACCCCGAGGTCTCGTTTGATCATGGACTCGGCCAGGTCGCCCAGGACGGCCGCGGCCGAGACAGCCACCCCGAAGAGCGCTCCCCACCAGGGCGCCACATCGAAGAGCAGCCAGATCAGCAGGGCACCACCGAGGGCTGCCGCGCCGAGCGAACCCGCCAGCCCCTCCCAGGACTTCTTCGGGCTGATCGTCGGCGCCATCGGATGCCGACCGAAGTTCGCTCCGGCCGCATACCCACCGGTGTCGGAGAGCACCACCGCGGCCATTGTCACCAACACCCGCAGCGCCCCGTCCTCCGCCGCCGCCATCAGCGCGGCAAAACCACCGAGAAACGGTACGTAGACAGCGATCAGGGTGGACGCGAGGGCATCCCGGCGGAACCCGGCCAGCCCGTCACCCAGTCGCCACACCAGGGCGCCGAGCACCGTGACGACCAAGCCGAGGGTCAACGCATCGGGCCCGGCGAACCAGGCCAACCCGGAGACCAGCACGCTCCCCGCGGCCAGCGGGACCAGCGGCGGGTGGACACCCGCGCGACTGACCGCTCGGGTCATCTCCCAACAACCGACCGCCAGCGCCCCCGCGACGACCACCACAAACGCAAACGGGTAGAGAAAGAGGGGCACGAGAATGAGGGCACCGAGACCGACCCCCACTCCGATGGCCGCCGGCAGGTTACGGCCGGCCTTGCCGGACGACCGCTGTCGGGCAGCGGCGCCGGTGGCACGGCGCCGTCCCGGCCGACGCCGCCCCCGCGGTGGGGGCTGCGCGGCCGGATCGTCGTCGTCGGGGACCGGCTGAAGCTGGGCCGTGGGGTGCTCGGAGCCGACCGGGGTGTCCCGGATCGGAGCCTGTTGGGCGGTCGGGTAGTCCCGGTCGTCGGCGGGGGCGTGGTGGCCGCTACTCGGGAACCGGTCGGGCCCGCCCGCCGGCTCCGCCGGCGACCGGCCATGCCGGCCGGCACCGCGGTCGTAACCGGGGGCTTCCCGGCGCCGAACCATCGCGGCGGCGTCGCGAGTCACCGCACCGGGATCCGCCTGCGGAATACCCCGGGATTCGGCGGGTCGGTCCGGGGAGACGGCGAACCCGCGGCTCCGCACCTCCGGCTCGAGCTCCCGGTCGGGCCACGGCGCGGCGGAGGCCGGCCGTTCCCAACCGTGCGGTTCGGCGCTGCCGTATGGGTCAACGGGGGACATCACGCACCGGGAGGGGAGACGAAACCGACGACCAGACGCACAACCACAACCATGTCCCCTACCCGAATGATGTTCCCTCTGGTTGACCGACGGGTCGGCCGGTCGATCCCCGCCATTCACCGCCGGGTGCCCGAGAATCGAGCCGAGCCTACTGCACTCGCCACCCCGGCATCCGAAACCGCCTCCACCACCCCGAGCAGTCACCGAGACGGCCGGTGCGGTGCCGAGCCGCGACAGAAGGGCGGCACCGGCGGCCCCGAAGGGGCGTGGTCGCCGGTGCCGCGTCAGCAGTCGGGCAGCGAGGTCAGACCTCGAGCAGCTCGGCTTCCTTATGCTTGATCAACTCGTCCACGGTACCGACGAAGCGCTGGGTCAGATCGTCCAGCTCCTTCTCTGCACGGCGCCCGTCGTCCTCGCCGACCTCACCGGCCTTGACCAGCCGGTCCAGCTCCTCCTTGGCCTTGCGGCGGACGTTGCGGACCGCCACCTTGGCCTCCTCCCCCTTGTGCCGAGCCACCTTGATCATCTCGCGGCGGCGTTCCTCGGTCATCTGCGGGAGCAGAATGCGCAGCTGGTTACCCTCATTGTTGGGGTTTACCCCAAGGTCGGAGTCGCGGATCGCCCTTTCCATGGCGTTGGTCTGCGAGGTGTCGTACGGCTTGATGATGACCATACGGGGCTCCGGCACCCCGATCGACGCCATCTGCGGCAACGGGGTCGGGCTGCCGTAGTAGTCGATAATGATCTTGGAGAACATGGCGGCGTTGGCGCGGCCCGTACGGATGGCCCCGAACTCCTCCTTGGCGTGCTCGATGGCACGCTCCATCTTCTCCTCGGCCTCGAGGAGGGTTTCGTCGATCACCGTTCTCCTCGCCTCCTTCTATGCTCGTCGTGGCTGGTCGGGTCGGAGGACCGTCGAGGTCGAACCGCTCAGGTGGTGATCAGGGTGCCGATCCTGTCGCCCCCCACGGCCCGGGTAATGGTGTCGTCGCCCTGGGCGCCGAAGACCAACATCGGCAGGCCGTTCTCCATGCAGAGGCTGAACGCGGCGGCGTCGGCGACCCGCAGGTTACGACGAAGCACCTCAGAGAAGGTGATCGAGTCGAACTTGCTGGCGGTCGAGTCGATCCGCGGATCCGCCGTGTAGACGCCGTCCACCCCGTTCTTGCTCATCAGCACCACATCGGCGCGGATCTCCAGGGCACGCTGCGCGGCGACGGTGTCGGTGGAGAAGTACGGCATGCCAGCGCCGGCCCCGAAGATCACCACCCGCCCCTTCTCCAGGTGCCGGATGGCGCGCAGCGGAATGTAGGACTCGGCGACCTGGGCCATCGTGATGGCGCTCTGCACCCGGGTCTCGATGCCCTCCTTCTCCAGAAAGTCCTGGAGGGCGAGGCAGTTCATCACCGTACCGAGCATGCCCATGTAGTCGGCCCGGGCCCGGTCCATCCCCCGCTTCTGCAACTCGGCGCCCCGGAAGAAGTTGCCGCCACCGACCACCACCGAGACCTGCACCCCGCGGCGGACCACGGTCGCGATCTGCTGGGCGATGGCCTGAACAACATCGGGGTCGACACCGATCGCGCCCCCGCCGAACACCTCGCCGGAGAGCTTCAGCACCACCCGACGCGCGCGGCCAGGAGGCGGCGCCGTCGGATCCTCCGCCAGCAGACTCCGGTCACTCACAACCTGTGTCATCCTCCCCGCCCTTCACCATGCGTACGCCCCACACGCCGCGAATTGCCGCCACCGACCCTATGTGACGAGGAGGCCGCGGTGCTTGACACGTACACCGGCGACCTCCTCGTCCACGTTCCCGTCCCGAGCGCCGGCAAGCGCTCGGGCTCGGCTCAGGCCTGGCCGACCTCGAACCGGACGAAGCGGGTGACCTCAACACCGGCCTCGGCCAGAACCTGCCGCACCGGCTTCTTGTTGTCGGTGACCGACGCCTGCTCCAGCAGGACGAAGTCCTTGAAGAAGGAGTTCACCCGACCCTCGATGATCTTCGGCAGCGCCGCCTCGGGCTTGTTCTCCTCCCGGGCGGTCTGCTCGGCGATGCGCCGCTCGGACTCGACGACCTCCGCCGGCACCTCGTCCCGGCTCAGGTACTGCGGGCGCATCGCGGCGATCTGCATCGCCACACCGCGCGCGTCGGCGTCACCCGCCTCATCGGTCTTGCCGGTGTACTGCACCAACACGCCGACGGCCGGGGGCAGATCCTGCGCCTTGCGGTGCAGGTAGACCGCGACGGTGCCGTCCAGCTTCGCGAACCGGTTCAGCACCAGCTTCTCGCCGATCTTGGCGGACTGCTCCTGAACCAGCTCGGCGACGCCCTTGCCGTCGATCTCGCTGGCCAGCAGCTCCTCGGCGTTGCTCACGCCGGTGCGCTCGCCGTGCTCGACCAGCTGCTGGGCCAGCGCGACAAAGCTGTCGGTCTTGGCGACGAAGTCCGTCTCGCAGTTCAGCTCCAGCAGGGCGTTGCCGGAGTGCGCGACCAAGCCGTTGGCGGCGGTCCGGCCAGCCCGCTTGCCGACATCCTTGGCGCCCTTGACGCGCAGAACCTCGACGGCCTTGTCGAAGTCGCCCTCGGCCTCGGTCAACGCCTTCTTGCTGTCCATCATGCCGGCGCCGGTGAGGTCGCGGAGCTTCTTGACATCCGCGGCGGTGAAGTTGGACATGACTCTCTCTTCAGTGGTGAGACTGCGGGTGGGTGGTCTGGATGACGATGTACCCGGGCCCCGGCCGAACGGCCGGGGCGGGCAGGCGGTCACTCCGCGGCGGCTGCCGCCGGCTGCTCGTCAGTCTTCGCCGGCTGCTCGTCGGTCTTCTTCGGCTCCTCGAGCAGCTCGCGCTCCCACTCGGCCAGCGGCTCGTCGGTGGCGACCCCCGCCTCCGGCTTCTCGTCGGTGCCCCGACGGCGGCCGGAGCGGGCGATCAGGCCGTCGGCGACGGCGGCAGCCACAACCTTGGTCAGCAGCTCCGCCGAGCGGATCGCGTCGTCGTTACCCGGAATGGGGTAGTCGACCTCGTCCGGGTCACAGTTGGTGTCGAGCACCGCGATGACCGGGATGCCCAGCTTGCGGGCCTCGTCAACGGCGATGTGCTCCTTCTTCGTGTCGACCACCCAGATCGCGGCCGGGAGCTTCTGCATGTCCCGCAGACCCCCGAGGGTACGCGACAGCTTCCCCTTCTCGCGGTTGAGCTGCAGCGTCTCCTTCTTGGTGTAGCCGGCCGCGGTGCCACTCAGGTCACCGAGGGCCTCCAGCTCCTTCATCCGCTGGAGCCGCTTGTACACCGTCTGGAAGTTGGTCAGCATGCCGCCGAGCCAGCGGTGGTTGACGAACGGCTGACCGACGCGGGTCGCCTGCTCGGCGATCGCCTCCTGCGCCTGCTTCTTGGTCCCAACGAAGAGGATGCTGCCCCCCTCGGCGACCGTCCCGCGCACGAACTCGTAGGCCTTCTCGATGTAGTCGAGGGTCTGGCGCAGGTCGATGATGTAGATACCGTTGCGCTCGGTGAAGATGAAGCGCTTCATCTTCGGGTTCCAGCGCCGGGTCTGGTGCCCGAAGTGGACACCACTCTCGAGCAGCTGGCGCATGGTCACGACGGCCATGGTTACTCCTTGCATCCCTGGTTGTTCCGCCCGGCCGGCGGCTGGGCGTCCTGGCGCCCGGTCGTCGGCCGTGGTGGGCCCAACCCAGAAGGTCGGGACCAGGGAGCCGCCGCCCCACGGCAAGCCGCGGAGAGGGCGCGCGAGGTCGACCGCGCAAGGCGGTCGCCAGTCGACCAGTGTACGCCACCACCCGCTAACCCCGCCTTCGGGAGTAAGGGCCGCAACGCCGGGATTGTCGTAGGCCCCAACGCGGCCGGACCGGCGTTGGCCGGGTGGGCCGGGTGGGCCCGGGTGGGCCGGGTTAGCGGCCCGGGTTGGCTGGACAGGCCCGCCCGCGTCGGCTGGCTGCCGGACCAGGGTTGACCGGCAGCCAGCCCGACCGGCGGATCAGCCGACCGCGAGCGCCGCCGCCACGAAGAGCACCAGGCCGGCGGTGAGATGGGCCGTCGGCGGACGCAGCCAACCGCGGCCATCCGCCAACGACAGCCCACCGGCACGCAGCCCGTACAGGCCGACGGCGAAGATCGGCACCCCGCCGACAAGGAACATCCCGGCCAGCACGTTCGCCACCGCCAGCTCCCCGGTCAACCCGTCCAGCAGCACCCGCAGCGCCGGCACCTCGAAGACCAGCACCAGGACCGCAAAGATCACCGCCAACGCCGGGCGGCGCGTGCGATAGACACCGTCGCTCGCGGGGGGAGCCGGCGTCGCCGCGGGCGACAGCTCAGCGCGCGGACCGACCGGCGGCATCGCTCCGGTCGGCTGCTCCAACGGGTTCACCGCCTCGTCGGCGGGGCGGTTCGGCTCCACGATCGGGTATCCGCCCAGCGCGCCCGGCCGCCCCGGCTCCGCGACCGGGCCGGCTCCACCGAACGCGTCCGCGCTGGAGGCCGAGAGTTGGTCACGTGCCTCCCGCGAGCGCCGCCCCGGCCGGTCCGTAGCGGAGTCACCGGTGCTCTCCGGATCGGCAGCACGCCGCGAGCGGCTCGCCCGGTAGCCCTCGGTCTCGGACCGGGCGTCGCCGTACGCACCCGTGGCGCTGAAACGTCCGGAGTCGTCCTCGCTGGTCCGAAACGCACCGGAGTCCTCCGGGCCGCCGAGCCCTCCCCGCCCGTCGCCGAAGTCCCCGTACCGGCTCTCCCCGCCACCCTGCTCGGGGCCCCGAGGGTCCCCCTCGCTGTAGCGGCTCTCACCCCGCCACGTCGACTCCTGATAACCCCGCTCCCGATCGTCGTGGTACCAACGCGACTCCTGATCTTCAGTGAAACTCCGTCGTCCGTCCACGTCGGCACCGTATGCGACCGAATGCCCGGACGCCATTCGCCGGGTAGCCCCCCCCCGGCCTGCATCAACCCGCCAATCTTTGGTCATCCGATCATCACTCTCCGTGTTTGGCGAGGTGATCCACTCCAACCCCCGGTGTAGTCCACAATCGCCGCCGAAGGCGACCTCCTTGGCTCGGTGGAAGCTTGATCATCGCCCTTAGCACGGCGGAAGCTTGATCGTCCGTGCGTCCACAGGCGCCCCCGTCGTCCACAGGCACGCCCCGCCCGGACCACGACGCGGAGCCGACCCCGGCACCGTGCCGGGCATGAGCAGACACAACCGGGCGGTGGGCGCATACGGGGAACGCTGCGCCCTCCGACACCTGATCACGGCGGGGCTACAGCCGGTGGCCCGCAACTGGCGCTGCCCGCACGGCGAGATCGACATCATCGCCTGGGACGGCCCGGTCCTCGCCATCTGCGAGGTCAAAACCCGGCGCACCGACACCTTCGGCACCCCCACCGCGGCCGTGACCGGCACCAAGGCCCGCCGGCTACGTCTCCTCGCCGCCCGCTGGCTCGCCGAGACCGGCACCCGGGCCGACGAGGTGCGCTTCGACGTGCTCTCCATCCGCCTCGCCGGTGGCCCGCCCCGTGTCGAGCACCTGAAAGGGGCCTTCTGACATGGGATCGCACCGATGAGCTACGCCCGGGTCCGCTGCGTCGGCCTGGTCGGGGTCACCGGGCATGTGCTGCAGGTCGAAGCCGACCTCGCGCCCGGCCTGCCCACCGTGGCGATCACCGGCCTACCGGACACCGCCCTACACGAAGCGCGTGACCGCGTCCGGGCCGCGGTGGTCAACTCCGGTCGGTCCTGGCCCAACCGCCGGATCACCATCAACCTGCTCCCCGCCACCCTGCCCAAACACGGCTCCAGCTTCGACCTCGCGATCGCGGTAGCGGTGCTGGGCAGCGCCGGGGAGCTACCGCTGGCCCCGCTGGATCAGGTGGTGCTCCTCGGCGAGCTGGGCCTGGACGGCACCGTCCGTCCCGTCCGCGGCGCGCTGCCCATGGTCGCCGCGGCGGCCCGCGCCGGCCACCACCGGGTGGTCGTTCCCCTCGACAACGCCACCGAGGCGGGCATGATCCCCAGCATCCAGGTCCACCCCGTCCGCAGCCTCCGCCAGCTGGCCGCCTTCCTCACCGACGGCACCCCCCTGCCGCAGCCGCCCCAGGCCACCCGGGCGGACCCCACCCCCACCCTCGACCTGGCCGACATCGCCGGCCAGAGTCTGGGCCGGCGCGCCCTGGAGATCGCCGCCGCCGGCGGCCACCACCTCGCCCTACTCGGCCCGCCCGGCGCCGGCAAGACCATGCTCGCCGAACGGCTCCCGTCGGTTCTGCCCGAGCTGCCCGACGATGCCGCGATGGAGGTGACGTCGCTGCACTCGATCGCCGGCCTGATGCCCTCCGGTGGGCAGTTGATCCGACGACCACCGTTCCAGGCGCCGCACCACACCGCCACGGTCTCGGCGTTGGTCGGTGGTGGCTCCGGCTTCGCCCGCCCCGGCGCGGTGTCCCTGGCCCACCGGGGCGTACTGCTGCTCGATGAAGTTCCCGAATTCGATAGGCGCGCTCTCGACGCCCTCCGGCAGCCACTCGAGCACGGCCGGGTCCGGTTGGCCCGCTCCCGAGGCACCGCCGAATACCCGGCCCGGGTGCAGCTCGTCCTGGCCGCCAACCCCTGTCCCTGCGCCAAGCCGGCCGGGGACATCTCCTGTGACTGCACCCCGCTCGCCCGACGCCGCTACCTCGGCCGCCTCTCCGGCCCGCTCCTCGACCGGGTCGACATCCAGGTGACGGTGCGGCCGATACGCGCCGCCGAGCTGATGCAGGTGAGCTCCGGTGGCGAGTCGTCCACCGTGGTGGCCGCCCGGGTCGCGGCGGCCCGCGCGGCGGCCCTCGACCGCTGGTCCCGCCTCGGCCAGCGGAGTAACGCCGAACTACCCGGGCCGGTGCTGCGGCGGCCGCCCTGGTGCCTGCCCGGCCCGGACCTCCGGGAGCTACGTGCTCGGCTCGACCGGGGATCACTCTCGGCCCGGGGCTTCGACCGGGTCCTCCGGTTGGCGTGGACGATCGCCGACCTGGACGGTCGGCAGCGCCCCGACGCTGAGGACGTCCGAGAGGCGATCGGCCTGCGCACCGGGGAGGCGCTGTGAACCCCTGGGGAGCGGCACGGTGACCGCCGGGGGAGCGGCCGGCGAGGGCTCCGGGGCGGTGGGAAGTCCCGAGCCGGCCGGGATGCGACACCCGACGGGGGACCGGCCCGCAGCGGCGCTCGACGCCGACCGCCTCGCTCGGGTGGCGCTGACCTGGATCGCCGAGCCGGACAACCGGTCCGTCTTCAGTCTGGTCAAGCAGCACGGCGCGGTTGGCGCGCTGACCCTGCTACGGGAGGGCGGCGCCCCCGAGGAGGCCCTGCGGCAAACCGTGGCCGCCCGACTCTCGGCCGGAGACCCGCTGGCGGTAGCCGCGGAGGCGATGGAGCGCGCCGACCGCCTCGGCGCCCGGCTGGTGACGCCGGCCGACGACGAGTGGCCATGGCCCGTCGCCGACCTACGCCGCCTCGTGCTGGCGGGTTCGACCCGCCGGGTCGACCGGGAGACCGCCCCACCGCTCTGCTTCTGGGTGCGGGGCGGGCACCCCCTGGCCGAGACGCTGGACCGGTCGGTCGCGGTGGTGGGTGCCCGGGCCGCGACCGGCTACGGCCTCCACGTGAGCACCGAGCTGGCGTACGGACTGGCCGAACGGGGTTGGACGGTCGTCTCGGGCGGGGCGTTCGGTATCGACGCCGCCGCGCACCGGGGAGCGCTGACCGCCGGCGGGCTGACCGTCTCCGTGCTCGCCTGCGGCCTGGACCGGCCGTACCCGACGGGCAACACCGCCCTCTTCGACCGGATCGCCGACACCGGGCTGCTGGTCAGCGAGTGGATACCGGGAGCAGATCCGCTGCGGCCCCGGTTCCTGATCCGCAACCGGGTGATCGCCGCGGCGACCCGGGGTAGCGTACTGGTCGAGGCCACCGCCCGCAGCGGAGCGACCCAGACCATGCACCGGGCCCTGGCGATCGCCCGGCCGGCCATGGTGGTGCCCGGCCCGGTCACCTCCACCATGTCCGTCGGGGCGCACGAGTTGCTTCGGCAGCACCCGGAAGCCCGGCTGGTCATCTCCCCCGCGCAGGTCCTCGAGGAGGTGGGTCGCATCGGCGGGGACCTGGCACCACCGGTCCGGGGTCCGGCCCGGGTACGGGACCAGCTCGACGACGAGTCCACGATGGTGCTGGAGGCACTACCCCGGCGGGGCGTACGCGGAGTTGACGACATCGCCGCCCGGTCCGGGGTCGGGGCCCGGACAGCGCTGCGCAAGCTGGCCCTCCTCGAGGAGCTGGGCCTGGTCAGCCGACGCGGCGACGGATACGCGCTCTCGCCCCCGTTGACGCGGCAGGAACCGTGATACTGCAGGAGCCGTTGATGCTTCAGGAGCCGTCGGGGCCGCAGCGGCCGGCCCTGCCTGGCGACGCCCCATAGACACTGTGCAAGGCGCCCGTAGGCTGATCGAGTGCACGCCGACAAGCAGCTCACCTTCGGCCCGCCGGGCCGGGCCACCAGCTGGTGCGAGGCCGGCCGGTGAAGCGAGGCGAAGCGACCCGGGCCCTGCACGCGGCGCTGCCTGCGCCGCTACGCGAGGCGGCGGACGACTTCGCGACCCAGCTAGCGCAGGTCCAGAGCCGCTCCACCCACACCGTCCGGGCGTACGTCGCCGATGTCATCAGCCTGCTCGACCACGCCGTACGGGCGGGAGCCCGTACTCCCGCTGACCTCACGCTGGCACAGATCCGCAGCTGGCTGGCCCGGCAGCGCACGACGGGAGCCGCCCGGACCACCCTGGCCCGAAGATCCGCCGCGGCCCGCACCTTCAGCACCTGGGCGCACCGCGACGGCCGGTTACCCACCGACGTCGCCGCCGGCCTGGCCAGTCCCCGCGCCCACCGGGAGCTACCCGCCGTACTCCCGGTTGATCAGGCCGCTGCCCTGTTGGCGGCGGCGCACGCGGCGCCCCAGGACCAGCCGACCGATGGCATCCCGCCGGGTGCCGCCGACCCGGCCCGGCTGCGAGACCAACTGCTGCTGGAGCTGCTATACGCGACCGGGGTCCGGGTCAGTGAGGCGTGCGGGCTTGACGTCGCGGACGTGGACCCGGGCCGGCGGGTGCTCCGGGTCTTCGGCAAAGGGGGCCGGGAACGCAGCGTGCCGTACGGAATCCCGGCGCAACGGGCGCTCGACGTGTGGCTCCGCCACGGCCGCCCCCGGCTGGTCGGCGCTCGGTCGGCAAACGCGCTGCTGCTCGGGGCGCGGGGCGGCCGGCTCAACCCGACCACCGCGCGGGGGATCGTCGGCCGGTACGCGACCGCGGCGGGTTTGCCCCGGACCAGCCCGCACGGGCTGCGGCACGCGGCAGCGACCCACTTGTTGGAGGGCGGCGCGGACCTGCGGGCGGTGCAGGAGTTCCTCGGGCATTCCTCGCTGGCCAGTACCCAGATCTACACCCACGTGTCGGTCGAGCGGCTGCGGGCCGTATACGGGCAGGCTCACCCCCGGGCGTGAACCGAACGACCCGCCCATGGTTACGCCCCCACGCCATGTGGCGTGGGGGCGTAACCATGCGTGGCAGGCTCCCGCTACTCAGGTCGCAGCCCTGAACCGCCCTACCGTCGACTCAACGCTTCGCCCGAACTGTTGACTCCACGGAAGGCTCACCAGGCCGCCCGGTCGGCGTCTTCGTCGGTCGGGGCAGCTCCGTCGTCGATCTGCGCCGTGCCCTCATCGGTCGGCGCGGCCTGCTCGTCGGTCTGCGCCGCGCCCTCGTCGGTCGAGGTAGTAGCACCCTCAGCAGTCCACCCGGTGTCCTCACCGGTCGACAAGGTGCCCTCGTCAGTCAGTGCAGCAGCACCCTCGTCAGTCCGCGCGATACCCTCGCCGTTCGACAAGCTCCCCTCGTCGGTGGAGGCAGACCCCTCGTCGGTCCGCGGAGAGCCCTCATCGTCGCCCAGGATCTCCGGACCCGTTTGCCCAACTCCGCCGCCAACTGCCTGCAGAATCGCCTGCTGGTAGCGGCCTGCCGCTTCCTTACTCGTGAAACCCGTGCACGAGGTGACCTGCCGGGTTTCAGTGATCTCGGGCGAGAACCAGTCGTAGATGTCTGTTTCTCCGGCCTCCGCTGTCGCCGGCGAACCGGTCTTCAGCCGGTAGCCCGCCTGCTGACAGACCTGGTCTTGCGGCCGAATCAGGTGCCATGCGGCGGCTGCGTCAAAAATCGGGTACGCGGGGCCGAAGTCTATCTCCTTCAGCATTTCCAGGCGCGGCATCGAGGACTCACCGTAGAAACGTGCCAGTGGGTCCGGGCTACTGGCCAACCGCTCCAGCTCGGGGATCGGAATCGGCGCCAGCGAGGAGAGGTCGAAGGTGATGGCCGTAAACGGAATAAACGTCTGATCCAGAATGATCTGCTCAGCGCGGGGGTCCATGATGTAGTTGAAGTCAACCAGAGGGGTGCCGAAAATCTCGAACACTGTCGTCGGCTTGCTGCCGACGAGGGCGACAATCCGGGAGATGAGGGAGGCCTCTTCCGGAAAATTCATGGTCAGGCAGGCCACGTCGGTCAACGGCCCGATCGCCAGGATCGTCAACCCGCCGGTCTCCCGCAGCTGGTCGGCCATGAACCGGACACCGTCGTTGACGCAGGTGCCGGTCAGATCCGCGCCACCGGTGGTCTGCTGGGCCTCGACCGGCAACCAGACCTCCGCCCCCTGCACCACGGGTATGTCCGCACCGAGTGCGTCAACCGTCGCCTGGGCGGTGACCACGGTCGGCTTGGCCATCGAGTTACCCATGGTCGCCACAACGCCTCGCACATCAACCCCGTGAGCCAACGCAAGGGCGAGCGCGTACGAGTCGTCAATGTCCGGGACCGAAGTGGATATTCCGTTACGGGAGCCCGTGGTCAGCCCCATCGACATGTCAGTAGAGAAGATCACGGGTTCACGGATACGACTATCCGGATATTGGGGCTCCTCGGAGTAGTAGGGCGGGAGAGCACGGCTACCGTCATCGGGAGCACCCCGCTCACTATCGTGCACCGGCTGGAAGCTCTCCGGCATCAACGGAGACGCGGGATCCGCGAGCGCGTGTGGCACACCGCCCGCGACGCCAACAGCCACGGCGCAGGCGAGCGCCCCGGCGGCAATCGCGGACACACTTCTCAGTGTTGGATTAGCAACTTTCCCCATCAACATCACTCCTGGGTGTGAAGATTTCCGTCTCGGGCTCCCCCGCTTACAGCCCGCACTTATGGGCACGAAGTTTCACCACCCGGCCCCACGCAATGCCGGTGGTGCGCGCCCCTCCATGGACAGGCCGGATCTAACCACTATGCGAGCTTTGTTCATTCGCACTACTTACGTCACAGTACCTGAGCAAAAGGTCGCATCGTGGAGATATCTCGGGTTTGCCCGGGTTCGGGGGCCAAGTTCGGAGTCAGTGTTGCGAACACCTACAACCAGCCCCTTTGACGAGTTACGAGCCTGCCAGCCAGCCCGCAAGGACTACCCCAAGCAGTTCGACCTCCACGGCCCACACCGTCGGGGCCGCGCACACCGACCTCGGGGGCGAGGCAACCGAGGTGGCGCTCGATCAAGAGAGTCGATGCCGGCGCGGCGGCGCGACATCGGCATGGACAGGAAGCTAGTGTTCCGTCTCAGTTTTGACTAGCCGCTTGCTGAAGGGTGAAGCGTCCGTGTCGGACCTTGGCCAGGAGCAGCGCCAGCACCGGATGGTTGAAGATCATCGCGCCGGATCCGAGGGTGAGCCCCACTCCACCGCCGTGCTCCGGGCTGAGCATGTTGGTCTCCGCGTTCAGCCGCCAGTACGCCTTCCGGCTCGGTGGCGTCTTCTGCAGTGAGGTGACCTCGTCGTCGACGATCAGGCGGTCGAAGACGGCGACGTCGGCCATCGTGCCCTGCCAGTAGTCGGCGTATCCGCTCTTGACAAGCCGGCGACCGAGCTGGAGCGGACCGCGCGACTTCGTCAACGAACGGCGCTCGGCGACGTGCGGCGTGTTGGCCCCAACCTGGAGCGACATCTCCTGCTTGCCGCCGTCGAAGATCGCCGTGACGTAGGTCCAGTCAGTGGTGGCCGCCTCGGCGGTCACCTCCCACCGACCGAGCGAGTTGACCTCGGTGGTCGGTACCCAGAAGAACCAGGCCCCGTTCCGCACCCCCAGCGCGAATCCCGGCTCACCGGTGCCGTCCTGGCTCACCGCCACCTGCTGGCGGGAGGGATCATCGACCTTGAACCAGCCGCTGACCGTGAAACTGGTAGAGGTATCGGTCAACACGCTGCTCGCCGTGGTGAGATAGCCGGCGCTCGTCCCGTCGAGTTGGGCCGCCGTGTCGGAGGCGCCGCCCGGCCCCTCCACACCAAAGGTGACGCCGCTACCAACGGAGGCGTCGTTGCCGCCGAGCGCGTCGTCCGCCATGTCCTGGCCGGCGACCTCGCCGAGGGCCCAGGCAGCGGTCGGCGGCCGCTTACCCACCCGGAAGGTGCAGGAGGCGATGGTGCTCGACCGGCCAGCGCGGTCAATGGCCTGGACGTTGATCGTCCGTGGGCCCTCCCTGTCCGGGTACCAGTCGGTCAAAGTCACCGGCCCGCCGTCGGTCTCCGGCACCAGCACGTTCACTCCCGGCACCGGGTTGGTGTTGAAGCCGTACCGGTACTCCACCACGTCCGTGGCGGCGGAGTCGAAGGTGAAGCTGCCCGGGATACCGATCGAACCCAGCCACTCGTCACTTTCGATACATAGTGGGGCGTCCCCCGTCCCGTTGTCCGCCGCGTCCTGCGGCAGATACACCGCGGAGTCCACGTCCGGTGGGCTCGGGCTCGACTTGTCGTACCGGAACTGGCAGACATTGCGGGAGCCGTCGCTGCTCCACGGACCCCAGCTGGTGTTGTCGCTGGCCCGTACCTCCCACGAGATAGGCACATTCTCTGCGATGTCGCTCGGCACCGTGTATGAGAAGACCGATCCGCTGGCCTTCAACGGTGTGATGTAACTACGCGACTGCGCCGTCCCACCGCTCGGCGTCCAGGTCACCTTGAACTGGGCCTTGATCTGCTCGGTGTGCGCCGAGGAGTGGTCCGGATCCCGCAGCACCGCGTTCAGCCGCGGCGGTACGTCCACATAGGGGGCGCCCGCACCGTAGACGCACTGCCCACCTGGAGACATGGTGAGCTCGTTCTCGTTCGCGATCAGGGGTGCCCGGTTGTACTGCACGGAGAGGACCCGTTGTCGCAGAACCGCTTCGTGTGCAACCCACTGGTCTCGTTGACCGATCGCATCCCGAGGGTCACCGTGCTCCACCCGTTCTTCGCTGCCAGCTCCACGGCGGCTTTCGCGTTCCACTCCGTGTTCTGGTTGGTGGACGTGCAACTCGACTGGGTCTTGGTTGGGGAGTTGGTGGCGAGGTGCGTCGCTCCGGACCAACCAGAGCCACCGGGCTGGTTGTTCCAGTTGGTGGAGGAGCTGATCCCGGCTGGCATCACGTAGAGCGCGGCCGCTCGGGCCGTGCTGTTGTAGACGTGCTGCAACGTCACCCTGAACTCTGCCTGCAGGATCGTCCGGCCCGAGTACGGGGTGGCGAGCCGGTAGAACAGCCGCTTGACCTTGGAGTTGTAGCACGAGCTGGGGCAGCGCCCGATTCGTTCGTGCCGCTTGGTGTCGAACTTCCAGTACTCCTCGTTGGGGTAGCCGCTGTCGACCATCGCCCAACCGCTGTTGGTGCTGCTCTGCCAGACCGGGTCGATGTAGAGCGGAAAAGACGTCGCCGGGTCGGTCAACATGCCCTGATCCGGAGTCAGCGTCAGCATGTTCTCCGTGTATTCGAGCTCGACCGGCGCCACTTTCGACGTGTCACCCGGGCCCTGCGCGGAAGCCGCACCAGGATCGGTGGAGGTATCGCTGGCGGAAGACAGGGCCTCGGTGGCCAGCACCCCACCGCCCTCCTGGGGTCCGCTGTCCCACATGGTCGGTGCGTCAGCCTGCAGGACCGGGTTGTTGGTGGCCGGGTCCAACGCCACCACGCCTCCCTCCGGGGTTTCCTCGATCGTCAACCCGACCGTGGTGACACCGAGCCGAAGGTCCTGCAGTTCGGGAAGCTCGGCCGCCTCCGGGGTCTTGACGACCAGTACGTGGGAGAAGCCCTCGACCGTCACGTTCGTGACCAGGTCCACGTCCGGAAGCACGTCCGGATACGTCGCCTGGCTGTCCACCACGACCGGCTCGGGTAGCGGACCGTGCGGCCAGGTCAGGGTCATGCTCTTCTGATCCCGGATCGCCACCGTCAGTGGCACGTCGCCGCCCGGGGAGAGCTGGATGCCGAGCAACGCCGCGCTCGGACCGTACGAGCCATCCGGCTGGGCCACCAACGTCGCGTCGGCGGGGACCCAGCTGTCGCCCTGCGTCACCCGAACCGGCTGGGTGTAGTCGTTGGCGATCAGCGTCCCGTCTGGCTGCGCGAACACGTCGCGGTACTCCGTGCGGAGTGCCAGCACCTCCACCGGCTGGTCGAGCTCTTTCGCCGCTACCAGCGCTTCCGCCTCGGTGTCCCGGACCGGCTCCTCCGCCAACGCGGCGGTCGGGATCAACGGCACCGCCTCGGGCGGCTGCACGAACACCATCCCGGACAGCAGGCCGACCATGCCGGCCACCAGCCCGACCCTGAACAGCCCGTCCCGCCGACGCCTGCGACGAACCACCGTACGTTCCTCCCCCGGTGAACTCTGCGTTGTCATGTGTGCCGTCACCCGATCGCCGCGCCGAAGGCGGTGCCACCGGCGGGAATTCCGCCCTGACCGGGTTGCCAGGTAGTGCTCGGCGACGCCGCGCCGGCCGCCAGGCTGGACCAGGCGAATCCGTATACCGCCGGATCGCGGTACGGAGTACCGACGTACAACTGTTGCGAGATGGCCCCCAGGCTGGCGCCGATCAACTCCTGCGTCACGGCGCTGCCGGGCAGGCTGGCGGCTTCGCGGTGAATCGTTGTCGGCGTGCCGATCGGGTCAGCCAGCGCGGGGAACACCAGTACGCGACCCGCGTCAAGCAAGTCATCCGTGTCCGCACCGGGAGCGCCGACGGCCAGGAACATGGTGTCGTTCGTGTCGTCGCTGGCCGGCTCGGTATTCACCACAGCGACTTCCTCACCCAGGTAGGCGCCCTCCTCCAGGGCGTAGGTGAGCGCGGGCAGCTCCGTGCGGGTCGCGTCGCCGGTGACGTGGAACCGGTGTACCAGACCCGCGTCCGCGACCACGGTGTTGGATTCTTCGACGGTGATGTCCTCACCAGGAACCCCGACCACTAGCAGCGAGTCCGCCTGGTCGGCCGCGGCACCAGCCGGCCGGTAGGGCGCGATCGAAATCGATTTACCGAAGAGGTCGTTGGCCTCTGCCACGTCCGACACATTGGCGGCACTCTGGTGAAAATTAACCGCCAGTTTCGGCTTACCCTCGACCAACTCGTAGCTGCTGAACACGCAGACAGCTCCCGCGAACGCCTCAGGACCGATCGCCTCGCCCGGGGAGCCGATGGCGAAGTGATTGGACGATGCCGCCACCGCGTAGCCCACACGGTCGTCCTGCTCGACCACGCCCGGGATGAGCTCCCCGGACTGGAAGAGCACGTTGAGATTTCCGCGGAAGTAGTGCGCCACACCGGCGTCAACCGTGTCGCCGACGTCCTCGCCCGGGGTCCCGACCACAAGATAGGGCTCCCCGGTAAGGGAACGCGCACCAGCCACAGCGAACCCGAAGTGATCGTCAACCTCGGCCTGATCGGGCGTGTCACCCGCACCCTGGTGGAAGGTCAACGACGCGGGCCCCTGCGCGAGTCCGTTCGGCGTACCGAGCAGGACGTACGTGACGCCCGCATCGTCCGTTGCCGTCAGATCCTCGAAGGGAACCCCGACCGCGAGGTCAGTACAGCCGTCGTTGTTCGCGTCATACGCCGACACGGAATACCCGAACTGGTCACCTGCTCCGACCGCGCCCGACACCTGGGAGTTGCCCTCATGCAACGTTTCGACCGTGCCGCCGCCGTACACCACCCGGATGTGACCCGCCTTCTCCTGCCCCTCGACGGCCGCTTCCGGGTCGGCGATAGCGATGTCAGCAATACCATCCCCGTTGAAGTCGCTGTCGGTACCGCCGACACAACCGGTCACCGGGGCATCCGTGGTGTAGACCTGCATCTCGCAGAATGACGACCAGACATCGCTGCCGGAAACACCATCTGCGGCCTTCACCCGCCAGCGATAGATGCCACCGTCCACGAAATCACCGGCCGGGACCGTCGTCGCCGCCGTGGCACCGGACGCCACATTGTTGAAGCTGACCGAGCCGACCGGTCGGTCGACATTCATCGCCCACCATTCGAAGGTGACCGTCATCGCCGTTCCGTCCCCGTCCGAGACAGTGGCCTTGAACTGCGGGGTGAGCGTGTCCACCAGCGGACGATCTGAGCCGGTCACGCAGCTGGTGGCGGGAACGGTTGACCGGGACTCCATCGTCGGCCACGAGTTGTAGGTCACCGACGCCTTCGGGTCCTGCGAGGGGTTGGCGCCCTCCCGGGACCGGAACTGCTTGAAACCGGAGGTGTCCGTCTCGTCAGTCGCGCGGATCCCCATACCCGCCCGGGTCTTGTTCGCCGTGGCGGCCCGCTGGAAGAAACTCTTACCATCAATCGTCGCCCACGCATCACTGCAGTCGAACGAACCGTGCGTTTCTGTCGAGGTAGCTTCCTTGGTGAACCACTCCGGCTGGTTCGTGAACGTGGTCGTATAGGTCGACGTCCCCGTCGTCCAAATCTCCCACGGCGTGGGGGTGCAGGTGTCTGACCACCAGTTCCAGAACGACACCGTGGACGCGGTGATCTGCTTACCGACGAGCACCGTCGTATCCCAGGTGAGGAACGAGCGCGTCAGTTCCGTCGGGGTGGTCGCCAACAGCCCGACCTGCAAGTCGCTCCGCTGGTTTTGATCGCTGGTCACGGTCTCCCGCACGTACGTGTCGAACGTCGTCCCCAGCGGATTGACCGTTGGGTCAATCGTCACCGGATACTCCGTGGCGGCACTACGCAGCCAGCCCATGTCCGGGGCCAGCGTCAGCTCGACCCGACCTCCCCGATCGACAACATCCGTGCGGACCCGCTTTTCGTTAACAGGACTACCAACAATGTCCTTCCGCGCATCCCACATCAGCGGAGCGGGGATACGCGCCCTCTGCTCACCCGCACGATCCCTCAGCAGGACCGAACCATCCACACCACGCGACGACGACTCCACACCAGAACCAGAGAACACATAGTCAACCTCATCCACATGGATCAGGGCAGCTCGGTTCTTGACCACGAGGAACTGCTCAAACCCGAGGCGGGTCGCCTCCACCACCAAATCAACCCCAGGCCGAGCGTCCGGATAAGTCGCCCGATTCGCCTCCAACACCGGCGTGGGCAAGGCACCAGACCAACCCATCACCACCCGGCTCTCCCCGGCGCCCACCACCGCGAGATCCTGCTCACCCGCGCCCTTGGCACCAGAGATCCAAAGATCGTTCGGATGGGCCACGGGCCGCACCGAGCCGTCCGGTCGCGCCTGCAGTGTCAGGTCTACTCGGACCCACTTCCCGTCCCTGCGGAAGCGCTGCACGCCGGCGGCGATGTCCGCCCGGAACTGCCCCGTCGGCAGCGCGTACACCTCGGTTGTTGCCGAAGTCAGACTCTCCACCCGCACCGGCTGGCCACTCTCACGGGCAGCCCGCAGGGAGACCGCCTCGTCCGAGCGACTCTCCACGCCACCCGTCACACCATCCGGTCCCGCAGCCAGGAACTCCGCTGGTTCACCCGGCACGCCCGCCAACCCGGCCACCGTCAACACGGCGACACTCACAACCAGGCACGAACGAACCGCGGCCGTCATCCGACGCGCCACAGACCCTCCCCCGCACGATCTTCACGTTTGCGAACAGGACCTTAGGAACACCTTCCCCAAAGCGCAAGAAGAACTACAAAGGGTGAGTACGAACGGTCCAGAAAACGGAAGAATGGATTGCTCGCAACTACACAATGCGAGGTCCGACTAAAATGCCGATAAACAATTATTAAGTGATCTCTCACTTCTACAACTTGCTTACACCGTCAATACACCTCATTAGGCATTGAAGTTTACTACTTGACCAAAACAACTGAAAACACCCTCCAAACACTCGGACGCCGACTCACTGGTTGGCATGTCCGCTACTGAGCGCACCGCCGAGTGGCAGCAGCCGCACCGGCCCCCGACCGAGCAGCGCCAACGGGTCCAGATAGGTGTCGCCGCGTCTCAGGCCCCAGTGCAGGCAGGCCGCGGCCAGGCAGCTCGGGTGCCCGGCCCGCAGCCGACCGATCGGCACTCCGGCCAGGACCGGCGCGCCAACCTCGACATCGGAGCGCACCGGCTCATAGGTGGTCCGCAGCCCGGCGGCGTGGGTCACGGTGAGCACCGGCCGGCCAGCCACGACACCGGCGAAGGTGACCACACCATCGCCCGCTGCCAGCACTGGCGCGCCGGCGTCGGCTGCCAGGTCAACGCCGCGGTGACCGGGAAACCAGGGCTGCGGCGGTGGGTCAAACCGTCGCACGACCGGCGGCTCCCCGGACAGCGGCCACCGAAAGGCCGGCAGCACCCCGGGGGACGGCGAACCGGCCACAGCCGGCGTGGAACCGACCCCGAGCAACATGGACCCACTCAACGACGGCATGGGCCCAACCGCCGGCGGCGGGGGACCCACCAACAGCGGCCTGGGCCCAACCACCGGTGACGCGGGCACGGCGGGCGTGGTGACCAGCCCGGCGCTGAGCACGAAGGCGAGGATCGGGGACGGCTCCATGGCGGCAGCCTGCCCGGACAACCGGTCGGTGGGTCACCCCCGCCCAGCTCACCTGTGGATAGCCGCAACGCTGTGGAGGGAGCGCGGGGAGTGATTCGATCTGCTAAACGAGGCTGGCCTGGGCCGCTGATGGGATCGGGGTGACGTGCGGTCGGGGCGACGGAAGCTGGTCCCGCTGGGGAGGGGACGGGAGGGTCAGCGTGGTCCGGAGGTCAGTTGCCGAAGCCAGAGTCGGCCGGCAGCGAGATATCCGGCTTCTCCAACTCTTCTACATTGACATCCTTGAACGTCATTACTCGGACGTTCTTAACGAACCGGGCAGGACGATACATGTCCCACACCCAGGCGTCGTGCATCTCGACCTCGAAGTAGACCTCACCGTCCGAGTTACGCACGTGCAGGTCGACCTGGTTCGCCAGATAGAACCGACGCTCGGTCTCCACGACGTAGGAGAACTGGCGGACAATGTCGCGGTACTCCCGGTAGAGCTGCAGCTCCATCTCCGTCTCGTACTTTTCGAGATCTTCCGCGCTCATCCCATCCCGCCTTCCATGGCCACATCATTCCCCACCGACGCCGCAGCCCAGGGCCGCTCGCCCAACGCCACGCCGACGGTACCCTTTACCACCCCAGCGCGTTCCATCGCCTCGTCGGCCGCGGCGACCAGCGGTCGGCGGGCCCGGGGCGGGGCCCCATGTCGGCCGGAGACAGCCGCGACGTTGACGTACGAGAAACGGTGTTCCGGGCACGGCCCGCGTTCCCGCAGCGCAGCCGAGTGCTCGGCGGTGATGTAGCCCTTGTGCTCCGCGAACCCGTAGCCGGGGAACTCCAGGTCCAGCTCCACCATGATCCGATCTCGGGTGACCTTGGCCAGCACGCTGGCTGCCGCGACACAGGCCGCCACCCGGTCGCCCTTCCAGACCGCCAACCCGGGCACGTCCAGCCCGTCCACCCCGAAGCCGTCGGTCAGCACGTACTCCGGCCGCGTCGCCAACGACGCCAGCGCGCGACGCATCGCCGCCAGATTGCAGACATGCAGTCCGCGCAGGTCCACCTCCGCCGCCGGGATCACCACCACCGCGTACGCCGACGCCCGAGCGACGACCTCCGCATACACCCGCTCTCGGCTGGCCGGGGTGAGCAGCTTGGAGTCGGCGAGTCCGTCGACCTCCCCGCGCCGCCCCGGGGGCAGGATGGCGGCGGCGGCCACCAGGGGGCCGGCACAGGCGCCCCGGCCGGCCTCGTCGGCGCCGGCCACCTGCCGAAATCCGCGTCGTTGCAGGGCACGTTCCAGCGCGTAGAGCCCGCCGTCGCGGCGGACGACGGTACGCGGCGGCGTCAGCATGACCCACCCCGGTCCGCGCTCGCCCCCGGCTCGACGACCAGGAGACGGCCGGGCACGGCGACAAGCAGCACCCGGGTGGGGCGACGGAGGGCGTGGGCGACGGTCACCGTCCCAGCCTGCCAGACGCCCTCGCCATCGCCTACCGGGCCTACCCGGCCCACCGGCTCAGGTTCCGGGCCGGGGAATGGGGCCGTACTGCTCGGGGACGCTCAGCCAGCGCGCCCGGTCCAGCGGCCAGAAGATCGTGAAGGCACGGCCGACGAGACGATCCTCGGGGATGGTCGCCTCGTGGACGTCCTCCCCCGACTGCTGCCAGTGCTGCAACGAGTCGCCCGAGGCCGAACGGTGGTCGCCCATCACCCACAGCCGCCCCCGCGGAACGGTGATATCAAAGTCCTGGTCAGCGGGCTGGTCCCGCTCGCCGCCGACGGAGTAGAGGTACGGCTCGTCCAGGGCAACGCCATTGATCGTGATCCGCCCCTGTTCGTCGCAGCAGACCACGTGGTCGCCGCCGATGCCGATGACCCGCTTGATGAAGTCCTCCCCGTCCGGGTTACCGCTCCACGAGGTCGGCGCCTTGAAGACGACTACCTCGCCTCGTTTCGGCGAGCGAAAGTCGTACACCAGTTTGTTGACCAGCACCCGATCGTCGATCTGGAGCGTGTTCTCCATCGACGGCGACGGGATGAAGAAGGTCTGCAACACAAAGGCACGCACCAGCACCGCGACCAGAATCGCCACGCCCAGGAGGATTGGCAGCTCCTTCCAGAAGGAGTTGCGGGACTTGTCGGTCTGCTCGTCAATCACGGAATGGAGCCTACGTTGCCGAGCTGCGCGGCACTGGACGGAACGCGCGGGAACTGAGCCACGCGGCCGGAAGCGGAAGGAGCAGCAGCACGCCACCGTCGGGGCTCGGCCCCACCGGCGGTGGTCCGCTGGTCGGGGAACCCGCCGGCGCCGGAACGTTCGCGAAGACCTCCGGAGTGGAGAGTGCACCCCACCGCGACGGTGGCCACACCACGCCGACCGCCCGTCCGACCACATTGTCGATCGGCACCGGGCCCTGACACCGGGCGTCCTGGGAGACCAACCGGTGATCGCCCAGCACGAAGAGCTGCCCGGGTGGGACGATCACCTCGTCGAAGCGACGCGCGCGGCACTCTCCCTGGTTCGGCGGAAGGTCCACCGGCGAGTCGCGCCACACGTACGGCTCGTTGAGGGCGATGCCGTTGACGAGCACCCGCCCCTGCTCGTCGCAGCAGCTCACCCGGTCGCCCGGCAACCCGATGACCCGCTTGATGAAGTCCTTCTCGCCGGGGCTGCCGACTCCCACCAGGTCGCCGAAGGTGGCGGTGAGCCGGCGCAGGAATCCGGGGTCGGGCTCCTCGTCGAGCTGGGCGGCCCACCGCTCGGGGCCACGGAAGACCACCACCTCACCCCGCAGCGGGTCCCGTACGTCGTAGACGACCTTGTTGACCAGCACCCGGTCCCCGACGAGCAGCGTCTCGGTCATCGAGCCGGACGGGATGAAGAACACCTGAAGCAGGAAGGTCCGGATCAGCACCGCGAGGCAGAAGGTGACCGTCAGCAGCAGCGGCAGCTCCTGCCAGAGCGGCAACGGGCGACGGCGTCGCCGGGCTCGGCGACGGCGTGGATCGACCGTGCCGTCCTCGTCGCGCGTCCGCACCACGCCTCCCCGGTCCGCAGAAACGACACTACCGCCCGGGGACCTGGTCGAGGCCTCCGGACGGCAGTGGACACCTGCCCCGTCACTGGACGGGGGCATCCGGCTGCGCTGGCACGTCCCGGATGGTGCCCTCCGGTTCGTACACCATACGCGCAGCTCAGGACGGGTGGTGCAGCACGATTCAGCTCGGCTGCTTCTCCCGCTTCTCCTTGATCTTCGCCTTCTTGCCGCGCAGCTCACGGAGGTAGTAGAGCTTGGCCCTCCGGACATCACCGCGGGTCACGACCTCGATGCGGTCGATGGCCGGGCTGTTGATCGGGTAGGTGCGCTCGACCCCCACCCCAAAGCTGATCTTGCGGACCAGGAAGGTCTCCCGCAGACCGTCACCCTGACGACGGATGACGACGCCCTGGAAAATCTGGACCCGGGACCGGTTTCCCTCGACGACCCGTGCGTGCACCTTGACGGTGTCACCGGCGCGGAAATCGGGAACGTCGGTCCGCTTCGACTGGGCGTCAAGCGCGTCCAGGATGTTCATCGCTGCGTCCTCGCGAGGCTCACGGCGCATCGTCAGTCGATGCGCGAATGGGTGATTCTGACCCCCGGATGGTCGCCGGCACTCGCCGGCCCCGGTCGAGGGTCCTCGCAGCCATCCGCGGCGCGGTTGACTGCGGCAACCCCTTATTTTGCCACATCGCCGGGGATTGCCGGGAACCCGGCCCGCTCCAACGTCGCCCGGTCCTGCCGGTCCAGGCGCTCCGGAGCCAGCGCGGCGATCATGTCGGGACGCCGGGCGACCGTCCGCACCAGGGCCTCATCCCGGCGCCAACGGGCGATCTTCCCGTGGTCGCCGGAGCGAAGCACCGCCGGCACCTCCTGGCCCCGCCAGGCAGCCGGCTTGGTGTACATCGGCGCCTCCAGCAGCCCGTGGGCGTGCGACTCGTCGTCCAACGAGCCAACGTTGCCGAGCACCCCGGGCAACAGTCGGGTCACCGCCTCCAGGATCACCAGCACCGCCACCTCACCGCCGAAGAGCACATAATCACCGAGGGAGACCTCGGTGACCGACATCCGACTCGCGGCGTGCGCAAACACCCGCTGGTCAATCCCCTCGTACCGGCCACAGGCGAAGAGCAGGTGCGGCTCGGCGGCCAGTTCGTGGGCCAGCGCCTGGGTGAACGGAACACCGGTCGGCGTCGGCACCAGCAGCCGGGGCGGGCTACCTCCTGGCGGGGCGAGCGCGTCCAGCGCCTCTCCCCACGGCTCCGGCCGCATCACCATCCCCGGCCCCCCGCCGTACGGCGTGTCGTCGACCGTCCGGTGCACGTCGTGGGTCCAGGTACGGAGGTCGTGCACGGCCAACTGGAGGGTGCCGCTGGCTCGGGCCCTGCCGATCAACGACAGGTCCAGCGGAGCGAAGTACTCCGGGAAGATCGACACGACGTCAACGCGCATTGCGGGGGCTCCAACAGCTGTGCGGGCCAGACTGCCCGGTCAGAGGTCGAGCAAGCCGCCGGGCGGATCCACGACCACGCGACCGCCGGCGAGATCAACCTCGGGAACGATCGCCTGGACGAACGGAATCAACACGTCCCGGCGGCCGGGACGGCGCAGCACCAACAGGTCCGCGGCGGGGGCGTGGTCGATCCGGGCGATATCCCCCAGCCGTTCCCCAGCCGGGGTGACCACGGCCAGGCCGACCAGTTGGTGGTCGTGGAACTCCTCCGGGTCCGTCGGCGGGGCCACGTCAGCGCGGTCCACCCCGACGAGGGTGCCGCGGAGTGCCTCGGCGACGTTGCGGTCGAGCACACCCTCGAAGGCGACCAGCAGCATCCGCCCCTGATGCCACCGCGATGCCTCGACGGTCAGTTCACCCGGCACCCGGTACGCGCCGGGGTGGGCGGGCACGTTCGCCCCGGGCTCGGTGCGCAGCACCGAGCCCGGGGCGAACCGCGTCTCAGGTTCGTCGGTCCGCACCTCCACGGTCACCTCACCGCGGATCCCGTGCGGTTTGCCGATCCTGCCGACGACGAGCATCAGTACGAGTCGACGATGTCGACGCGTACGCCGCGTCCACCGATGGAACCGATGACCTGGCGCAGCGCCTTCGCGGTCCGCCCGGACCGCCCGATCACCGTGCCGAGGTCCTCCGGGTGCACGCGGACCTCGAGCCGCTTGCCCCGCCGGGAATCGACCAGCCGGACCCGGACATCGTCGGGGTTGTCGACGATGCCCTTGACCAGATGCTCCAGCGCCGGACGAAGTGCCACGTCAGGCCTGCTCGCCGGAGCCCGCACCGGCCTGCTCCTCGGTCTTCGGCGCCGCCTCGTCGGCCTTCGGCGCCGCCTCGGCCTTGGCGGCCTTCTTGGCCGGCTTGGCCGGGGCCTCCGCCAGACCGGCGGCAGCCTTCGCCTCAGCCTCGTAGGCCGCCTTGCGGTCAACCCGCTCGGGGGCGACCTTCAGCGGCTCGGGGGCCGGCAGGCCCTTGAACTTCTGCCAGTCACCGGTCTTCTCCAGCAGGCGCTGCACCGCCTCGCTCGGCTGCGCGCCCACGGAGAGCCAGTACTGCACCCGGTCCGACTTGACCTCGATCACCGAAGGGTCGTGCTTCGGCTGGTAGATCCCGACGAACTCGATCGCCCGGCCGTCACGCTTGGTACGCGAGTCGGCGATGACGATGCGGTACTGCGGGTTGCGGATCTTGCCCATCCGCAGGAGCCGGATCTTTACGGCCACAGTGTTTTCGCTCCTGTTGTTTCCACCGCCCCTGGACGGGCGGTGCACGGGTGAGCGCGCACTCCGGCACAGTGGGGTTGGGCCGGAGACTGCTCGGGTGGACTGACGTGGTGCCCGGGTAGAGGGCGCCGGACCCACGCCGGATACCAGCCAGCCATTCTGCCAGATCGGACCGGGAAGCCTCACATCGGACCGGCCCCGGCGCACCATTCGACTATGACGAGGAGCACACCGATTCGGTCGGGGTGGGCCGACCCGGCTCGCGGCGGTTGGTTCCGGCGGCCGAGTGGTGCCGTCAGTTCCGGCGGCCGAGCGGGCGCCATCGGTTCCGACGGCCGAGTAGACGCCGTCAGCGCGCCGGCGGCCGGTCCCACCCGGGCGGCAGGTCCAGCGGGGCCGTCCACTCGACCGGCGGCACGAAGTCACACCAGGTGCCGTCGAACGGGAACTCCCCCGCCTCGGCCCGGGCGATCACCCGCTTCCCCTCGGCCCGGACCGCGTCCGGGTCGGGCACCCAGTAGTGCTCCGGGAAGTCGAGCCGCTCGGCGAACTCGTCCTCGTCCTTCCACTCCCAGCGACGGTCCGCGTGAATCAGCACGTCAAGATCCTGGTCCACCACGTCAACGCCGGCGAGCCCACCGTCGTCCCAGCGAACACCGGGCTCCTCGAGGTTGACGTACCAATGGGCGAAATGCCCTTGCTCGTCCTGGAACAACCAGACCGAGTGCGCGGCCCCGACCGGCAGGAACTTCAGCAGGGGTGGCCCCTGCCACCGCGCCGGCGTCAGCCGGTACGCCGAGACGATCCACTCGGCGAACGGAATCGCCCGCATCCCGAGCCCGGTGTCGGTGGTCTCGCTGGCCACCAGTGAGCCTCGGGGGATCCACAGCAGCAGCCCCCGGTCGTCATCGCTGACCACGCGCGCCGGACGAACCCAACCGATCCGCCCCCGCCGCACGTTGCGGTGCACCACCAACCGCCCAGGTTCGAACCTCACCTGCCCGACCCTACCGCCCGCCGACGGTCGGTTGGATCGCCGAGCCCCACCCGACCGACGACCGGTTGGAACGCCGGTGGCCCGGTTCGCTCCGCTCGCTGTCGAGCTGCCCCATCTGTGCGCCCGAGCCAGCTCGGGTCGGACCGGGCAGGCACGGGTCGGACCGGGCAGGACCGGGTAGGCACGGGTCGATGGCGTACCGACCCGTGCGGGCGCAGTTCAGTAGGCCCGGGACAGGATGGCGACCAGATCCGGCTCGTCCTCGCTGTCCGGCACCGAGCCATCGGCCCGGATCAGGCACCGCACGGTGACACCCTGGGCGTTCGCCTCCGCCTCGCCCTTGGCGCCGACCACCGACCACGGCACCCGGGCCCAGCCCGTCGCTGCCGCCTCGATCGCCTCGGCCAGCGTCCCCACCTCGCTGGTCCGCGCCTGCCGCCTGGCGAGCGCCTGGTCGTGCAGCGCCTGCTGGTCGGCCTCGAGCGCCGCACGCACCACGCCGACCACGTCGGCCACCGGAACCGGGGACTTCGAGCCGTCCGTCCGCCGGACCACGACCGCGTTCCCCGCGGCCAGGTCCCGGGGGCCGATCTCGACGCGGATCGGGTAGCCGCGCAGCTCCGCGTCGACCGCGCGACGCCCGAAGGGGGTGTCGGTCCGGTCGTCGAGGGCGACCCGGACGCCGGCATCCCGCAGCGCGTCGTGCAGCCGCGTCGCGGCCTCGCCGACCCCCTCGCCGTCCTTGACGACCATCACGTACGCCTGGACCGGCGCGAGCTTCGGCGGCACCCGCAGGCCGTTGTCGTCACCGTGGCACATGATCAGACCACCGAGCATTCGGGTGGAGGTGCCCCACGAGGTGGTCCAGGCATGCTCCCGACCTCCCTCGGCCGAGGTGTAGCTGATGTCAAAGGCCCGGCCGAAGTTCTGCCCCAGCTCGTGGCTGGTGCCCAGCTGGAGCGCCTTGCCATCGCCCATCATGCCTTCGAGGGTGTAGGTGGCGGTCGCGCCGGCGAACCGCTCCCGGGCGGTCTTGAGGCCCACCTGCACCGGGATGGCGAGGACGTTGACCATCAGGTCCTCGTACGCCTCGTGCAGAATCCGTCGCGCGTAGGCGCGGGCGTCCTCGCGGGTCGTGTGCGCGGTGTGCCCCTCCTGCCAGAGGAACTCGCTGGTCCGCAGGAAGATGCGGGGACGCAGCTCCCAGCGGACCACGTTCGCCCACTGGTTGAGCAGCAACGGCAGGTCCCGGTACGAGTCGACCCACTTGGCCATGAACTCACCGATGACGGTCTCGCTGGTCGGGCGCACCACGACCGGCTCGGCGAGCTGCTTGCCGCCGCCGTGGGTAACGACCGCCAACTCCGGCGAGAAGCCCTCGACGTGCTCGGCCTCGCGCTTAAGGTGGCCCTCCGGGATGAAGAGCGGGAAGTACGCGTTCTCCGCGCCGGCAGCCTTGATCCGGTTGTCCATCTCGGCCTGCATCCGCTCCCAGATGGCGTAGCCGGCTGGTCGGATCACCATGGTCCCCCGGACCGGGCCGTTGTCGGCCAGCTTCGCCTTGGCGATCAGGTCCTGGTACCAGCGGGGGAAGTCCTCCGCACGGGGAGTGAGCACGCGCGCCATGACCGCACATCCTATGTGCCGCCGGGGCGGTCGCCGCCAGCGGGCGGTCGCTCCACCGGCGGAGCGCTGACCCGCCCTGGTAGATCAGCGCAGGACCCGGCCGCGGAGGACGACCCGGGCGGGGGACCGGACGACACGGAGGTCCCGCCGCGGATCCTGCGGGTAGACGACCAGATCGGCCAGGCCCCCCTCGACCAGGCCGGGGAAGCCGAGCCACTCGCGGGCGCGCCAGGAGGCGGCGGCGAGGACCTCCTCGGCGGGCATCCCGGCCTTTTCGTGCAGCAGCAGCATCTCCTCGGCGGCCAGACCGTGCGCGATGCCACCGCCGGCATCGGTGCCGACGTAGATCGGCACGCCGGCCTGGTAGGCGGCGCGGACCACCTCGGGGAAGCGGTCTCGTAGGGCGAGCATGTGGTCGGCGTAGCTGGGGAACTTCGCCCGCGCCTGGTCGGCGATGCCGCCGAAGGTCCGTATGTTGATCATGGTGGGTACGAGCGCGGTGCCCTGTCGGGCCATCACGTCGACCAGGTCCAGGCTCAGGCCGGTGCCGTGTTCCACCGAGTCGACCCCGGCCCGCACCATGATCTCGACGGCGGACTCGGAGAAGGTGTGCACCGCGGCGCGGGCCCCGGCGGCGTGCGCGGCCCGAACCGCGGCGGTCATGGTCTCCGCGTCCCAGGCCGGGGCGAGGTCACCGACGCCACGATCGATCCAGTCGCCGACCAGCTTGACCCAGCCGTTGCCGGCGTTGGCCTGCGCGGTGACGGTCGCGGCCACCTCCGCCGCGCCGACCTCCACCCCGACGCCACGCAGGTAGCGCTTCGGCGGGGCGACGTGCCGGCCGGCCCGGGCCAGCCGCGGCAGGTCCGGGGCGTCATCGAGCTCCGGATACGGGTACGGGGAGCCGGCGTCCCGGATGGCCAGCACCCCGACGTCGCGGTTGACCTGGGCCAGCTCGCGGGCCTGGTCGAGCGAGGTGATCGGCGTCCCGCCCCGGGCGATGCCGATGTGGCAGTGCGCGTCGGTCAGGCCGGGGAGCAGGAAGCCACCGTCCGCGATGGTCTCCGCGCCGGCCACCGGCTGGAAGGTCACCCGGTCACCGACCAGCCAGACGTCCCGGACCTCGTCTTCGGGCAGGAGCACACCGCGCACGTGCAAAGCCATACGCTCAGTCCTACCTGATCGCCCGCCGGGGCGTGCGGGCAGGCCGCCCGTCGGCGGACCACGGCCGGCGCCGGCTCAGGGACGGCCACCACCGAGGGGGCGCGGCCGGCGCCGGCTCAGCGGCGACCAGCACCGACCTGGCCCCGTTTCGACCCGGTCAGCGGGAGCGCTTATCCCCCTTGCCGAGCTTGTTGAAGTCGATCTTCGGGAGCTTGAATCCCGGTGGTAGCCCCTGGCCGGCCAGGTCGTCGGGGTTCAGGCCGGGCGGCAGCTGCGGCATGCCACCGGGGAAGCCGCCCCGCGCCCCCGTGCCGGCCCGCGACCGACCGCCGCCTTTCCCGCCCTTGCGCTTGTTCTTCGGCGACTTGGTCGCCTTTCGGCGCCCTCCGGGCAGCCCCATCATGCCGCCCATCTGCTTCATCATCTTCTGGGCGTCGGTGAAGCGGTTGAGTAGCTGGTTGACGTCCATCACGGTGACCCCGGAGCCGTTGGCGATGCGGGCCCGACGCGAACCGTTGATGATCTTCGGGTTGGTGCGCTCGGCTGGGGTCATCGACCGGATGATCGCGGTGACCCGGTCGAAGTGCTTGTCATCCACCTCGGCGAGCTGGTCTTTCATCTGCCCCATGCCGGGCATCATGGCCAGCACGTTGGCGATCGGACCCATCCGCCGAACCGCGATGAGCTGGTCGAGGAAGTCCTCCAGGGTGAACTGCTCACCGCCCATCAGCTTGGCGGTCATCTTCTCTTTCTGATCGACGTCGAAGGCCTGTTCGGCCTGCTCGATCAGGGTGAGAACATCGCCCATGCCGAGAATCCGGCTGGCCATCCGGTCCGGGTGGAAGACATCGAAGTCCTCCAGCTTCTCGCCGGTGGAGGCGAAGAGGATCGGCTGGCCGGTGACCTCCCGGACCGACAACGCGGCACCACCACGGGCGTCACCGTCAAGCTTGGAGAGGACCACGCCGGTGATGCCGACACCGTCCCGGAACGCCTCCGCGGTGCGCACCGCGTCCTGGCCGACCATGGCGTCGATGACGAAGATGACCTCGTCCGGGTTGACCGCGTCCCGGATGTCGGCCGCCTGCTGCATCATCTCGGCGTCGATACCGAGGCGGCCGGCGGTGTCCACGATGACGATGTCCCGGGCAGCCCGACGGGCGTGCTCGATCGAGGCACGAGCCACCTGCACCGGGTCGCCGACGCCGTTGCCCGGCTCCGGGGAGTACACCTCGACGCCGGCACGACCACCGAGCACCTGGAGCTGCCCGACGGCGTTGGGGCGCTGCAGGTCGGCGGCGACCAGCAGCGGCTGGTGGCCCTGGCCGCGCAGCCAACTGGCCAGCTTGCCGGCGAGCGTGGTCTTGCCGGAGCCCTGGAGACCGGCCAGCATGATCACGGTCGGCGGCTGCTTGGCGAACTGAAGCCGCCGCGCCTCGCCACCGAGGACGTTGACCAACTCCTCGTTGACGATCTTGACGATCTGCTGGGCCGGGTTCAGCGCCTGGGAGACCTCGGCGCCCCGCGCCCGCTCCTTGACTCGCGCGATGAAGCCCTTGACCACCGGCAGCGCCACGTCCGCCTCCAGCAACGCGAGGCGGATCTCGCGGGCGGTGGCGTCGATGTCGGCGTCGGTGAGCCGTCCCTTACCGCGGAGCTTGGTGAAGATCCCGGACAGGCGGTCACTCAAGGTGTCAAACACGCGAACATCCCGTTTGTCAGAGTTCTGGTGAGCACGAGCACGGCCGGACGAACTGTCCCGCCACCGCTAGGGTATCCGGCCCGCGATACACCCGCTTCCGGCCGGCACACCCGGCGCCGCCCGCGTACCCACCGTCCGGCCGACGGCATTCGCCCCCCTCATCGCGCCGCAGCCAGGACGGCGGCGGAGATCCGAGCCTGGCCCTCGGCGTCCGGCCCGGTGCCGACCAGGTAAAACGCGTCCACCACGGCGGCGCCGAGGGTGGAGATCCGCGCCGCCCGCAGCTGAACTCCCACCTCGTCCAGCGCGGCGCTGACCCGGTAGAGCAGGGCGGCGGCGTCGGCCGCCCGCAGCTCCAACACCACCGCGTCGGTGGCCGCCTCCCGATACCACCGCACCTGGGGTGCGGGGCCCGCGCCACCGGCGGCGACGGCCCGCCCCCGCAGCCGCTGGATCACCGACCGGTCCCCGGTCACGGCCCGGCGCAGGTCGGCGCCGAGTGCTACCGGATCCGGCGCGAGGCCGTAGCGGGGTTGGACCCGGAACTCGACCAGCGCCCGCCCGGAAACCGTCGAGGCGTCCGCGGAGATCACGTCGAGCCGGTGCAGGGCCAGGCAACCGGCCACCGTCGTGAGCAGGCCATCACGGTGGGCCGCCGCCACCGCCACCTCGTCCCCGGTCAGGCGGACCACCGGCAGCGGGCCGGCGACCAACGCCGGATCCGGTACGGGCGGCTCGGGCAACCGGCCGGTGTCCAGTGTGGTGCGGACCCGGGCCACCAGCTCGGCGACGAGCCGTTCCTTCCAGCGCGACCAGGCGGCCGGGCCGGTGGCCGCCGCGTCGGCGCGGACCAGGGCGTGCAGCAGCTCCAGGGTGCTGGTGTCGACGACCTTCGCCGCCACGCCGGCGACGGTCACCGGATCGGCGAGGTCGCGCCGGGTCGCCACCTCGGGCAGGAGCAGGTGCAGCCGGACCAGCCGCCCGATCAGCGCCACCTCGGCCGCGGGCAAGCCGATCCGAGCGGCGACCGCCGCCGCGATCGGCGCACCGACCTGACTGTGGTCACCGGGTAGCCCCTTGCCCACGTCGTGCAGAAGGGCGCCGAGCAGCAGCAGGTCCGGCCGGTCCACCTCCCGGGTACGGCGGCTGGCCTCGTACGCGGTCTGCACCAGGTGCCGGTCGAGGGTGAACCGGTGCACCGGGTGGTGCTGTGGCAGGCTCCGGATCCGGGTCCACTCCGGCAGCCAGCCGTCAACCAGCCCGTACCGGTCGCAGGTCTCCCACGCCGACACCAGCCCCGGCCCCGCGCCCAGGAGCGTGACCAGGGCGGTGCGCGCCGCGGCGGGCCAGGGAGTCGGCAGCGGCGGGCAGTAGGCGGCCAGCCACTCGCAGGTGGCCGCCGCGATCGGCAGACCGGTGGTCGCCGCCGCGGCCGCGACCCGCAGGGACAGGCTCGGCTCCGGGCGTACCCCGATCACCGCGCGGGCGAGCACCAGCTCACCGTCGTGCTCGACCACGTCCCGGGCCACCGGCCGGCGCAGCGATCGGCGGTCGGCGCCCCGGCGCCGGGCGCGGAGCCGGTCGACGGCCCGGAAGGCGTCGTCGAGGGCGTGGCTGACGGTCCGGGCGTCGTTGGCGACCCGGCGCAGCAGCAGGTCCCCCTCGTCCACCGGCTCCGCCGCGTCGGTCCGCGGCTGGCGCAGCCCGAGCAGGGCGGCGACCCCGTCGCGTTCCGGGGCGACCAGCCGGTCCACCCGCCGACCGACCCGCAGGTGCAGTGCGTCGCGGGTGTCCAGGAGCCGCAGGTGGGCGGCGCGGACCGCGGGCCGGAGGGCGGTGGTGACGCCGGCGCGGGCGATCGCCCGGAGGAGCCCCACGTCGCGAAGCCCGCCGGCGGCTTCCTTGAGGTCCCCCTCGAGCAGGAAGGCCAGCTCGCCGTGGGCCGCCCACCGCGCCTCGGTCAGCTCGCGCAACCCCGGCAGCCGGCGCACCGCGCCACGTCGCCACTGGTCGGCGGCGGAGCGAACAAGCTGGTCGGCGAGCGCCTCGTCACCCGCGACGAAGCGGGCGTCAAGCAGGCCGAGAGCCACCCGGACATCATCCTGGGCGACCGCGTGGGCCTCGGGGACGGTTCGTACCGAGTGGTCGAGCCGCAGCCCGGCGTCCCAGACCGGATACCAGATGCCGGCGGCCAGCTCGTCCACCTCGGGTACGTCGGCGTGCAGCAGCAGCAGATCAAGGTCCCCGTATGGGGCGCACTGACGACGGCCGAGCCCGCCCACCGCGACCAGCGCGACCCCTTCCCGCCCGGGCAGCAGCCCGGCGAGCCAACCGTCGATCGACGCCGCCCGGGCCGCCCGCGCCGCGGCGTCGATCCCGCCCGGAGCACCGGTGGCCTCGTTGATGAGGAGGTCCGGTCCGGCCGTACGCTGCTTGGTCAACGAGGTCATCGGTGCCCACTCCCGCCGGCGGGGCGCCTAGACGGCGTCGAGGCCGCGTTCGCCGGTACGGACCCGGACGACCTCCTCGACCGCGGTGACCCAGACCTTGCCGTCACCGATCTTGCCGGTCCGGGCGGCGGCGACGACAGCGTCGACGATCTTGTCGACATCCAGCTCGTCGGTGAGTACCTCAACCCGGATCTTGGGCAGAAACTCCACCGTGTACTCGGCACCCCGGTACACCTCGGTATGCCCCTTCTGGCGGCCGTAGCCCTGGACCTCGCTGACGGTCAGGCCGGCCACACCGAGCGCGTGCAGGGCCTCCTTCACCGCGTCCAGCTGATATGGCTTGATGACCGCGGTCACCAGCTTCATGTCCAACCCCTCCATTCCCGGAACGTTAACCAGTGACCTGCTCGACGGCGGGCCCGCCGCTCACCGCCGACCACCCGCCGACGAGGCCGACGCGACCTGCTCCGCGGCGCTGCTCTCCCCGGCCGGCTTCCCGCCGGCCAGGCCCGCCGCCGCGAACGCGCCGCCACCGGCGGAACCGGCGGCGGGAGAGAGGTCGTAGCCGCTCTCGGCGTGCTCGGTGATGTCGATCCCCTCAACCTCGGCCTCCTTGCTGATCCGGAAGCCGATCGTCTTCTCCAGGACGAGGGCGAGGACGAGCGCCACCGCGAAGGAGTAACCGGTGACGATCAACGCGCTGAGCGCCTGGACGCCCAGCTGGGCCAGCCCGCCGCCGTAGAAGAGGCCCTCGTCGCTGACCAGCGAGCTGACCGACGACGTGCCGAAGAGACCGATCCACAGGCAGCCGATCCAGCCACCGACGAAGTGCACGCCGACGACGTCGAGCGAGTCGTCGAAGCCCAGCCGATACTTCAGGCTCACCGCCAACGCACAGACCGCGCCGGCGACCAGGCCGAGCAGCACCGCGGCCCACGGGGTGATGAAGGCGCAGGCCGGGGTGATCGCGACCAGCCCGGCGATGGCGCCGGAGGAGGCACCGACCAGGGTGGGTCGGCCGTCCCGCGCCCGCTCCACCAGCAGCCAGCCGAGCACGGCGGCGGCGGTCGCCACCTGGGTGTTGACGAAGGCCAGCCCCGTGGTCAGGTCCGCGGTCAACTCGGAGCCGGCGTTGAAGCCGAACCAGCCGAACCAGAGCAGGCCGGCACCGAGGGCGACCATGGGGACGTTGTGCGGCTTCATCGTCTCCCGAGGCCAGCCGAGCCGCCGGCCCAGCACCAGCACCAGGGCCAGCGCCGCCGCCCCGGCGTTGATGTGCACCGCGGTGCCACCGGCGAAGTCGAGTGCGCCGAGTTCCGCACCGATGAATCCGCCGCCCCACACCCAGTGTGCGACCGGGAAGTAGACCAGACTCGCCCAGCCGACCACGAACAGCAGCCAGCCGGAGAACTTGGCCCGGTCCGAGATCGCACCGCTGATCAGGGCGACCGTGATGACAGCGAACATCATCTGGAACGCCATGAAGACGTAGAGCGGGATGCCGGTCTCGCCCCACAGGTCGGTCTCCGCCATGAAGGTCTTGGTGCCGAGGTACTGGCCGAGGTCGCCGATGACCCCACCCTGATCCGTACCGAAAGCGGCGGAGAAGCCGTAGAACAACCAGAGAATGCTGACGAGCCCGATCGCGGAGAAGCTCATCATGATCATATTGAGGACGCCCTTGGCCCGGTTGAGGCCGCCGTAGAACAGCGCCAGTCCGGGCGTCATGAGCAGCACGATCGCGCTCGACACCAGCAGCCACGCGGTGTTGCCGGTGTCGATGGTCGGTGCTTCAGGCACGCTGGCCTCCTAAGGTGAAGTTCCCTCCCTAACGGCTTCCGAGGCAGCACTGCCCGTCCACCGGTTACCCGGAAGCCTGCTCGTTCCCTGTTTCCCGCAGCGTCACCCATCGATTTCCAGGCGGTGACGGCCTGTTTCGTACGTGTGAAGAAGGCCGGACCTGTCCGGACGGACGATGTCGCGGCAGCCGACCCGTCAGCGCAGGGCGCCCTCCAGGGCGTGCCGCTCGTACTCGAGCAGGCGCAGGTCCCGCATCGGGCGGCGAAGGTGCCCCCGGTTGACGATCCGTACGAAGGCCGGATCCCCGGCCGCGGCCATCCGCCGGATGCCCTCCACGTGGTCAACGATCCGCTTGCGGATGGTACGAACCAGCCGATGCCGATCACGCGGGATGAGCCCGTACGCGTCGGCGAAGAGCCGCAGTCGCCGTGGCCGGTCCGGACGCCGCCACCCGAGGGTGATCGAGTCTCGGTCGGCGAAGATCGGCACCCAAGTCCAGGCCGCGTACGCGACGTCGTAGATCCGGGAGCCCGGCGAGGCGAGATCGAAGTCAATCATTCCGAGGGTGCCGTCCGGGCGCCAGACGACGTTGTGCGGGGCGGCATCGTGGTGGCAGATCACCTCGTTCTCCGGCGACGGGCCGAAGGAACGCCACACCGCACCCTCTGGCAGGACGAAGCCGTACTGCGCGTCGTGAAACATCCGCAGCATCGTGGCGACCGTCACCAGCGCCTCGTCGGTGACCCAGTGCGGGGCCAGCGGGTACTCCCCGCACTCCCCCTCCAGGTACGACAACACCTCACGGTTACGCTCATCCATCCCCAGCGCCCGAGGGGCGCCGGTGAAGCCCACATACTCCAGGTGCCGCAGCAGGGCGTGCACCGACGGTGTCCACGGGCCGGTGTTGCGCCGGACCGTGTCCCCGACCCGGACCACCGTGCTCACGTTGCCGCCGCGCAGCGGGATCTCCTGGGCCATCACGTAGGGCCGCCCGAGGCGGGATGTCGGGCGGTGTGGGTCGCGCCACCCGGGGTGAGCGCGATTGTTGGTCATCACCGTGGTGTTACGCGTCCGGCCCGGTCTCGGCCCCCAGCAACGCGTCCACGAACTGCGCGGGGTCGAACGGAGCCAGGTCGTCCTTGCCCTCGCCGAGGCCGACCAGCTTCACCGGGATGCCCAGCTTGCGCTGCACGGAGATCACAATGCCGCCCTTGGCGGTGCCGTCGAGCTTGGTGAGCGCGACGCCGGTCACGTCCACCGCCTCGGTGAAGACCCGCGCCTGCTCCAGACCGTTCTGGCCGGTGGTGGCGTCGAGGATCAGCAGCGTCTCATCGATCGGACCGTGCTTCTCCACCACCCGCTTGACCTTGCCCAGCTCGTCCATCAGGCCGACCTTGTTCTGGAGCCGGCCGGCGGTGTCGACCAACACCGTGTCCACCCCGGTCTCGATCCCGCGTTTGACCGCGTCGAAGGCGACGCTGGCCGGATCGGCCCCCTCCGGGCCCCGAACGGTCTCCGCCCCGACCCGGCCCGCCCAGGTCTCCAGCTGGTCCGCGGCGGCGGCGCGGAACGTGTCGGCCGCGCCGAGGATCACACTCCGGCCATCGGCCACCAGCACCCGAGCGACCTTGCCGCAGGTGGTGGTCTTCCCGGCCCCGTTGACCCCCACCACCAACAGCACCGCCGGCACGCCGTCCTTCGGCGCCGTGTGCAGGGCCCGGTCCAGCTCCGGGTCGAGGGCGTTGACCAGCTCGGCGGCGAGCAGCGTACGCAGCTCAGCGACGGTGCGGGTGCCGAGCACCCGGGTCCGCTCGCGGAGCCGGTCAACGATCTCCCGGGTGGAGTCGATGCCGACATCCGCGGTGATCAGGCTCTCCTCGATCTCCTCCCAGGTCTCCTCGTCGAGGCGGTCCCGGCTGAGCAGGCCCAGCAGCCCCTTGCCGAACACGCTCTGCGAGCGGGACAGCCGGGAGCGGAGCCGAACCAACCGGCCGGCGGTCGGCTCCGGAACCTCCACCGGGACCTCGACCGGGACCTCCGGCACCTGCACCGGGGGAGCCGGCGGCGGCTCGACCAGGATCCCGACGGGCGGCTCCGCCTCGGCCGCCTCGACCGGCGGTCCGGCGAGGTCCTCCTCGGCGCGGGTCTCGACCTCCGTCGTCGGCAACGGGGGCTCCCGACGGCGACGCAGCTTTGGCGCCACCAGCCCGACGGTGCCGAGAATCAGCACGCCGAGCAGGGCAAGTGCGATGAGGAGGTAATCCGTCATGCCCGAAATCCTGTCAGACGCCAGCGATCGCGTCTCCACCACCGCACCCCCGCCGGAAGCCGGTGGGCAATAGGCTCGTCCGCGCCCAGCGCTGCGCCCGCCGACCGGGTAGCAGGGACGACACGCTCATCGGGAGGCCCATCATGCCCGCCGCAGACCTGCTCGTCGGCCCACTGCTCCGCCGGGTGGTCGGCACGCAGGCCACCATCTGGGTGGAGACCAGCGCCCCGGCGACAGTCACCGTCCGTACCGCCGACGGCGCCACCGGCACCGCGCCCACCTTCTCCGCCTACCAGCACCACTACGCCCTGGTCGTGGTCTCCGGGCTGACCCCCAACACCGCCAGCAGCTACGAGGTGCTGCTCGACGGGGAGCCCGTCTGGCCACTGCCCGGCCCGGACCGACCCAGCGTCATCCGCACCCGGGCCGCCGACGACCGGGACCAGCCGGTACGCCTGGTGTTTGGCTCGTGCCGGGAATCCACCCAGCACGCCACCGCCCACCGGCTGCCCCCGGACGCGCTCGACGCGTACGCCCGCGGGTTGGCCGCCACCCCCGACCCGGCGGAGCTGCCCGACCTGCTGGTGCTCCTCGGAGACCAGGTGTATGCCGACGAGACCTCACCGACCGTGCGGCGGCTACTCCGGCGGCGTCGCCGGCGGCCGGTGGGCGCGCCGGTCGACCAGGTGGTCAGCTTCGACGAGTACACCAAGCTCTACCTGGAGTCGTGGCGCGCCCCGGAGACCCGCTGGCTGCTCTCCACCGTGCCGAGCGTCATGATCTTCGACGACCACGAGATCGTGGACGACTGGAACACCTCCGCCGCCTGGCGTGCCGACGCCCGCGCCCAGCCCTGGTGGAGCGAGCGCATCAGCAGCGGGCTGGCCTCCTACTGGGTCTACCAGCACCTCGGCAACCTCGCCCCGAAGGAGGTCGTGGCCGACCCGCTCTACGCGAAGGTGACCGCCGCCGCGGACGCCACCGACGTACTTCGCGACTTCGGTCACCAGGTCGACCGGGAGTCCGGCCTCGCGCACGGTCCCGAACAGCGGCGGGCGGTGCGGTACCGGTGGAGCTTCGCGCTCGATCTCGGCCGGACCCGCCTGGTCATGCTCGACAACCGGTGCAGCCGGGTGCTGGAACCGGGCCGGCGGGCGATGCTGCCGCCAAGCGAGTGGTCCTGGCTGGTTGACCAGGCCCACGGCAGCTACGACCACCTGGTCCTGGGCTCGTCCCTGCCCTGGCTGCTCCCACCCGGCGTCCACCACGTGGAGGCGTGGAACGAGGTGCTCGCCGACTCCCACCGGCGCTGGGTGGCCAACGCGGCGGAGAAGCTGCGTCGCGCTGTCGACCTCGAGCACTGGGCGGCGTTCCGGCGCTCCTTCGACGCGCTCGGCGCCCTCCTCGCCCGGGTCGGTGGCGGCACGCCGGCCGGGACGCCCCGGCCTCGCCGTGAGCCGGGGCAGCCCGGGCAGCCGGCGGAGCGCGACCCCGGCGCCCCGCCACCGGCATCGATCAGTGTCCTCAGCGGCGACGTGCACCACTCGTACGTGGCCCGGGCCCGATTCGCCGACCCTGCGGTGGTCACCCCGGTACACCAGCTCACCTGCTCCCCGCTGCACAACCAGGTGCCGGCCGAGATGCGCCTACCGCTGCGGCTGGGCTGGTCACCTGCCCTGGCCATGGCCGCCCGAGCGCTGTCCCGTACCGCCGGGATCCGCCGGCCGCCACTGCGCTGGACGAAGCTGGCCGGCCCGTACTTCGGCAACGCCATCGGCACCCTGCGCCACGACGGACGGACGGCCGAGGTGACGATCGCGGGCACCACCAGCACGGGTGCGCTGCAGGAGGTGATGCGCCACCAGCTCACCAGCGACTGACGCCCGGCCCAACACCGAAGGCGGTCCCGGCTCGCCGGAGGCTGCCGGGTCCGGTCCGAACGGCGCCGGCATGAGCTCTCACCGGGGTAGTGCGCTTGTCCTGGACCCGCTGCGCGAGGATACGGGGCATGACCTGGACAGCACCGGAGATCGACCGCCGACACGAGCCCTACCTCGGCGCGGAACGCGCCCTGCTCACCGGCTGGCTCGACTACCACCGTGACACCCTGCTGCACAAGTGCGCGGGCCTGACCGCCGACCAGCTGCGCACCGCGAGCGTCGAACCATCCCTGCTCTCCCTCCTCGGCCTGGTTCGACACATGACCTACGTCGAGCGGGCCTGGTTCCGGCAGCGCTTCGCCGGGCAGGATCTGCCCGACCCGTTCGACTTCACCGCTGACTCGGATGCCGAGTTCCGGGTGGAGACCGCCGACCCGGAGGCCGATTTCGCCGCGCTCCGGGCCGAGATCGCGGCCGCCGACGCCGCAGCCGCCGGTCGCGACCTCGACGAGGAGTTCACGCTGCGCCGACGGGACGGCAGCAGCCGCCAGCTCAGCCTACGCTGGGTCTACCTCCACATGATCGAGGAGTACGCCCGACACAACGGCCACGCCGACCTGATCCGGGAACGCCTCGACGGCGTCACCGGAGACTGACCGTCAGCCGGCCGGAGCCAGGGCGGCCCGCAGGTAGCGCAGGTCGCCGGGGCCGCTCCAGCGGTGCGCCGACAGGCCGGACACCCGGGCCCCCGCGACCACCCGGTCGTCGTCGTCAATGAGCAGCACCCGCGACGGCGCGGTGCCCAATGCCTCGCAGGCCGCCTGGAAGTACTCCTTTGCCGGCTTGTGCACGCCGACGACCGACGAGTTGACCACGACATCCAGCTCATCCCCGAGCCCGAGCGCGGCGAGGTCGGCATCGAGTACGTCGGTGGCGTTCGTGGCGAGCCCGACCGGGACCCCGGACGCCCGGACCTCCCGGACGAACGTCAACACCTGCGGGTCGACCTCGCCCCGGTAGCGCTGCCACTCGTGCACGGCCGCCTGGGCCTGCTGCTCCCCCACCGACGGGGTGAGCGCCGCGGCCACGCTGGCCATCCACTCGGCGTGGCTCACCTGGCCGGTCAGTACCGGCTGGAGCAGCCCCCAGGACATCGCGATCTCGGTGAGGACACCGTCGGTGAGCCCGTACGCCCGCTCGACGCCGGCGGCGACCGCCGGGTCCCAGCGGCGCAGCACCCCATCGAAGTCCACCAACAACGCCGTCGCTCGTTCCCGACTCACTCGCTATCCTCCTGCCCGCCCCCGGCTCGGTCGAGCCGCTGGCTGATTACCTGGGTAACCCCGTTTCGCATGGTCACGCCGTAGAGCGCGTCCGCGACCTCCATCGTCCGCTTCTGGTGCGTGATGACGATCAGCTGGCTCTTCTCCCGCAGCTGCGTGAGCAACGTGAGCAGGCGGCCCAGGTTCACGTCGTCGAGCGCCGCCTCCACCTCGTCCATGATGTAGAAGGGGCTGGGCCGAGCTCGGAAGATCGCCACCAGCATCGCCACCGCGGTCAGCGACCGCTCCCCACCGGAGAGCAGCGACAAACGTTTGATCTTTTTGCTCGGCGGGCGGGCCTCCACCTCGACGCCGGTGGTGAGCAGGTCGTCCGGTTGGGTGAGGACCAGCCGCCCGGCACCGCCGGGGAAGAGGACGCCGAAAACCTGTTCAAACTCCCGGGCGGTGTCGGCGAAGGCGCTGGCGAAGACCGACAGGATCCGGTCGTCCACATCCTTGACCACGGTCAACAGATCCCGCCGGGTGGCCTTCAGGTCCTCCAGCTGCTCGCTCAGGAACTTGTACCGTTCCTCCAGCGCCGCGAACTCCTCCAGCGCGAGAGGGTTGACCTTGCCGAGCAGGGTCAGTTCCCGCTCCGCCTTGGCGGCCCGCTTCTCCTGCACCGCCCGCTCGTACCCGACCGGCTCGGGCACGGGCTGGCCGTCCTTTTCGGCGGCGGCGACCTCGGCATCGGTCGGCGGAACCGGCTGGGCCGGACCGTACTCGGCGATCAGGGTCGCCAGGTCCAGGCCGAAGTCCTCGGCCGCCTTCGCCTCCAGCTGCTCGATCCGCAGCCGTTGCTCAGCGCGGGCGACCTCGTCCCGATGCACCTGGCCGGTCAGCCGCTCCAGCTCCGCACCGAGGCGCTTCGCGGCGCCGCGTACCTCGGCGAGCTCGGCCTCCCGGGCGGCGCGTTGGCTGGCCACGGCGTCCCGCTGCTGCGCTGCCTGACCGATCGAGACATCGAGCCGGGCCAGCGCCGTGTGCGCTCCGGCGGCCACCGCCCCGGCGACCGCGGCGCCCCGGGTACGCACCGCCCGCCGCGCCGCCGCCCGCTCCCGGGCGGCCCGCTCGGCCGTGGCCTGCCGGCGTAGCGAGTCGGCCCGTCCGGAGATCGAGGCGACCCGCTCCTCGGCGGTGCGCACCGCCAGCCGTACCTCCATCTCGTTCTGCCGGGCTCGGGGGAGGGCCGCGGCGAGTTCGTCGCGCTCCTCGGTGGAGGGCTCGGCGTCCACCGGCGCCTCCTCGGCCAGTTGCAGCCGCTCCGCCAGCTCGGTCAGGGTGGCGAGGTCCCGCTCGCGAGCCTCGGTCGCGCGGGAGCGGGCCGCACCGAGCCGTTCGGTCTCGGCCCGCGCCGACCGGGCCGCGGCCCCCAGTTCGGCAAGGCGGCGGGCGGCGGCGTTGCGGTGCCCCTCGGCCTCCCGCTTCGCGGCGGCCGCCTGCTGCACCGCCTCCTTCGCCACGGCCACCTCGGCCCGCGCCCGCACCAGTTGCTCGCGCAGCTGCGCAGCGGTCTGCTCGGCGGCGGCGCGATGGGTCCGCGCCTCCTCCACGGCGGCCTGCACCTCGATGAAGCTCGGCGCCTTGGCGGACCCGCCGGCGGCGGCGTACGCCCCGAGCACGTCCCCCTCCGGGGTCACCGCTCGCAGCTCGGAATTGTCGCCGACCACCTCGGCGGCGGTGGCGAGGTCGGGGACGAGGACGACATCCCGCAGCGCCCGGTGTACGGCGGGACGGATCTGCGCGGCGCACTCCACGAGGTCCGGCGCCCACTGGGCCCGGTCGGGCAGCTTGGGGCGCAGCGCGTCGGCCGGGCCGTTCATGCCGGGGCCGGCCGGGCTGCCCACCAGCAGACCAGCCCGACCAGCGTCGGTGATCTTGAGTAGGCGGATCGCTTCGGCCGCCTCGTCCACGCCGCTGACCACGACGGCGTCAGCGAGCCCAGCCAACGCAGCGGCGAGCGCCGCCTCGTGCCCGGGCGAGACGGTGAGCAGCCCGGAGAGGCCGCCGAGCAGCCCCGGCACCTCGCCCGCCCGCGCCAGCAGGGCACCCGCGCCATCCTTACGGCGCAGGCCCAGGGCGAGCGCCTCCTCGCGGGCCTTCCAGGTGGCGGCTTCCTTCTCCGCGGATCGCTCGGCGTCGCTGCACGACCGGACCCCCGCCTGCGCCTGCTCCTGGCCGGCGACCGCCTCGGCGTGGCGGGCGTCCAGGCCGGCGTTGTCCCGATCGGCCTCGGTGGACTGCTCCGCCACCGCGTCCAGCTCGGCCTGGGCCCGCTCCGCCCGAGCCAGGGCGTCGGCGTACGCGGTGGTGAGGCGCTCGATCTCCTCACCGGCGGTGGCCGTGCGGGCGCGGGCGGAGTTGACCTGCCCCGCCAGCCGGGCCAGCCCCTCCCGTCGGTCGGCGATGGCCTTCGCCGCCGTAACCAGCTCCCGCTCGGCGGCGGCGAGTTGCCGCTCCAACTCCTGCCGGTGCTCCACCGCCTCCGCCAGCCGGATCTGGTCGTCGGTGAGCGCCGCGCGGAGCTCCTCCTCCTGCTCGCGGACGTGCTCCGCCTCCGCCTCCAGCTGGTCCGGGTCACGGCCCGGCCGCTCATCGTCCGGCGTGGCGCTGAGATGACGCCGCCGCTCCCGGGCAAGCTGCTCCATCGACCGGAACCGCTCCTGCAGGGCGGAAAGCCGGTACCAGGTGTCCTGGGCGGCGGCAAGCAGCGGCGCGTCCTCGGCGAGCGCCGCCTCCAGCTCGCCGAGGCGGGCCTGCACGTCGGCGTACTCGTCCTCGACCCGCTCGCGCCGCTCCCGCAGCGCGGTCTCGTCAGCGATCTCCTTGGCCAGGGTGCTGCGTAGGGTGGCGAGATCGTCGGCGAGCAGTCGAAGTCGGGAGTCCCGTAGGTTCGCCTGGATGACCGCGGCCCGGCGGGCCACCTCGGCCTGCCGGCCGAGTGGCTTGAGCTGGCGGCGCAGTTCGGCGGTGAGGTCGGTGAGCCGGTTGAGGTTGGTCTGCATCGCGTCGAGCTTCCGCAGCGCCTTCTCCTTGCGCTTGCGGTGTTTGAGGACCCCGGCCGCCTCCTCGATGAAGGCCCGCCGGTCCTCCGGCTTGGCGTGCAGCATGCCGTCGAGCCGCCCCTGCCCGACGATGATGTGCATCTCCCGGCCGATGCCGGAGTCGCTGAGCAGCTCCTGAATGTCGAGCAACCGACAGGAGTCGCCGTTGATCTCGTACTCGCTCTCGCCGGAGCGAAACATCCGGCGGGTGATCGAGACCTCGGTGTACTCGATGGGCAACGCGCCGTCGGTGTTGTCGATGGTGAGGGTTACCTCGGCCCGGCCCAGCGGCGCCCGCCCGGCGGTGCCGGCGAAGATGACATCTTCCATCTTGCCGCCCCGCAGTGCCTTCGCGCCCTGCTCGCCGAGGACCCAGGCGATGGCGTCGACAACGTTCGACTTGCCGGAGCCGTTCGGACCCACGACGCAGGTGATGCCCGGTTCCAGCTTCAGCGTCGTCGCTGAGGCGAAGGACTTGAAGCCCTTGACCGTCAGGCTCTTGAGATACACCTTCTCGATCCTCGTCCGGTGGCCGCCGTACCGTTGCCCGGCTGCGCGGACCTGGTGAACCCGCAGACTAACCCGCAGTCGGTGGCCACCACGCACGCGACCCGCCTGCGGCGCCACCGCCAGTCATATCCGATTCGGGTTTCACGCCCGAGCCGATCAAGAAACGGTGACTCGGGGCGTTGTTTCGGCGCCCCTGGACCAGATCAGGTGACCAGAGGCACAGGTGACCGGAGGCACAGATGACCCGAGGCGCAGATGACCGGACGCAGATATCGGCCACCGCTGGTGACGGCGTACACCGGTGGTGATTCACACCAGGTGACGGCACACACAGAACCGCGCGCCGGCACAGTCGTGTCGGCGCGCTTCTTACCTGGTGCGATTCAGTTTTCTGCGGACTGCGGATCAGTGCGGACCTGGTGGGTCAGGTCAGCGCGGGCTCGGCGAGACGGAGCAGGTCGTCCGCCTCGGCTGCCGCCGCCGCGAGCCGATCGTTCTCGGCACGCAGCCGCGTGATCTCGAACTCGAGTGCCTGAACCGTGGCACGCAGTCGGGTGACCTCGTCGAGCAGGCGCCGATCGGGTGCCGCACCTACGTGGCCGTACAGGGCCTTCGCCATGTTGACTCCTTGATATGCGCTGCCGGAAAAGCCGGCCAACGCGCGCCCAGTTAGTACGCGACTGTCACTCCAGCAAATTCTGGGCATGACCGGGCGCGACTGGCGACACCTACATATTGAGCCGGCACCCCCTCCTTCGTCAAGTTGCTACAGGCCGTGAACCAGCTCCACGTAGACCTGTCCACCTAACGGGGGTTGCCTTTCGGCGCGGACATGCACTGTCCGGACCACCCAACTGTACGCACTACTTCCGCCAACTCCCCACCCCTGGGGTCTGGGTTCCCCTTAACTCTTTCTTAGCCACGTTGCCGCAGGCAACGGCCGGGACGTAGCGTCGCCCCGGCCCGCACCTCAACCCGTGGAGGCGACCGTCGTGTACGGCTGGAACGACCCGAGGAACCCGGACGGTAGCCGTCGGCAACCCGAACCGGCGGCCGACGAACCAGCATGGCCGACAGACCGCCCGGAGCCGCGCTCCGCCTACCTGTTCGGCGACGAACCGGACAGCCCCTCCGGTGGCCGGGAGCAGCCCGCCGACCGATGGGAGCAGCCCACCAGCCAGTGGGACCGGCCCGCCGACCGATGGGGGCAGCCCGCCAACGAGTGGGACCGGCCCACCGACCGATGGGGGCAGCCCGCCAACGAGTGGGACCGGCCCACCGACCGATGGGGGCAGCCCGCCAACGAGTGGGACCGACCCGCCGACCGATGGGACCGGCCCACTGACCAGTGGGACCGGCCCGCCAACGAGTGGGACCAGCAGCAGCCGACCGCGCACTGGCAGCCCGACGGCGAGCCCGCCCGGGGCTGGGGAGCCGCGGATCACCCGCGCCACGGACGCGCCGGTGATCCCCACCACGAGCAGCCCACGCAGGGCTGGCAAGCCCCCCCGAG
>NZ_AXVR01000021.1 GCF_000484695.1 Salinispora cortesiana | reverse complement strand
CGCGACCTACACGACCGCACCGACACCTTCGCCGTCTACGGCATCTAACAAACCATGATCAAAGCGGACGTAAAAGAACAACGCCGGGGCCGTGGCCTGGCAGGCACTTTCGCCTTTCCGGACCTCACGAAACCGTTACAAGATCACCACCTGGTGAATGTCCCGGGTCAAGTGTCTAGGGCCAAGGGCAGCTTCTCTGGCCGAACGCGACCCGAATGCGCAACCCGGAGCCGGACACGACGGCTTCTCGTAGGTACAAATTTCTTCGGGAGCCCGTGGTGGGTAACGGGGTTACGACGGCTCGTCGGCCGCCGGCCTGGGAGCCGAAGGCTGGTCGGTCCGCAGTGGCCGTACGGGTAGCTTGCGGGCAAGAGCACCGAAGTAGGGCAGCTTCGCCCAGCTGTCGTGGTTGCCGATGACGTAGAGGCGTTGTTTGGCGCGGGAGACGGCGACGTTGAAGAGGTTGGGCTGGCTGGCGGCCCAGGACCGGGCGCCCGGGCGGGTGGGGTTGCCGCCGAGGACGAACAGCACCACGTCGGCTTCCTTGCCCTGGGCGGTGTGGACGGTGCCGCAGGTCATGCCCGGGTGGACCGGCTGCCAGCGGCGTCGCAGGCGTCGCGCGACGTCCCGGAACGGGCTGATCACCATGATCTGGGCTGGGGCGACGTTGACGCGTAGCAGGTAGTTGATGATTTGTTCGGTGGCGTCGCCTTCGGCGGGGATCCAGTGTCCGTCGGCATCGGCGCTGGTGACATCAATCCAGGCGCTGTCGGCGACGGTCATCGGGTCCTGGCGAGGCGAAGTGGCGTGGGTCATGAGCTGGTCGTAGACGGCTTCGTTGACGACCTCGAACATCGGGTTGTCGCAGCGGCGATGCACTGTTAGTGGTGCGCCCACCCACACCTCGGTGTCGTCGGGGCCGGGGAGGTGGGTGCCGATCGGAGTGAGCCGGTCGGTGAGGGTCTGCACGGAGCCTCGCCCGGGTAGCCAGGTCTCGGCGACCTGGTGGTGGCGCCGCAGCGCCTGCTGGGTGGTGTGCAGGACGGTGACGACGGGTTCGAGCTGTAGGGGGTCGCCGACCGCGACCAGGCGACGGGTGCGCCAAATCGCGCCGACGGCGATCTGCGGGGCGGCTTGACCCGCTTCATCCACGAGTAGCCAGCCGAGCGCCTCGGAGCCGAGCGGACGCAGTAGCCGGCCGACGGATGCGAAGGTGGTGGAGATGACCGGCACGGTCAGGAACAGCGACTGCCAGGCTGCTCGTACGGCGGGCTCGGGTGCGTCCGGCGGTACCTGGCCGGACAGGACGTCAACGGCAGCGGTCAGGTTGGCGCGCATGATCTTGGCGGTGCTGGCCAGGAACGCTTCGTGTAGGTCCAGCGCGGCGAGGAAGACGCGGGTCCGGGCGCTGTTCCACTCTTCGTCGAGCCACGGCGCCACCAGCTCACGCCGTCGCTTGTCGGCCAACCATGCCTCGTCCGGCACCGTGTCGGCGTGCTTACGGCTCCAATCGTCGAGGGCGCGCCGGCCGTCGGCGAGCTGCCCGGCGGCGCGCCGCAGCGCCTCGGCCGCCGCTGCCTCGTGGTCCGTTGCCGCGGTCTTGGCACGCCGCGTGTGGCCGACGGCAGTCGCGGCGACAGTGACGGATTGCTCTGCGGTGTCCAGAGCCACGGCAAGGGTCTCGTCCTCGTCGTACCAGCGGCGGCTCGCTTTGCCGAAGGTAAACAGGCTGTCCCAAAATCCGGGCTTGAGCCCGCGGTGCTCTCGGCGCCGCCACAGAGCCGCGTCAGCGGTCTGTTGTGCCGCCGCAGCGGCCGCGGCGGCGGCATCGTCGGCCTTCTCCGCCCGCTGCCGCACGGCGACCGCCACCTGATGGTTGCCGACTGCAGCGGTGTGGGTCCGCTGGAGTTCGGGCAGCAGCCGCAGCGCGGTGTGGATGCGTTGGCGGGCCTCGCGTAGCTGCCGCTCGGCGGCGAGGGCGTTGGTGAACGCCTTGACGGCGTGCTGCCACGGTCGCTGGCCCTCGACCTCGGCGTCCTTTAGCCATTCGTGCAGGCCGGGCCCCTCGTCACCGGGATCTTTGTCCGGGTCGGCGGGATCGCCGTACCAGAGCCGGCCGATGAACTCGCGCCGGTTGCGCTTGTTGCCCAGCATCCCGGCGATCATGCCCCAGGCTGGTGCTCCGAGCACTCGCTCGGCATGCTCGCGCAAGTACGACGCCTGCTCCGCCCAGGACTCGTCGATCGCCGTTGTTTGGGGGATCTCCCGGGTAACGTTCGAGAGGGCGCCGTTGTTTGCCGAGGCGACGACGATTTCGAAGCCGACCAGCTCTGGCCGCAACGCCCGAACGCGCCGCTGGTGCTTGTCGCTTCGCCAGCCGAGTGTCTGGTCGGCGAATGCTGCAGTCGGCGTGCGCAGCGTCGCGAGACGGCGGGCCCGTTCGACTATCAGCGCGGCGATCAGGTCGCGCAGCATGGTGGTCTTGCCGGTTCCCGGCGGGCCGTTGACCGCGAACGCCCCGGCTTTTCCGACGAACCGGTCGTGGATCACGTTGATCGCCAGCTGCTGGCTGGTCGCCAGCGAGTGCGCCGGCCGGGCGGGCCACCGCCCGGCCGGTACCCGCTCCGGTGCCAACTCGTCGAGTGGCGCCGGGGAGCGCGCAGACTCGCGTACGTCCCAGCGTGGCAGCCCGGTGATGGTTTCGTCGCTGCTCAGGTAGCTGGCTAGCGCGGCACCACAGTTACCCTCGGCCACGGCCTCGGCGACTCGCTGAAGGTCCTCCGCGAAGAAGCTGTTTAGGAAGTCCGACTGGGCCTCATGCGCCCGGCGGCGGGAGACCAGCTCGCTGTGTACTCGCACCCCAGCGGGGCCGAGCGGGCGGGTCACGCCGAGGTGATCGGCAGTCAGCTCGACCAGCGCCTGGAGCAGCACCGGGGTGACTGGCCGGCTTACCGCCACCCCTTCCTCGGCCAGTTCTGCCGCCTCGTGGTCGTCGTCGGCCGCCGCCACCATCTCCCGTACCCGGTCGCCGTGTACCCGTGCGGAAAGGTCAAACCCGTCCAGCCAGTTCGGTGCCGCCGGGCCCGGCACGGTGGCGCGTCCAACCGCCCACGCCGCTGTGGACAACACCAGCGAGTCCAGCAACAGCCGTCCGTCGTCGGTGACCGCCACCGCGAACAGCGCCGTCTCCCCACGCGGAGTTCGCTCGTCCACGTCAGCGGGGGAGGAGCCGAACACCTCCTGCGCCACCGCGTGAACCCGGTCCAGGGAAAAGACGCCCCCGTAGACGGTGTGCCGCCACACCCGGTCCGCGCTCACCCGTTGCCGGCGCAGCGAATGCCCCTCCTGCCACGGCAAGGCCTGACCCGGCCGGGGCGCATATCGGCGCTCCCGTGGATCCGGTCGGTCGAGGGTTTGCGCCGCGAAGAGTTCCACCGACCGCCAAAACCGTAAGATGTCGCGACGGCGCTGCGCCTCCACACTGACTGGTGTTCGCCGCGCCGCCGCGGAGGCGGCGGCGCCGTCGAGAGCGTTAGGCCCACCCGTCGCCGCTGTTGGCGGGGGTGGGGTCGGGGCCACCTTCCGCACCTGCTCATAGGTCTTCAAGCCAAGATCTGCGAGGGTGAACAGCGCCGGGCACCGCGGACACACCAGGGCCACGTACCGAAATCGCCGGCCTCGGCTCTCGTACGGCTTACGCAGGCTGTGCAGCCGCCCCTGGCACGCGGGGCAGGGCCGGGCCACCGGCTCCTCGTACGACCATCCTGGGGTGGCGAAGCGTCCGACCGCTGCGAGCCGTACCGACCATCTGGCCAGCACCAACTGCTCGACCGTGCCCGTGTCGACCACCCGCGTACTCCCATCTACCGGCGCAGAGGTGATCCTCACTGTAGGCGTCCGAACCAGTACGCACCCACCCCTGTAGACAGAGGTTGGGCTATCCACAGCCACGGGTCTGCCCGCTGGCGGCCTCGACCGCTAAAAGGCCTAGCCGACTGGCCGAAGCCAACGGCAACGGGGGCCGACACCCTTGCCGCGAACCCCATTGGCAGCACATTCGACGCTCACGAAGCGTGACACGATCGACGAGATGGTATCGAACACAGACCACTTGAATATCGGTCTCTGTCAGTGCCGGCCCCTGGAACGCCAACCCCGGCCCATTCCAGTGGACAGCGACGGCCGACGAAATCCTCGCCAAGGTCCAATTTGTACAGACCAGCATCAAACAACTCGTCGACAACAACGCCAAGTAAACCCAACAAGATCACGGGACACTAGCCGGTAACTCAGTCCCTCGGGCCAGCTATCGAAGCGCGGGGCCGACTGACCTGCGACGCCCTAGAAATAGTCGAGCAGTTCCGCCTGCTGTCCCGAGCCGAGCAGGTCCAGCGCCCCGGGGTCTGTCCCCGGGACGCAGCGCAGTAGGCCAGCCTCCGCGACGGCCTGCGCTGTCGTGGCGCCGAGATAGAGCAACCCGAAGCCCTGTACGGCCAGGCGCAGCCCGGGTTCAGAGTCCGTACGCTGCAAACTGGCTGAGCCGTCGGCGACCTCCAGGCGCCAGGAACCGGTGTTCCACGGTGCCAGGACGTCGTCGAGCGCGAAATCGACCTGGCCCCGTGCATGTGGCGGCCAGCCACGGCTCTGCACCGCCCGGACGACGTCGACTGGCCGGTGCATCCACATCTGTTGTTGGTGCTCGCGGGCGATCTCCAGGGGCAGTTGCGCGCTCACCGCGTCGTGGCCCAGCAGGCACAGGCGCAGTGTCGGCGTGACGCTCCGCCAGCCGGCAAGCACGCCGACGAGCTCTCGGGCCGCCTCCGCCGTAGCGGCGAACAGGTCGAACACGCTCAGCACGGCTGTCGCGTCGTACCCCTGGCCGCGCTCCCAGCTCGCGTACCCGACGAGCTGGTCCCCGTCGTGCACCAGGGTTAGCCCGTCCACGCCGGGCGGTAGGGCGGCCGTCTCGCCGGTGTCATCGAACAGTGGTCCTCGCCGGGTCAGCAGACCACACCGGTGCCGGGCCACCCGCTCGTATAGTTCCGCGACGGCGGGCAGGTCCGCGGCGGTGCCTGGGCTGACCGAGAGGTGGGGTGACGGCCGGTGCCGGGGCAGCGCCATGGTGGCCAGGTCGACAGTGCGCAGCGTGCCACCGGTTTCCCAGCCGCAGCTCCGGTACGGTGCCGCCACGGTCGGAAACAGCGCGCTGATCGCCGCGCCGCGTTCCCGGGCCCCCCGCAGCACGGCGCCCAGCAGCGACCGCGCCACGCCGCGTCCGCGCGCCTCTGGCAACACCGCAACTGAGGCGATGTCCGCCGCGGTCACCGGGCGCCCGGCCCACCACTGCTCGTGGTGCAGATCGGTGGCTCCGCCCACCAGCCGCCCACCAGGGTCGAAGGCGCCGTAACGGGTGATGCCCGGCACGGCGACCGGGGACTGCGGTGTCGGCGACGACCGACCGAACGCGAGCCGGCCCAGCTCCCACGCCGCCGGCATGTCGTCGGCGTGCAACTCACGAATCTCCACGGGTGCGTTCACCGCCGCAGCTTAGTGAGGGGTGCGCCGCCGCGTAAACGGTTTTCAAGGCGGCTGGCAGGAGGATCGGAGGCCGACCTGCACCAACCGCGGGTGTCAGCAGGCTGGGACGATCACCGCGGTGGCTTGGGCCCGTAGCCGCGACCGGCGATCGGCTGCCGCACCGGCTCCGCCGGCTTGCCCCGACAGGTGGTTCTCGAACTCGCTGACACGAACTTCTGGAACGGTCGGGCGGTTGCGAGAGGGACAGACTACCGGCTCTCGGACTCACGGACAGAACCAGCGCCTGCAACTCGGCGCCGCCGCCCTCCTGCCGTGGCGAGCCTTGGATACCGCCCCGTTACCGCGACCGAGCGAGCCGCAGTGCACGATCACATGCTGGAGTTCCTCACCGAGCTTTGGACCTCTCCGCAACAGCTCGACCGTTGGGCGCACTGGCTCGACCTGACTGCTTCGAACACGACGACCCCGGACATCGTCGGATGCAGCACGCAGTCAGTCCTCGTCGCCCGCGTCCGGGTCGCGCAGCATACGCCTGGCGCCGCCGAGTTCGGGCAACTGGAATGAGTAGTGGCCATGGACGTTGATGTGCTTGCGCAGGTACGGCGAGAGCCGAGCCACGTCAGCTTCCAGGACCGGGTAGCCGGAGGCCCGGAGCTGTTTGACGAATCAGGCTCCGCCGCGCCGGAACAACCGCGTCATCAGACGATGATCGTGGATGCAGATCTCGCTGCCAGCACCATGCTCGGCGTGACTCACCGTGATTGCTGGACGAGCCAAGAACGCGAATACAAGACACTTAGATTACGCGACCCTGCCAGTCGACTAGGCCGATGAGGGTCGGCCGGTCACACCGTGTCGACGGTCGGCACCCGACGTTCGTCCGGTGGCGCGTCGGACTTGTTGAGGTGCATGATGTGACCGGTGGCGGTGAACGTCTCGTTGCCGACCAGCGGGCCGGTCCGGGTCTGTGTGACGGTGAACCCCTCGCTGGCATAGAGCGCCTCGGCGGCCGGGTTGCCGTCGAGCACGGTGACCTCGACCCGGGGCCCGGCGGCGGCGACCGCGTGGCCCAGCAGCGCCCTGCCGATTCCCTGCCGGTAGCGTTGCGGGTCGACGTACAGCCAGGTTACTTCGTCGTCGTCGAGTGCGACGAAGCCGGCTACGCTGCCACCGGCCTCTGCCACCCACAGGTGCCCGTCGAAAAGCCCTTCTCGCTCGGCGGTCTGCGTGAGGGTCAGGAAAGCCTCGACCCCGGCGGATCCGCGTAACTCGTCACGTCGCGCGGCGTCGTGAATGCGCGCGATCGCATCCCAGTCGTCGTTGGTGTAGGGCCGAATCTCGATCTCCACCTGCGGCATGTCGACAATCCTTGCCGCCTCTTTCGACCGACGCAACAGATTAACCGCCCAGGTGATGCCGGCATCGGCACGCGACAGGATCGGCGGTGTCCTCCACTACGTTCACCGGACAAATCCGCCGTGAACGTAGTGGAGGCTATCACTGCGACGATCGTCGATCCCTGTGTCTCCACGGGCAGCCGGCAGGTTGTCTTCGGCCCGCGGGAGCTAGGAGATGCTGCGGAAGAAGGTGCGGATGTCGTTGGCGAGTAGCTCGGTGGCATCCATTGCGGGGAAGTGGCCGCCTTCGGGGAATTCGCTCCAGTGGCTGATTGCCTTCCCCGGGTCCATCGCGCGGCGTAGGAGTGGGTGGGTGTTGAACACGGCCCATCCGGTCGGTACGTGGGCGGCCATGACCAGGTCGAGGCCGGAGTGTTCGGCCTCGTAGTAGAACTGTGCGCTCGACTCACCGCTGCGGGTGAACCAGTACAGGCTGATGTTGGTGAGAAGTTGGTCGCGGTCGACCGACTCGTCCGGGGTCTGGTAGATGCCGTTGGTTCTGGTCTTGAACTTTTCGGCGATCCACGCGAGCTGACCGACCGGCGAGTCGGTGAGGGCCGCGCCGATGGTGTCGGGGCGGTGGTTGTGCATCAGGAGGTACCCGCGATCGGCTGAGCCCTCGGTGCGTGCCGCCTCGATCTGGGCGATTTCGTCTTCGGCGAGGCCCTCGGGGTAGGGGAACTTGTCGCCGACCAACCCGAGCAGGAGGGGGTCGATGCCGAGGTGCGTGCCGATGACCCGCTCCGGGTAGTCGGCGGCGAGGCGGCCGGTGGTGCCCGAACCGATGTCGGTGCCGTGGGCGGCGAACCTCTCGTAGCCCAGGCGGGTCATGATCTCGGCATAGGCCTTCGAGGTCTGCGCCAACTCCCAGCCGGTCCCGGACAGCGGGGTGGAGAAGCCGAAGCCGGGCAGCGACGGGATGACCACGTGGAACTCGTCGGTCAGCAGCGGGATGAGCTGCTGGTACTCGACGAACGAGCCGGGCCAGCCGTGGTTTAGGACCAGCGGGGTGGCGTGCGGGTTCGTCGATCTAACGTGGACGATGTGGAACGTCTGACCGTTGACGACCGTCGTGACCTGTTCGTGCTCGTTGAGTTTCGCCTCCTGCGCGCGCCAGTCGAAACCGTCGTGCCAGTACTCGGCGAGTTCCTTCAGGTATGCCAGCGGGATGCCACGGCTGAAGTCGGTGCGGTCGTCACGGCCGGGCACCGGGTTGGGCCAGCGGGTGTGGGCCAGCCGGTTACGCAGGTCGTCAAGGTCGGCCGGTGAGATGTCGATGCGGAACGGGGTGAGTGCGTTGTTCTCGTGCATGACACCGACGGTCTCAGGCAATGCGGCAGGTTAGCTTCCGCGATCGTGGAGAGAGTGGAGAAGGTGTCGGAGACCTCAGCCCGCTCCGGTTCAGGCCGTCCGCCACCTCAACCTGCTGTCGGTGGTCGAGGTTCGGCACATCATCAGCTTGTCGGTGCTGCTTAGTCCCAGTGCGCCGGCCGGCTTGCAGAAGGCGCCCGGGGTTACATCGGGGATAATTGATGGAGATGTGGTCGGGGGTGTGCTGGTGGTGCGGGTGGCCGTCGGCTTTGGCGCCGGGCTCGTCGTGGTCTTCGACGGTGTTGGCTTCGGACGCGGGCTTGTGGTGGTTTTGGGCGGGGCGGGCTTCGGACGCGGGCTCGTCGTGGTTGTTGCGGGCGTCGGGCTGGCCGAGGTGGGTGTGGGGGCGGTGGAGGTGGAGGTCGCGTTGATCGGGCTGGCGCTCGTCGCTGGTCTCGTCGCCGGCTTGTCGTCGTCGAGGGCTGCGCCGATTCCGCCGCACACGCACAGCAGGGCGAGAAAGCCGGCGATCCCACCAAGAGCCCACTTCAGCCACTTTCGGGCCGCTGCTTGGGCAGGGACGCGACCCGACCGGGACGGCCGCTTGGAGTTCTCTACGGGCAGAGTGTGCCGGGTGGGACTAAGAGCGCATATCGGCTAATCCACCCGAATTATTCGTCCTTTCGGTAGTGCCCGCGATCCGGTCCGGGTGCGTCGACCCGGCCGTTGCGCGCGCACCCCCGTGGACCGGCGGGGCGGCTGGGTCGGTGCCGGGCTCGCGTCAGCCGAGCTGGCGGTCGATTTCGGCGAGTTCCTCGGCGGTCAGCTCGAGGTTGTCCAGCGTGGCGAGGTTGGCCTCGAGTTGGGAGACGCTGCTGGCGCCGATGATCAGGCTGGTCATCCGGGGGTCGCGCAGGGCCCAGGCGAGTGCGAGTTGCGCCAGGGATTGGTCGCGACGTTGGGCGATGGCGGCGAGGCCGCGGATGGTGACCAGCCGTTCCGGGCTCACGTCCCGCTCGGACAGGTGGACGCTGGTGCGGACCCGGGAGTCGGCCGGGATGCCGTCGAGGTAGCGGTCGGTGAGCAGGCCCTGGGCCAGGGGGCTGAAGGAGATGCAGCCCGCGCCGACCTCCGCGAGGGCGTCGAGTAGGCCGTCCTCCTCGGTCCAGCGGTTCAGCATCGAGTATGACGGCTGGTTGATCAGCAGCGGGGTGCCCAGGTCGCGCAGGATCGCCGCGGCCCGCCGGGTCTGTTCGGCGGTGTAGTTGGAGATGCCGACGTAGAGCGCCTTGCCGGCCCGGACGACGGCGTCGAGGGCGCCCATCGTCTCTTCCAGCGGGGTGTCCGGGTCATACCGGTGGCTGTAGAAGATGTCGACGTAGTCCAGCCCCAGGCGGCGGAGCGACTGGTCCAGCGAGGCGACGAGGTACTTGCGGGATCCCCACTCGCCATACGGGCCGGGCCACATCAGGTAGCCGGCTTTGCTCGAGATGACCAGTTCATCGCGGTACGGCTTCAGGTCCGTGGCGAGCATCCGGCCGAAGTTCTCCTCGGCGGCGCCCGGCGGTGGGCCGTAGTTGTTGGCGAGGTCGAAGTGGGTGACCCCGAGGTCGAAGGCCCGGCGGACGATGTCCCGTTGCCGATCGAAGGGGCGGTCGGGCCCGAAGTTGTGCCACAGGCCGAGCGAGATCGCCGGTAGGCGGAGCCCGCTGGCCCCGCTGCGCCGGTAGGTCATCTGGTCGTAGCGGGTGTCGGCGGTCTGGTAGGTCACGATCACGAGAGTAGTCGCCGACCTGGTCAGGCCAGTTCGCGGGCGTAGCAGACGGAGAGTGACTCGTCCTGGTACGGGCCGAAGTTCGCGATGCGGTGGTAGCCCTCGCGTTCGTAGAAGCGGATCGCGTCGGGTTGGGCGGGGCCGGTCTCCAACAGCAGGGTCCGTACGCCGGCGGTGCGAGCGGCCTCCTCCAGGGCTTGCAGGATGGCGGTCGCCACGCCGGTGCCCCGGGCGCTCGGTTCGACGTACATCCGTTTGATCTCGGCGGATTCGGCGGAGAGGAAGCGGAGGCCACCGCAGCCGAGCGCGGTGCCGTTGTGGTCGCGGGCGACGAGGAAGACCGGGACGCTGTCGGCGGTGGGTGGGCTGCCGGGCTCGTGGTCGTCGCTGCGGTAGCGTGCGTCCAACTCGGCGCGCTGCGCGGCGCGCAGCCGGGTGCTGTCGGTGGATTCCCACGGTTCGGGGTGGACGGCGACCATCGTGTCCTCCTGGTTCGTAACAAGCGTTACCATAACGTACGCTACGAGAGTGGGGACCGGCGCAGAGGGCGTGGGACCTGCCGGATGGAACCGGACCGGGGAGGGTGGATGGCCAGCCGACGTGACCGGGTTGACCAGCGGCAACGCCTGTCGGCGGCGACCTGGTCAGTGCTCGCCGAACGCGGCCTGCCCGGTCTCACCCTGCGTGCCGTCGCCGAGCGGGCCGGCTGCACCACCGGGATGGTGTTGCACACCTTCGCCGACAAGCAGGCCCTGCTGGTGCACGCGCGCGAGCTGCTCCACCAGCGCACCGGACAGCGGGCCGACATCGTACAGGCCGCCGCCGACACGCCGGGCGCAGCGCTGCGCGCCGTGCTGCTCCAAGCCGCCGCCCCGACGGCGGAGCGCCAGGAGGAGGCACGGGTATGGGTGGGTTTCCTGGCCGCTGCCTTGGCCGACCCGGTCCTGGCCGAGCTGCACCGCGGCTACAACCGCCGGTTCGTTGATCGGGTTCGGGGATTGGTCGCCGCGGTCCGGCCCGACTGGCCCGCGGCGGACTGCTCGTCCACCGCCACCGGGCTGGTGGCCCTGGCGGAGGGGCTGAACACGCTGACCGCCATCGACCCGGCCACCTACTCCGGGGCGGCGCAGCGCGTCGCCCTCGACGCCGCGCTCGCCCGGCTCGGCCCGGCTGCCGCCGACCACCCGTCCGGGTGAACACCGTGCCGGAACGCGACGCGGACCGGCGCGTCGCGGGTTTGACTGGCAGGCGTGGACAGCGCAGGGCTGGGGCGGGCCTACGACGAGTTGCTCGCGGAGGTGGCCGCGGGCGGTTTCGGCCCGGCGCCGCAGGGGCAGCTCGACGCCGAGCAGATCGTCGCCCATCTCGTCGCCAATGACGAGCTGATGATCGAGGCGACCGAGGCGGTCCTCGCCGGCTCGCCGTTCGCCTACTACGACCTGGAGACGATGCACCGGCCCCAGGTCGATGCGCTGGTCGCCGAGCTCGGTGGTCTCGACGGACTGGACGCCCGGCTGCGCACCACCAGTCGGCGGTTGGTAGCCCTGGTTGACCGGCTCGGCCCGGCGGCCGGCACACCGGTCGACACCCATCTACGGGAGGGATACGACCTCGACGTGGACGGCCCGCTGCCCTGGGGGCGGGTGTTGGACCTGCATGCCCGGGTCCACCTTCCCAAACACCAGGCCCAGCTCAGTTTGCTTCGGGTGGCCGAGTAGCCGGTCAGCCGAACTGCCACTGCTGGTCGGGGGCGTCAACGCAGGTGATCTGCCGGATTTCGGTGCCGGCATCGGGTCGACTGCCGCCCGGGTACGCGCACCGGCCGCTGTGTAGCGCCGCGATCAGCACCGGTCCGCCGCCGGTGGGTATGAGCTGCCACTGCTGGTTGGCCTCGCTGTGGCAGGGATACTGCTGCAGCCGCGCCCCGTCGTTGGCGTTGGCGCCCTCCACGTCGAGGCACATGTTCGAGGCCTGGTTGACCAGGCTCACCAGGCCCGGGCCGATGGTGTTGGGAAGCCACCGCTGCCGGGGGTCGTCGCCGCGGCAGTCGAGGAGTCTCGCGGTCGCCTGCGCGCCGTCTCCATCAACGCCCAGGCACCGGCCCGAGGCCACCTGCCGAAACACTGTCGGGCCGGTGGGGATGGCCGGCGGGGAGCTGGCTTCCTCGGTGGGCGGGGCGGAGGTCGGGGAACTGGCCGCCACGGTGGGCGGGGCGGGCGGCTCCTGCGCCGACGGGGCCGATGCGTCGGTTGACGGGGTCGCGGCCACGGCCGGGACGGCGGGAGTGCCACCGCCCCCCGGGCCGCCGAGGACGAAGAATCCCCCGAGTAGGAGGCCAGCCGCGCCGATGAGCGCCGCTCCCCACATCAGTGGATCGCGGGGCAGTCGGGGGCGGGTGGGGCCGGGCCGGCGGTAGACGGTGCCGGCCCGGTCGGGGCGGTGTGCGGAGGCGGACATGCCGGCATCCTGACCTACCAACGGGGGGCGTGGCCACCCGCTCCGGTTGGGTCGCGGCGCCAGCGGGGGCCGGCACGGCCCGGGGTTGACACTTCAGGATCGGCCACCGTGGACGTCCATTGCCTCGACCCCATGTGGGCGTAAAGTGATCTCATGAATGCCGTGCGTGATCATGATCAGGCAGTGGTCCAGCTCCGGCGCTCGTATGCGGCGGTGCGGCCGGGACAGCCGGTTCGGCTCGCCAAGCGCACATCCAACCTGTTCCGCCCGCGCGCGGCACAACGCGCGCCGGGCCTTGACGTCAGTGGCCTCGACGGTGTCCTCCATGTTGACCCGGCGGCCCGCACCGCCGACGTGCAGGGCGTGTGCACGTACGAGGACCTGGTTGACGCGACCCTGCCGCACGGGCTGATGCCGCTGGTGGTGCCGCAGCTGCGCACCATCACCCTCGGTGGGGCGGTGACCGGCCTGGGGATCGAGTCCACGTCGTTCCGCAATGGGCTGCCGCACGAGTCGGTGACCGAGCTGGACGTGCTCACCGGGGCCGGGGAGGTCGTCACCGCCCGGCCGGAGGGGGAGCACGCCGACCTGTTCGCCGCCTTCCCCAACTCGTTGGGCAGCCTCGGCTACGCGACCCGGCTGCGGATCGAGCTGCAACCGATCGGCCGGCGGGTGGCGCTGCACAATGTGCGGTTCAACCGGCTGGAGGAGCTTGCCGATGCGATCGCCGAGGTCATCGCCACCCGCTCGTGGGCTGGCGTGGCGGTGGATGCGATGGACGGGGTGATGTTCAGCCCCGATGAGGCGTACCTGCTGCTCGCCACCTTCACCGACGACGCCGGGCCGGTCAGCGACTACACCGGTCAGGAGATCTACTACCGGTCGCTGCAGCAACGCACCCAGGATGCGCTGACCGGGCACGACTACCTGTGGCGCTGGGACACCGACTGGTTCTGGTGTTCTGCGGCGTTCGGGGCGCAGCACCCGGTGCTGCGCCGGATCTGGCCGGCGCGCTGGCGGCGCAGCGATGTCTACCACCGGCTGGTCCGGTTGGAGCACCGGCATCAGGTGGCCGCACGGATCGATCGGTGGCGCGGCCAGCCGGCCCGGGAACGGGTGGTGCAGGACGTCGAGATCCCGCTGGAGCGGACCGCCGAGTTCCTGCGCTGGTTCGCCACCGCCGTGCAGATGACCCCGGTCTGGCTCTGCCCGTTGCGGCTGCGGGAACCGTCCGGGCCGGGATCGGCCCGGTCGTGGCCGCTGTATCCGCTGCGGCCGGGGCAGGACTACGTGAACATTGGGTTCTGGGGAAGCGTGCCGATCGCCGGGGGCGCCGCCGACGGCGACATGAACCGGGCGATCGAACGCAGGGTGTCGGAGCTGGGCGGGCACAAGTCGCTCTACTCCGACGCGTACTACGACCGGGAGGTGTTCGACCGGCTCTACGGCGGCGACACCTGGCGGGCGGTCAAGGACCGCTACGACCCGGCTCACCGGCTAACCGGACTGTACGAGAAGGCGGTAGCACGAGCATGAGTCTGATCGATCGACACCAGCGGGCGGCGAGCGTCCCCGCGACCCCGTCGCGGGTAGGCCGGGGCCGGACCCTGGCCGACGTGATCCGGGCGCTGACCACCGAGCCCCTGCCGGTACGGATCACCGGGTACGACGGTAGCTCCGTCGGACCGGCCGACGCCGGCATCACCCTCGCCATCCGCTCCCCGCGCGGCCTGTCCTACCTGCTGACTGCCCCGGGTGACCTGGGGATGGCCCGGGCGTATGTCAGCGGTGACCTTGGCCTGTCCGGGGTGCATCCGGGTGATCCGTACGAGGCGCTGCGGGTCCTCAAGGACGAGGTGCGGCTGCGAGTTCCGCCGGTGCCCGAGGCCCTGGCCCTGGTCCGGGGCCTGGGCTGGGAGCGGCTGCTGCCGCCGCCACCTCCGCCCCAGGAGGCGGTGCCCCGGTGGAAGCGGGTGTTGGGCGGGCTGCGCCACTCCCGGATCCGGGACAGCAGCGCCATCTCGCACCACTACGACGTGTCGAACGCCTTCTACGAGAAGGTGCTCGGGGAGTCGATGACGTACACCTGCGCGCTGTTCCGCTCGCCGCAGGACTCGTTGGAGAGCGCGCAGGCGGCCAAGTACGACCTGGTGGCGCAGAAGCTCGCGGTCAGGTCCGGGATGCGGCTGCTGGATGTGGGCTGCGGGTGGGGCGGCATGGTCCGGCACGTGGCCCGGGAGTACGGCGTCCAGGCGCTCGGGGTGACCCTGTCCAGAGCGCAGGCCGAGTGGGCGCAGGCCGCGATCGAGCGGGAGGGGCTGACCGGGCTGGCCGAGGTGCGCTACCTCGACTACCGGGACACCCCGCGGGAGCAGTTCGACGTGGTGTCCTCGATCGGATTGACCGAGCATATCGGGGTGCGTAACTATCCGGCGTACTTCGGCTCGCTCCGGGACCGGCTGCGGCCCGACGGCCGGCTGCTCAACCACTGCATCACCCGCGCCGACAACCGCGCGCCGCACCGTTCCGGCGCGTTCATCGACCGGTACGTCTTTCCGGACGGCGAGTTGGCCGGGCCGGGCCGGGTGGTCTCCGAGATCCACGACGTGGGCTTGGAGGTGCAGCACGAGGAGAACCTGCGCCGCCACTATGCGTTGACGCTCGCGGCCTGGTGCCGCAACCTCGTGGCGAACTGGGACTTCTGTGTCGGCGAGGTGGGCGCGGGAACCGCCCGGGTCTGGGGTCTGTACATGGCCGGATCCCGGATGTCGTTTGAGCGCAACGCCATCCAGCTACACCAGGTGCTGGCGACGCGGACCAGCGCCGCGGGGGTGACGAGCTACCCGCTGCGGCCGGACTGGCTGCCCTGACTCCGGTGCTGCCGGCGGTCGCCGTAAGGTGACCGCCGGCAGCGGCTCCCCGTACCGGTCCCCCGGGCCTGGTGGCCGTTTGGACCAGCGGCCAATAGCCTGGAGCGGCTCGAATGGAACGGGGGAGCTGTGTGGAACCGACGCGTCGTCGTGTTGTTCGCCGTCCTGGTGTCGACCTTCGCGTTGCCGCTCTCGCTGACCGGGGCCTCGGTGGCGTTGCCCGAGATCGGGCGTGATCTCGACGCGGAACTGGCCGGGGTGCAGTGGGTGGTCAACGGCTACAACGCCACCTTCGCCAGCTTCATGCTCGCCACGGGCACCCTGGCCGACCTGTTCGGTCGGCGGCGGGTCTACGCCATCGGGCTTGCGATCTCCGCCGGAGCGGGCTTGCTCGCTGTCGCCGCCGGCGACATCTTCCTGCTGAATCTGCTGCGCGCACTCGCGGGTGTGGGTGCGGCTGCCGCCGCGACCAGCGCGGGGGCGTTGCTGGCCAACACCTTTCAGGGGCGGGCTCGGTTACGCGCGTTCAGTGCCTTCGGTATGGCCATCGGCGCTGGCCTGGCTTTCGGCCCGACGACCGCAGGGCTGCTGATCGACTTTCTGGGGTGGCGGGCCGTGTTCGCCGTACCCGCGTTGGTGGCGGTGGCGGTGCTGCTGCTGGTTCCGTGGCTGCCGGAGTCGCGTCAGCCGCACGCGGGCCGGCTCGACTGGGGCGGAATCCTCTCGTTCACCGCCGCACTACTGCTGTTGATCTTTGGCTTCGTGCAGGGGCCCGCGTACGGCTGGGGTGATCCGAGGATCGTGGCCGCCTTTGCGGCGACGGTGGTCCTGCTCGTGGTCTTCGTCCGGGTGGAGCGATCCCACCCCGAGCCGATGTTCGACCTGACCCTCCTGGCCACCCCGCGCTTCGTCGGTATCTGTCTGGCGGCGGCCACCGTCGTCTCGGTCCTGGTGCCGCTGCTGGTGTATCTGCCGTCGTACCTCACCACGGTGGTTGGGTTGACGCCCAGCGCCGCCGGCCTGACCCTGGTTCTGCTGACCGCACCGACGGTGGCGTTGCCGCTGCTCGCCGGGGCGTTGACCCGGTGGGTGCCGGCGTCGGCGGTGATCGTCGCCGCCGTCCTGACGGTCGCCGCGGGGGCGGCGTGGGCGACGGTGATCGCCCCGACCAGCGGCCCGGCTGACCTGGCCGGCCCGCTGCTCGCTATCGGTATCGGCGTCGGATTGTCCATCGGGCTGCTCGACGCCCTTGCCATCGCTAGCGTCCCGCCGCATCGGGCCGGCACTGGTGCCGGGATGATCAATACGGCGCGGTTGGCGAGCGAGACCGTCGCCATCGCGGTCGTCGGGGCGGTGCTGGCGAGCACCACCGCCGGCCGGCTCGCCGATCCCGGCTTCACCAGCGGGCTGCGGACCGTGCTCTGGGCGATGGTCGGGACGGCGGCGTTCGCCGCGCTGACCGTCGCGGTGCTGGTCCGCCGCGATCAACGCCAACCCGACCAGCCGGGCTTGAGCGAGGGGGCGGGGCGCGGGCTCGGACGGTCGTAGGCTGGCTGGTGAGATTTTCGTCCGCCTACGACCGTCGAAGACTCGCGGGTGGGATCTCGCCAGTGGACAACGAGTGTGGGAGGTCCGGCAGGTGCTCATCGTCGCCGGAAGCATGTATGTCGACCCGGAGGATCGAGAAAGTTACCTCGCCGGGTGCCTTGAGGTCGTGACGGCTGCGCGGGGCGCGTCCGGCTGTCTCGACTTCACGATCAGCGAGGACCTGGTCGAGCCCGGCCGGATCAACGTCTACGAGCGTTGGGAGACCGAGGAGCAGCTGCTGACCTTTCGCGGTGCCGGCCCGACCGAGGAGCAACAGGTGGCGATTCGGGACGCGAAGATCTTTCGATACGAGATCTCTGCCGTAGAGACACCCTGACGCGGCGGGTCCGCCTATCGTCCGAATCACTCCGTCGATCGGGCATATTGTTCGCCGTAAGCCGTCCCTCGCCGGGTTACACCAGAGTTATTCCTGGTGACACCCCGAATGGTGGCCTACGCGGCGGAGGGGTCGGCGTGGCGATGACTGACTCGACGGGTTCGACGTGGCGGTACCGGTGGGCGTACCGGCAGAACGAACGGCGGCGGCGGGTGTTCCGCGCGGCCGACGGGGCGTGGCGGCGGCGGGACGAGGAACTGCGACGCCTGCGGACCCTCGCCGCGGAGTTCGGTGGCTTGGCCGACGCGGGCACCGGTCTTCCGATCGAACTCGACCCCGGAGAGACGGTCTGCTGGGTGCTGCCCGCCGCCCAGTTGGTCGAGGTGCGGCGTGCGGTGGTGCTCCCCGCGCCCGAGCTGAGGGTGACCCTGCAACCCGGCCCGCTGCGCAAGCGGCGCCCGGACGGCGTGCGGATCGCCGACACCGGCATCGCGGTGATTACCAACCGTCGGCTGGTCCTGCTCGGTGGGCGCGGCCGGCGAGACTGGGCGTACGGGAAAATGACCGGTCTGGCCCATGACCCCCGCGCACCGGTGACGATGATCCAGCTGCTTGACCGGCGGCGCGCCTCCGGCCTGCTGCTGCCGCCGGACGCGGCGGCCGACTTCCGGTTCAAACTGAGTGTGGCCTTCGCGGACGCGATCGAGCAGCGGGAGGCGGTGCTCGCCCAACTCGACGAGGCCCTCGCCGAGCACGCTCAGGGCAAGCCGCTTCGCCCCGCCGTCCTCACGCCCGCGCAGGCGCGGCTGACCGGGCTCGTCCTCGGTGGTGCGCGGACGGTGGCGGTCGCTGCCGGGGTCGCCCTGCTGGTCCCGGCGGCGTTGATCGTCTCTGCCCCGTCCGCCCCGTCCGATGCGATCCGGACGGAGGTGGCGGCGGCGACGGCCGGGAACGCGACCGAACCACCAGCCGCTGCCGCCTCGGCTACCGCCTCCGCTGCCGCCGCCACGCCCGCCGGTGCGGCTGCCGCCGCGGCCGGGTCGCCAGCACCGACGCCGATTGCGGCACCAGACCTGTGTGGCGCCCCGACCAATCCGCTGGGGTACGGCTTCTGCGCTGGTGATCCGATCCGGAAGCCGGCCGCCGGGGTGTGTGACTGGTTCGACTGCGTGCCCGGATTCTGGGCCGGCCGTGGGTATCTGGTGCAGTGTGGGAACAGTTCGGTCAGCCTCGCTGGCGGCAGCCCGCGGGCCTGCGGCCAGCACGGCGGTGTCTGGCGCACCATCCGGGCGCTGAGCCCGCAGCCAGGATGAGCCCCCATCGGGGGCCTGTTCCGCCTACCCGCCGAGGCTGTACTCGCCAGTAGGGAAGGGCCGTATCCAATCCCGGATGTGAAACGTTGTTCTGTACGTGACGGCGACCTCACCCCGCCTCGTGCAAGGTCCCCGACCGCCCTGGCGGTCCCGGTGGGCCGACCGGGAGAACGACCGGCGACGGCGTGTGTACGTGGCCGAGGAAGATGCGTGGCGCTGCCGTGCCGATGAGCTGACCCGGCTGCGGGTCGAGGTCGGGCTGCTTGGATCTGGCCCACCGAGGAGCGTGCCGGTGCGACTCTGCCCCGGTGAGGTGGTCCACCGCGTCTTCCCGGCCGTGGAGCTGGTCGAAGCCGTTACCGGGAACGTCGGCCGACTACCCGTGCCCGGACTGGCGGTGGACCTGGCCGGCGCCGACAAGCCGCCGCGTCCACTGCCGCCGGAGATTCGGGCGGTGGAGGCCGGCAGCGGCGTGGTGACCGACCGGCGCGTGATCTTTCTCGGCCGGGACCGACAACGGGACTGGTGGTTCGAGGAGTTGGTCGCGCCGGCGCACCACCGCAGTTCGCCGTTGACCCTGCTGCCCACCGTCAACGGATCCTCGGTGGCCGGGCTGCTGGTGTCGCGTCCGGTGACCCTGACCTTCCGGTTCCACCTCACGCTCGCCTTCGCCGATGGCCTCGGCAACCGAGACGCGGTCGCCGCCTGCCTGGATGAGCTGGTCGCCAAGCACCAGCGCACCCGGCCGACAGCGCCCCCAGTCGCCCGGCCGGAGCAGGCCCCGATGCGGGCTCGGCTGAGTAACCGCCGGTGCGTCAGCGCCGTCGCGGCGGTCGCCGCCTCGGTGGTGGCTGCATTCGTGGTCACCGCCGGGGTGGCGCTGCCGCCGGCCGCGCCGATGGCGGGGCTTGACCGGTCCGAACCCAGCGACGCCTCCGGCCCCGCCAGCCCCGCACCGAGCAGCCAGCCGGTGCCCCCCGCGTCGGCGCAGCCCGATCTATCCACCGTGGTGCGGCCGTCCGCCGTGGCGGTGCTCCCCGCGCCACCCCCCGTTGATCCACCGGTGCCGCACCGCTCCGAGCTGCCGGAGCGTGCCGAGCTGCCGGAGCGTGCCGAGCGGCCGGAGCGTGCCGAGCTGCCGGAGCGTGCCGAGCGGCCGGAGCGTGCCGAGCTGCCGGAGCGTGCCGAGTTGCCGGAGCGTGCCGAGTTGCCGGAGCGCTCCGGGGACGGGCGGGACACCAAATGCAGGTGGCACTGCGGTTCGAAACGCTGGAAGGACCGGTCGCCCTCGGCCGGTCAGGACAGCCGGTCCAACTGGTGGCATTCCGATCGCGACAACGCCGGATGGGACGCGACGGGAGACCGGGACGACGGACGCCCGGATCGGGCGACGAGGCTGTCGTAGCCCGCTGGCAGGGTCCGAGCATGCTGTTGACTTCGCTGGCCGAGACTGATCGAGCTTCTCTGGCCGAGACTGACCGTGCCGCACTGGCCGAGTTCGACCCGGCGCCGCTGACCGACATCGACCGTGCATTCCGGGCTTCCTGGTCGGCCGAGACCTGCGATCCGGTTGACCTGCCCACAGGCCGCGACGAACCCGGCCCGTGGGCAGTGCGGCGTGACGGCGCTCGTGCTGCGTGAGCTGATCGGCGGCGAGCTGCTGTGCGCAGTGGTGCCGCGGCGGGATGGGTCCAAACAGGACATGCACCTGTGGAACCGCCTCCCCGGAGGGGTGGAGATCGACCTGACCCGGGAGCAGTTCACGGTGGACGAGATCGTGTAGGAGCCGGCCGTGCTGCCGCCGGGGCCGCTACGCCGCTGCGTTCAGCAGTACGCGCTACTCCGGCACCGGGTGCGTGGCAGCTCGGCCGACCGACGGACGGGGTGCTTCACGCCTGACCCGGCGGCTGGTAGGTGACCGGCGTCTGCGCTGCTTCGTCGATCTCCTCTGGCGTAATCAGCGGGATGACCTCGGCTCTCACTCCCCCGCTCGCCTGGGCGGCGATGCCGAGCGCGGCGGTGGTCATGTTGTCCGGCACCTCGCAGGAGACGAAGAGGTCGTGTTTGCCGATCGCGAAGTACAACGACTCCACCCGCCCGCCAGCGTTCTCGATCAGCGCCCGGACCACCTCTGCCCGTACCGTTCCACCCTGCTCACCCAGCCCCGCCACCCCCTGGACGGTATAGGTCGCTTGGAAGAGATATTTCGCCACGCCCGCACCACCTTTCAGGGCACCCGCGGCCCGCCCCCTTGGTACCCGCTCGCCACCCGGATACGCCTCAGCCGCCTGGCTGTTCGCGGACCGGGTGGCGGCGGAGGGCCGCGGAACTCACGGTCGGGTCCGCGGTCCCGGACAAAGGCGGGTGCGGGTCGCCGTGTCGTACGCCGGGTGGCTCACCGCTGCGCGGATGGTTGCTGTACGCCGTACTGGAGTAGGACGGTGTCGGCGACGCCGGGCCAGTAGTTGGAGAACATCGCGTAGGAGTTCGCGCCGAGCAGTACGGTGTCGGCTGCCTGGATCCGCTCGAGGTTGTAGGTGCCGAAACAGTTCTCCATCGGCACTGTCACGCCGCTGCCGGGGCCGTCGTAGAAGCCGTCCATCGACATGGCACTGACCACGATGAGCTTTCGCATGTCGCTCCCTTTGGTGCTCGTTTGCGGCTGCCGGGAGGGGAGGGCGTAGCCTGGGCCCGCGCCTCCGCTCGGTCGTCCTGGTTTCGCGGGTGGGACGGAGCGGGGGCGGGGATTTCGACATCGCCGCCCGGGGCGGCCACGCCGTGACGAGGAACACCTGCCGGCGGGCTTCAGGGAGCGTCAAATTCGACGGCGGGCTGTCGGTGGAGAGGGCTAGTCTTCCTGCGGTTCCGCTCGTTCCTGGCCACCCGCTGCCCGTGGCGGGCGCCGTGGCGTGCCTGCAGCAACCTCCCTTCGGTCGAACCGACATCAGGAGAATCCGTGACACAACAATCGGTCGCGTCCCCCCAGCCGGGCGCGACATCGGACAAGCTTGACGCCGCGGTGCTCAAGGTGGCGGGCGTGGTCGTGCTCGGCGCGATCATGGCGATCCTCGACGTGACGGTGGTCAGCGTCGCGCTACCGACCTTCCAGAGTGAGTTTGACGCGTCCTACGCCCGGGTCGCGTGGACGATGACCGGCTACACCCTCGCCCTGGCCACGGTGATTCCGCTGAGCGGGTGGGCGGCCAACCGGTTCGGCACCAAACGCCTCTACATGATCGCCCTGGCCCTGTTCACCATCGGGTCCGGTCTCTGCGCCACCGCCGACACGATCAGCGAGCTGATCGCGTACCGGGTGCTGCAGGGCCTCGGCGGCGGCATGCTGATGCCGATCGGCATGACGATCATGACCCGGGCGGCGGGGCCGCACCGAATCGGCCGGTTGATGGCCGTCCTGGGCATCCCGATGTTGCTCGGTCCGATCGGTGGGCCGATCCTTGGCGGCTGGCTGATCGACGTGGCCAGCTGGCACTGGATCTTCCTGATCAACTTGCCGATCGGGCTGCTTGCCCTGGTCTACGCGCAGCTGGCCCTCCCGAAGGACGCTCCGGAGCCGTCCGAGTCGTTCGACTTCCTCGGCATGCTGATGCTCTCCCCGGGGCTGGCGCTCTTCCTCTATGGCGTCTCCACGCTGCCCGAGGTGGGCACCTTCGCCGACCCCGAGGTGTGGGTGCCGATGCTGATCGGCGCCGCGCTGGTGGTCTCCTTCGTCTGCTACTCGTTCAAGCCCCGGCACCCGCTCCTCGACCTGCGGCTGTTCCGGAACCGCCGGCTGGCCGTGGCGTCGGTGACGATGTTCGTGTTCATTATTGCGTTCATGGGCGCCGGTCTGCTCTTCCCGAGCTACTTCCTGCAGGTTCGCGGGGAGTCGACCCTGCACGCCGGCCTCCTCATCGCGCCGCAGGGCATCGGTGCGATGGTGACGATGCCGATCGCCGGGACGCTCGCCGACCGGGTGCCGGTGGGGCGAACGGTGCCGTTCGCGTTGGTGCTGATCGCCGCCGGGTTCTTCACCTTCACGCAGGTCGGTCCCGACACCTCGTACCTGTTGATCTGTGGCTCGTTGTTCGTCATGGGTCTGGGCATGGGCGGCACGATGATGCCGATCATGACCTCCGCGCTGCGGACGCTGACCGGGCCGGAGGTAGCCCGCGGCTCCACCCTGTTGAACATCATTCAGCAGATCGGTGGTTCGGTCGGCGCGGCGGTGATGTCGGTGATCCTCACCAACGAGTTGAACGGATCCCGGCAGATCCCCGGCCTGACCGGTCCGAACGGTGAGCCGGTCACCGAGGCGGGCCTGGCGATCGCCGCCCAGCGGCAGCCGGAACTGGCCCAGCAGGTCCCCGACCCGACACTCATCGAGCGCGGACTCGCCTTCGCCGCCGACTCCTTCGCCACCACGTTCTGGGTGGCCTTCGCGCTGGTGCTGGTCACCTTCGTCCCGGCCGCGTTCCTGCCGCGGCGGCGGGAACGGTCGCAGTCGCGCGACGACCAGCCGGACGCATCGAGCACGCCGGTGGTTGTCCACTGAACTCCGGTGTCGGGGTCGTCGCGGCGACCCCGACACCGGGGCATCGCCCGGGTCTACCGGGACTGATCACCACGTTCGCCTCGCGGGTGCCACGTCCCCGTCGCGCCACACCAGGCGGTGATAGCCCGGCCCGCCGCCACTTAGCCGGTAACGTCGGCGCCGCCGACGAGGGGAGGTGCCAGGTGGCGCGCGGTGGTGTCTTCTGCGTCGAGGGCCAGTGGCACCGTGACCTCAACGAGCGCGGTTCCGTCCTACCCACCCTGGAACTGTTGGAGCGGCTGAGCCGGATCCGGTTTATCCACAAGGACGCGGCGACACGGGACGAATTGTTCTATTTCGTTGACCGTTGGCTGCTCAAGCAGTACGCCGACTACCGGGTGGGCTTCTTCGCCACCCATGGGGAGCCCAGCCGGCTGCGCCTGACCGACTGGGAGTCGGTGGCCCTCACCGACGTGGCCGAGCTGATGGCTGGCCGCTGCGAGGGACGGCGCCTCTACTTCGGCAGCTGCTCGGTGCTGCGGGCCAACGATGCCGTGCTGCGAGCGTTCCTGGAGTCCACCGGTGCGGCTCTGATCTGCGGCTTCACCCGGGAGGTCGACTGGGTGGAGTCCGCCGCCTTCGAGACCGTCCTGCTCGACGTGCTCGCCAACGGGCAGCGGCACAACGCGGCCGAGCTGCGGATGGGCTCGGCGCACTGGGCGCCACTCGCCTCGTACCTCGGCTTCCGGGTGATCTACGCCAGTGGCCGTGCCTGGCGCCCGCCGGTCCGCCCCCGGGTGCCCGTTCAGCCCGCCCGTCCGCCGCGCCCGCCGACCATCAGGCCGGCGGTAACGGGTCAGTAGGCGGCGGTGAAGCGGGTGTTCTCGTGCCGTGGGTTCTCGATCTCGTCAACGATCGCGACGGCCATGTCCTGGTAGCTGAGGACCGACCGGCCCTCGTGATCGGTTACCGGGTGGTCCCCGCCGGTGCGGTAGTGCCCGGTCCGGGCGCCGGGGTGGAACTCCAGCGGCGGTGGCGAGACGTACGTCCAGCGCACCCCGTCGGCCGCGGACCGGTAGTACGCCAGGGCGTCGGCCTGGCCCAGCGCCGCGTCCCGGTACTCCTGGGGAAAGTCGGGCTCATCCAGGAACCGGCCGCCGCGCGGGGTGCAGAGCGTGGCCCCGCCACCCAGGTGGATGATCCGGGGCGGGTTCGGCGTCTCGCGTACCGCGCTGACCAGCGTTCGCGCCGCGTCGAGCCAGAGGCTGCGTTCCCCGCCACCGATCGCCACCACCAGCGCGTCCGCCTCCGGGGCCAACTCCCGTACGCTCCGTTCGCTGGTCGCGTCCCCGGTTACCACCTGCACCCCTGCCGGTAGGTACGAGGTGGCCTCTGGCCGGCGTACCGCGGCGGTGACCCGGTGCCCGCGGTGGAACGCCTCCTGGGCGATCTGGGAGCCCGCGGTTCCGCCCGCCCCGAAGACGACGATGTTGCCCACGCCCCCAGGCTAGGGATACCGCCCGGCCACCGCCCGGGGAACGCTGATCTCGACCCGGGTGGCCACGCCGAAGCCCGGCAGCGGAGCGTCGCTGCTGTGCCGGTTCGGCCGGTCGTTGTTGTCGGTGCCGGTTAGTAGCCTGGCGCGATGCTGGATCAGCACGATGGGGAAACCCTCCGCGACGAGGATTGGTATGGCGAGGAGATCGCCGATCGGCACTACGTCGGCTGCCGTTTTGAGCGGGTCGACCTGACCGAGGCGACCACCCGTGGCGCGCTCTTCACCGGGTGCACGTTCGGCAATGTCAGCTTCAACGCCTCCCGACACGTCAACACGGCCTTCACGCGCTGCGTCTTTCGCCGCTGCAACTTCTTCGCCGCCGAGTTCACCGGCTGCAAGCTGGTCGGCAGCACCTTCGACCAGTGTGACCTGCGGCCGTTGACGATCGTCGGTGGTGACTGGTCATTCGTCGCGCTTCCGGGCGCCGACCTGCGTGGTGCGCGCATCGTTGACGTCCGGATGCGCGAGGCCGACCTGACCCGAGCGGATCTGAGCGGTGCGACGGTCACCGGGGTCGACCTGTCCGGGGCGCAGTTGCAGCACGCCAAGCTGTCCCGCGCCGACCTGCGCGGCAGCGACCTCACCGACCTTGATCCGATCGAGGTTGAGCGGGCCGGGGCGATCGTCAGCGCCGAGCAGGCGGTGGTGTTGGCCCAGGCGATCGGCTTTCGGATCGGCTGACCGGAGCCGCCCGGCCGCAGTGCCGCGCTGACTGGAGCCGCCCGGCTTCCGCCGCGCGGACCGGGCGAACCGGTCGGTGGCCGCGGGACGGGATAGCGTAAGAGCAACAGATCGATCGTGAAGGATGGGAGTCGTTGATGGCCGAGCAGGTGCAGGACAGTTCCACGGACTGGGTGGCCGACCACATCGCGCGGTACGAACGAACCGATGGCGCGGACGGGCACGAGTGGCAGCCCGGGGTGTTCACGCTGCTGCTGACCACCCGGGGGCGGCGGAGCGGTTCGCTGCGGCGTACCGCGCTCATCTACGGCCGCGACAGCGACGCGTACCTGCTGGTCGCCTCTCAGGGCGGCGCGCCGAACAATCCTTCCTGGTATCTCAACCTGCGCGACGATCCGCGGGTCGAGGTGCAGGTCGGTGCGGAGCGGTTCACCGCCCGGGCGCGGGTGGCGAGCCCGGCGGAGAAGCCGCGAATGTGGGCCACGATGGCGGCGATCTGGCCGGATTACGACAACTACCAGGCCCGGACCGACCGGGAGATCCCGGTGGTGGTCCTCGAGCGGAGCTGACCGTCCCCCGGCATTAGCACGGTGGCCCCGATCGGTGGGCTGAAGCACTGGTTTTCACCCGATCAGGTACGGGGTGGCGGCCCGGGATGACGCAGGCCCCGCCAGGGGGCACCGTTGGCGTGCGGGACCCATCGCGGTCCCGGGCCATGGCGGCGATCGCCGCCGGTTCCCCGGCCCCATCTGCGGCCGGTGGCGAATCCCAGGACCACGAGGAGCTCCGCCATGCTGACCATGACCGACAACGCCGTGTTGGTGATCCGAGACCTCGCCAATCAGCAGGACGTCGCGAATGACGGCGGGGTCCGGATCGCCGCCGACCCGGAGGAGGGCTCGCTCACGGTGCAACTGGTCGAGGGCCCCGTCGCCGGTGACCAGGTGGTGGACAACCAGGGCGCCCGGATTTTCCTCGACTCGGACGCGGCCGAGCTGCTCGGGGACGCCGCTGTGGACGTGACCGTTGACGAGGAGGGCATCGTGCAGTTCGGCTTCACCGAGCAGCCGTGATCCGAGCTTCCCTCGGTGTGTTGGGGCGCCCGACCGGAGCCGGCGCAGCCCGTTGACGGGCCCTACACCCGAGCGCCCCACCGCTGCGCAGGCGGCGGTGGGGCAACGGGCGCACGGTGCCGTCCGACCCGGATCGGTACGTCGCCGCACTCTGGCCGTCTCCCACCAGCGCAGCCGTACGGCGGTACACCAGCGGGGACTTGGCGAGACCGGATCAGTACGGCCGGGCTGGAGGCCGAAGGGCCGGTCGGCAGACTCTTCCCGCCCAGCGCAGGCGCAAACGGCGGGACCGCGGCGAAGTGCGGACCGCGCCGAACCGGCCTGACCGTCCGAGGTGCGGACCGCGCCGAACCGGCCTGACCGGGCGGGTTCGGGGTATCCGCGGTAGGTGGACCAGCCGACGATTTCCGACTACGGCTTCCTGTCCGACTGTCGCTCCGGCGCGCTGGTCGGCCGGAACGGCTCCATCGACTGGTGGTGCCCGGATCGGTTCGACTCTCCCGCGGTCTTCGGGCGGCTCCTCGACCCAGCGGCGGGCCACTGGCGGCTGGCGCCGGTTGGCGCGGACCGTCCCGGGTGGCGGGTGGAGCGCGCGTACCGGCCGGAGACCCTGGTGCTGCGTACCGTCCACCACACGCCGCAGGGGAGCGTCGCGGTCACCGACGCGCTCGCCGCCGAGCGCGGGGCGCGGGGGCACCAGCTTGGCCTGAACTCGCCCGCGGTGTTGCTCCGGTGCGTCGAGGGGCTTTCCGGGCGGGTCCGGCTGGCGTCGGACTTCGCGCCCCGCCCTGACCACGGACTGCTCACCCCGTACCTGCACGACCAGCCGGGCGGGACGGTGTCGGCCGTGGCCGGCGCGACGGTGGTGGAGTTCTGTTCGGACTCGCTGACCCTGTGCGCCGGGACGGACCGGGTGCATACCGAGTTCGAGGTCGCCGCCGGCGAGACTGTCGGCTTCGCCGCCGGCTACCGGCCAGCGTACGGTGCGCCGTCGGTGCGGCTGGATCCGTCGGCCATGCTGGCCGAGACGGTGCAGGCGTGGGAGGCATTCCGGGAGACCCACCGGTACCAGGGGTGCTACCCGGAGCTGGTGCGGCACAGCGCGGTCGTGCTCACCGGGCTCACCTATGCCCGCAGTGGCGCGGTCGCCGCGGCGCTCACCACCTCCCTGCCGGAGCAGCTCGGCGGAGACCGCAACTACGACTACCGGTACGCCTGGCTGCGCGACTTCTCGATGACGCTGCGCGCCCTCTGGGTGGCGGCCTGCCCGGCGGAGGCGTCCCGGTTGTTTACCTGGGCGGCGCATTCGATCGGCCGGGTCGGCGCTGAGCCGGTGCCGGTGCTCTTTGGGCTGGCGGGGGAGCGGGACATCTCCGAGCATGTCGCGGAGCACCTGCGCGGGTATGCGGACAGCCGCCCGGTGCGGTTCGGCAACGACGCCTGGCGGCAGCGGCAGCTCGACGTACCCGGTGAGGTGGTGGCGGCGGTGTGGCGCCTGCACCACCTGCTTGGCGATCCCCTCGACTATGAGGTGCGCGAGATGGTGTGCGGGCTGACCGAGCAGGTCGCCGAGACCTGGCGGTTGCCGGACCGCGGCATGTGGGAGACCCGGGACGTTGATCGGCACTACCTGTCGTCGAAGGTGCTCTGCTGGGTGGCGCTGGACCGGGCGGTGGCGTTGGCGCCCCGGCTCGGTGAGCGCGCGGATCCCCACCGTTGGGCGACGATCCGTGACGAGATCCGGGACACCGTGCTGCGGTCGGGATGGAGTGCGCGGGCCGGCGCGTACACCGGGGCGTTCGGCTCCGACGAGCTGGACGCCTCCGTGTTGTTCCTGCCGGTCGTGGGCTTCCTTCCGGCCACCGATCCGCGGATGCGGGCCACGATCGACGTGGTGGAGCGGGTCCTGGGTGCCGGGGGTGGGCTGATCCGGCGGTGGGAGACCGACCCGGCCGGCTTCCTGCTCTGCACCTTCCTACTGGTCGAGTGCCTGGTGCTGGCCGGGGAGCGGAAGCGTGCTGGGGCGCTGTTCGAGCGGGCGGCCGGGTACGCCAACGATGTCGGGCTGCTCAGCGAGCAGATCGACCCGCACACCGGCGCGCAGCTCGGCAACACCCCGCAGGCCCTGTCCCACATCGGTTTGATCAACGCCGCCTGGCGGCTGACCGATCCGACCACCGACTAGGGGCGGGCCCGGCGAGTTGCCGGGCTTTCGCCGAGTGTCCGGCGACAGCCGGACACTGGTGTGGGTCGATTGCTCCAAGTAATGTCTTGCCTCCAACGCGTGCCCCCGACTCCTCCGGAGGCGTACACCACCATGGGTGGCTTCCCCCTGCGTATCCTCGTCGTCGGTGCGGGTCTCGCCGGTCTTGCCGTGGCCCGGGCGCTGCAGCTGGCGGGTTTCCGACCGGACCTCATCGACAAGCTTTCCCCCGGTGACCTGGTGGACAGCGGCCTCTACCTGCCGGGCAACGCTGACCGGGCGCTGCGCCGGCTCGAACTGGACGGCCCGGTCCGCCCGCTCGGCCAGGTGATCCGCCGACAGTACTTCCGCGACGCCACCAGCGCGCCGCTCTGTGAGGTCGACCTCGACGCGCTCTGGTCCGGAGTTGGTGAGTGTCGGGCGTTGCTCTGGAGCGAGCTGCATCGCGTCCTGCTCACCGGTGCCGGGGGAGCCGTGCGGTACGGAGTTGGGCTCGACGCCGTTGACCTCTTCCCGACGACCGTCGGCATCACCTTTGCCGACGGTGACGCCGCCGAGTACGACCTGGTGATCGGCGCTGACGGTCCGCGATCCGAGGTCCGCGCCCTCGCCGCCCTGGGCGGTCCGCCCCGCCGCACCGGTCAGGTGGTCTACCGTGCCGTGGTCCGCGACGGCCCACCGGTAGCGGAGTGGACCGCGTTGCTCGGCCACCGGGCCGGCTTCCTGATCGTTCCGGTCGGCCCCGGTCGGCTGTACTGCTACGCCGACGAGAGCGGTGCCGTCGCGCCGGCCGACCCGATGGCCCGGCTCGGTGAGTTGTTCGGCGACTACGGTGGACCGATCCCCGAGGTGCTGGACTGTCTGGAGCAGGTGCATGCCACCGTGACCGAGGAGGTCGAGCTGGGCCGTTGGCACCGGGGCCGGGTGCTGCTGGTCGGGGATGCCGCGCACGCCACCGCGCCGACCCTCTCGCAGGGGGCCGCGATGGCGCTCGAGGACGCCGTCGTGCTCGCCGAGTCGCTGCGGAGGTCGACCGGTGACATCGACGCGGCCCTGACGGCGTACGAGAGCCGCCGCCGCCCGCGGACCCGCTGGGTGCGGGACCGGACCCGAGACCGAAACCGGACCCGGGACGTCTCACCGGCGTTGCGGGACCCGTTGCTGCGCGGGCGGGGTGGGCGCATCTTCGGCGAGCACTACCGGCTGCTTCTGGGGCCACTGTGAGCCCACTCGGGTGCTCTCCCCGAGGCGGGGTAACGGACATGCGACCCGGGTCCGGGCAGACTACCCGGCCACCCCACGCAGCCGGGCCACCTGTCGGGGACTACCATCCTTGCGGATGACGGCCGCTTACCGCACAGCGCGCCGAGCGGGACAACCCAGAACCGGAGGCCACTCGTGACCACCGTCGCACCCAAGCCGGTCGTGACCCGGCCCTGGCCGGTCCGAGAGCCGGTTCAGGGGTCGGCTTTCGCGCGGCTGCTGCGCACCACGGACGCGAAGCAGATCGGGATCATGTATATGGTCACCGCGTTCGCGTTTTTCATGATCGGTGGGCTGATGGCCCTGATCATGCGGGCCGAGCTGGCGCGGCCCGGGCTGCAGTTCCTGTCGCCCGAGCAGTTCAACCAGCTGTTCACGATGCATGGCACGATCATGCTGTTGTTCTTCGCGACGCCGATCGTCTTCGCCTTCGGCAACTATCTTGTGCCGATCCAGATCGGCGCCCCGGATGTTTCCTTCCCGCGGCTGAACAGCTTCGCCTACTGGCTCTTCCTCTTCGGCGGCACCCTGACCACCGCCGGCTTTATCACGCCGGGTGGCGCTGCTGACTTCGGCTGGTTCGCCTACACCCCGCTGAGCAGCGTGGAGCACTCGCCGGGCGTGGGCGCCAACATGTGGGTCGTTGGTCTGGCGATCTCCGGTCTGGGCACGATCCTCGGCTCGGTCAACATGATCACCACGATCCTGACCCTCCGCGCCCCCGGCATGACCATGTTCCGGATGCCGATCTTCACCTGGAACATGCTGGTCACCAGCCTGCTGGCGCTGCTGATCTTCCCGCTGCTGGCCGCCGCGCTCTTCGCGCTCGCCGCCGACCGCATCCTCGGTGCCCACGTGTACGACCCGGCGACCGGTGGGCCGCTGCTCTGGCAGCACCTCTTCTGGTTCTTCGGGCACCCCGAGGTGTACATCATCGCGCTGCCGTTCTTCGGCATCGTCTCCGAGATCATTCCGGTCTTCTCCCGCAAGCCGATCTTCGGCTACAAGGGCCTGGTCGCCGCGACCGTCGCCATCGCCGCCCTGTCGATGAGCGTCTGGGCGCACCACATGTTCGCCACCGGTCAGGTGCTGCTGCCCTTCTTCAGCTTCCTGAGCTTCCTCATCGCCGTCCCCACCGGCATGAAGTTCTTCAACTGGATCGGCACCATGTGGCGGGGGCAGATCAGCTTCGAGTCACCGATGCTCTTCGCGGTCGGCTTCCTGGTCACCTTCCTCTTCGGTGGTCTCACCGGGGTGCTGCTGGCCAGCCCGCCGCTGGACTTCCACGTCTCCGACTCGTACTTCGTGGTGGCCCACTTCCACTACGTGCTCTTCGGCACGATCGTCTTCGCCGTCTTCGCCGGCATCTACTTCTGGTTCCCGAAGATGTTCGGCCGGATGCTCGACGAGCGGCTGGCCCGGGTGCACTTCTGGCTGACCATGGTCGGCTTCCACACCACCTTCCTGGTGCAGCACTGGCTCGGTAACGAGGGCATGCCCCGGCGGTACGCCGACTACCAGGCCATCGACGGCTTCACGACGCTGAACATGATCTCCACGGTCGGTGCGTTCATCACCGGCATCTCGACGTTGCCGTTCATCTACAACTGCTGGAAGTCGTACAGGACGGGTCCGGTGGTTGAGGTCGAGGACCCGTGGGGGCACGGCAACTCGCTGGAGTGGGCGACCAGCTCGCCGCCGCCGTTGCGGAACTTCGACCGGATGCCACGGATCCGCTCCGAGCGGCCCGCGTTCGACCACAAGTTCCCCGAGCTGGCCACCGGGCAGACCACCCTGGCCGCCGCCCCGTCGGAGGGCGGGGTCAAGCTACTGACCAAGGAAGCCGACGGTGGCGCCAGCCACCAGGAGGACGTGGCGAGCGACCGAGACCGCCACTGACGCTGCGCGTACGCACCGACGACGGGCGCCGCTCCGGGGAGTACCCGGGCCGGCGCCCGTCGTCGGTTTCCGATCAGGGCGCCGGCCGGCTAGAAACCCCCGCCGGCGTCCCCTCCCCGCCAGGAGGGCCTGCTAGGAGGGCCTGCTAGGAGGGCCTGCTAGGAGCCCGCCGGGATGCCCCCGGGCAGCCTGCCCGGTACCCGCCGCCGGGGCGACCGCCCGCCGCCGCCGGGGCGACCGCCGGGCGTCGGGCGATGCGCAAGGCCATGCAGTCGGCGATGAAGGTGCTCAAACAGCGTGGGTCAACTCGGGCGTAGGAGCGGGGGTCGACGCTTCGGCTTCCCGGCGGCGGCGCAGCTGCACCGGGAGCACCGCCAGCGCGACCAGGGCACCGACCGCGCCGGTCACGGCGAAGCCCCAGGCCGGCGCGGACGCGTCGATGACGGCTCCGGCCAGCGGGGCGCCGACTGCGACGCCGACGGTGATGGCGGAGCCGTGCAGCCCCATCGCCTCACCGCGGGCGTCCGCGGGTGCCAGTCGGCTGGCCGCGTCCGAGGTGGCGGCGATGGTGGGGGCGCAGAGCAGGCCGGCGGGGATCAGCACCAGGCTGAGTAGCCACCAGTTCGCTCCGGCCAGCCCGACCGGGATCGTGGCGATGCCCAGCGCCGCCAGCAGCACCAGCGGAGACGGGGACCGGGTGATCGCCCCGTACGCGAATCCGCCGATCAGCGAGGCGAGCGCCCAGATGCCCAGCACGACGCCGGTGAAGCCCACGTCGCCGTTGTCGCGCAGGACCGCGATCACGGCCACGTCGGTGCCGCCCAGCACCACGGTGGCGGCGGCGCTGACCGCCAGCACGGCGACCATCCGGGCGGTGAGCCACTCCCGCAGCGGCACCTTACGTCGCGGAACGGCCGCTTCGCTGGCGCCCCGGACCGGCGGGTTGAGCAGGAAGAGCCCGATGCCGGCGGTGACGATGGCGGCGCCCACCAGGTACAGCGTGGTCCGGGCGGAGATGGTGGTGACGGCGAGGGTGGCCAGGGCCGGCCCGATCATGAAGGCCAACTCCACCGACACCGAGTCCAGCGCGTACGCGGGCCGGCGCTTCTCCGCCGGCACGATGGCCGCGATGGACTGGCGGACCACCGCGAAGATCGGCAGCGCCAGCGAGCCGGCGAGGAAGGCGGCCGGCAGCAGCAGCGCGTACGGCAACAGCGGCGCGGTGGACCAGAACACCGCTTCGGCGACGGCGGTCAGCACCAGCACCGGCCGCAGGCCGCGCCGGTCGATCAGGCGCCCCAGCAGTGGGCCGCCGAGGGCTGCGCCGACGGTGATCGCGGCGCCGACCAGCCCGGCGGCGGCGTAGCCTCGGTCGAGGTCCTGGACGACGTAGAACGTCAGGGTCAGACCGATCGTGGTGAGCGGGATCCGCGCGAGCACCGCCACGATCAGTAGGGCCCGGAGACCGGGCAGGGCGAGTGCCGCCCGGTAAGGCTTCAGGTTCACGTCGGTCCGTACCTCCGGGGACATCCTTGCCCGTGGGTCCGGCATCCACCAACGTGCTACTGGCTCATGCGGCCCTGATCACAGGCGTTCCCCGGGTGCTGATCCCCGCGTCGGCGAAGGCCCGTAGTGCCGCGTCGGCCGTTTCGGGCCCGATGGCGGCGGTCAGGTCCAGCCGGACGGTGGTCTGAAACCCCTCCTCGGCCGCGTCCAGGGCGGTGGCCCGGACACAGAAGTCGGTGGCGAGCCCGACGATCTCCACTTGGTCAACCCCGTGCCGCCGAAGCCAGTCGGCCAGGCACTCGCCCTGGTCCGTGTGCCCCTCGAAACCGGAGTAAGCGGCGGCGTGCTCACCCTTGTGGAAGATCACCTCGATTTGGTCGGTGACCAGGTCGGGGTGGAATTCCGAGCCGGGCGTCCCCACCACGCAGTGTGGGGGCCACGAGTCGACGAAGTCCGGCGGATCGCCGAAGTGCGCCCCGGGATCGATGTGGTAGTCCTTCGTCGCCACCACGTGGTCCCAACTGTCCGGCTCGGCGGCGAGGAGTTGGCTGACCCCGGCCGCGACGCTGGCGCCCCCGCCGACGGCGAGTGAGCCGCCCTCGCAGAAGTCGTTCTGTACATCCACAATGATCAAGGCGTTGCCCATGTGCTGCCCCTTCAGTCGGCCGGTACGACCGTGACCGGAATGGCCGGATCGCCGGCGGAGAGCTTTAGTCCTTCCCAGGGGATCGAGATCAGGCACTGCCGCAGGTGCTCCCGCGACTCGTCCAGCGTCGGCTGCGCCGTCACCGCACCCCCCGCCAGGTAGGTGCGTTGCAGCAGTCGGTCGTTGGGCTGTCGCTCCGGCACGCCCTGCGGCACGATTACCTCCTCGGTGGCGGTGCCGGTCGGCTTGTGTCGGCGGACCGCCACCTTGCGGCCGCCGATGGTGGCCTTCTGTTCGGAGCGCTTGACCACCGGGCGCCCCTCGACTTCGACGAGCTTGTAGACCAGGCTGGCGGTCGGTGCGCCGGAGCCGGTGACGACGGCGGTGCCCGCGCCGTACATGTCCACTGGTTCGGCGGCGAGTGCGGCGATGGCGTACTCGTCGAGGTCACCGGAGACGATGATCTTCGTTTCGGTGGCGCCGAGCGAGTCGAGCAGGTCCCGGGACTGCTGCGCCATGACCGCCAGGTCGCCGGAGTCGATCCGGATCGCCCGCAGGTCCGGCCCGGCCACCGCGATGGCGTTGCGGATGCCCTGGCTGATGTCGTACGTGTCGACCAGCAGGGTGGTGTCCTTGCCCAGCGTTGCCACCTGGGAGGCGAACGCCGTCCGCTCATCCTCGTGCAGCAGGGTGAACGCGTGCGCGGCGGTGCCCGCGGTGGGAATGCCGTAGCGCTCGCCGGCGGCCAGGTTGGAGGTGAACCGGAAGCCGGCCAGGTAGGCCGTGCGGGCCGCGGCTACCGCCGCTTCCTCCTGGGTGCGTCGGGAGCCCATCTCGATCAGTGCGCGTCCGCGGGCGGCGGTGACCATCCGGGTGGCGGCCGCTGCGGTGGCGCAGTCATGGTTGAGCACCGACAGCACCAGCGTCTCCAGCACGACGCACTCGGCGAAGGTGCCCGAGACGGTGAGGATCGGCGATCCGGGGAAGAAGAGTTCCCCCTCGGCGTAGCCGTCGATGTCGCCGGTGAACCGGTAGGTGGTGAGCCACTGCGCGGTGGCGTCGTCCACCACCCCGGTTCGCCGGAGGAAATCCACCTCATCCGCATCGAAGCGGAAATTTCGGATCAGCTCCACCAATCGGCCGGTACCCGCCACGACACCGTAGCGGCGCCCGGTCGGTAGCCGCCGGCTGAACACCTCGAACACGCAGCGGCGGTCGGCGGTGCCGTCCCGCAGCGCGGCGCGGACCATGGTCAGCTCGTAGTGGTCGGTCAGCAGCGCGGGGCCCAGGGTGCTCACCCGGCTCAGCCTAGAGTTCCCGCGCGATCCGTGCCGTCGTGGCCCAGGAACATTCGTGGTGCCGGCCGTCACCTTCTTTCGGGCCTTGGCGCCCGCGACGACGTCGCTTGGTGACCGGTCGGGGTTCCGGTTCCTCGATTCGGTGGATCCGGTGGCACGATGGGGGCATGGCGGCTCCACAGGTTGCACCACTCGAGACGCCGGACACCGACGAGGTGCCGGCGCCCGACCGACCGTGGGTGACGATCGTTTGGGACGACCCGGTCAACCTGATGGCGTACGTGACCTGGGTCTTTCAGAAGTTGTTCGGCTACAGCCGAGGGCGGGCCGAGCAGCTCATGCTGGACGTTCACCACAAGGGCAAGGCGGTTGTCTCCAGCGGTACCCGGGAACGGATGGAGCACGACGCGTCGCAGCTGCACGCGTACGGGCTGTGGGCGACGGTGGATCGGGCGTGAGCATGTTCCAGCGCTGTAGTGGTCACTACGTGGCCACCTTCGCGGTAGACGAGGTCCGGGTCCTGCGGAAGGTCGCCACTGAGGTGGTCGGCCTGCTCACCGACGCGTTCGACCACGCCGACCCGGTGGTCGTGCGGCTCTTCCCGGAGGCCTACCCGGACGACGCGGCGGACACCGCCGAGTTTCGTCGGTACACCGAGGGCGACCTGAAGACGGCGAAGATCGACCAGGCCGGCGCGATCCTCGCGGCGCTCCCCGACGACGCCGGTGGCGAGGTCCGCCTCGACGGCGAGGCGGCCGAGGCGTGGTTGCGGGCGCTCAACGACGCCCGGCTGGCGATGGGCGTCCGGCTCGAGATCCGGGACAGCACCGACCTCGGCGCGGAGCTCGATGACGCGGTCGCCACCGACCCGGGGTCCAGTCGGATGTTCCAACTGTCGGTCTACGCGTACCTGGGCTACTTGCAGGAGTCCCTGCTCAGCGCATTGATCGACTGATCCGTGACCGCTACCACCTCGCCGGCCAGCACGGGCAGACGCTACGCTGGTCGGCGTGCTGAGCATTGACCGGGCGATCGTGGACGCGATCGTGGCCCATGCCCGTCGGGATCACCCCGACGAGGCGTGCGGCGTGGTCGCCGGTCCCACCGGTAGCGACCTTGCCACTCGGCACATCCCGATGGAGAACGCCGCCCGTTCCATGACGTTCTACGAGTTCGACTCGATGGAGCAGTTGCGGGTGTGGCGGGAGATGGACGACCGGGACGAGGCGCCCGTCGTTATCTACCACTCGCACACCGCGACCGAGGCGTACCCATCGCGCACCGACGTCTCCTTCGCCGGTGAGCCCGACGCGCACTACCTGCTCGTCTCCACCCGTGAGCCCGACTCCGAAGAGATTCGCTCCTTCCGGATCGTGGCTGGCGTGGTGACTGAGGAGACGGTCCGCATCCTGGACGCCGGGGTGGACCCGCACGCCGTGCAGTCCTACATGTTCGGGCAGAGCCCGGCGACGGTCGACTACGAGTGTTCTGGCCGCTGATTCCAGCGCGGTAACACCCCACCACGTCCCGTCACCATTTCGGCATTCCCGACCTAGGAGCATCGCATCATGGCCATCGAAGTTCGCATTCCCACCATCCTGCGCAGCCACACCGGCGGTGCGAAGATCGTCGAGGGCGCCGGCGACACGCTGGGCGCCCTCTTCACCGACCTGGACAGCCGGCACGACGGGCTGAAGGGTCGCCTGGTCACCGACACCGGTGCGCTGCACCGGTTCGTGAACGTCTACGTCAACGACGAGGATGTCCGCTTCCTTGGTGCGTTGGAGGCCAAACTCAACGACGGCGACAGCGTGACCATCCTGCCGGCCGTCGCGGGTGGGGCGCCCGGCTTCGCCGCGATGGCCGCTCCCCGCGGCCTGCGCGCCGGGTCGCCTCCCGTCCGCTGAGGGCGCGGCCCCGTGGCGCGCTACGACAGTCTGCTGGACGCCTGCGGCGGAACGCCCCTGGTCGGGCTGCCCCGGCTCGCGCCGGCGGTGCCTGCTGGGGCGCCGCCCGTGCGGCTCTGGGCGAAGCTGGAGGACCGTAACCCGACCGGCAGCGTCAAGGACCGGGCCGCGCTGTTTATGGTCCGCGCGGCCGAGGAGGCGGGCCGGCTCCGGCCAGGCGCCACGATCCTAGAGCCCACCAGCGGAAACACCGGTATCGCGTTGGCGATGGTGGCGAAGCTGCGCGGGTACCGGCTGGTGTGTGTACTGCCGGAGAACGTCTCCACCGAACGGGTGCAGCTGCTGCGGATGTACGGCGCGGAGATCATCTTTTCGCCCGCGGCAGGCGGCTCGAACCAGGCCGTCGCCACCGCCAATCAGATCGCTGCCGAGCACCCCGACTGGGTCCTGCTGTACCAGTACGGAAACGAGGCCAACGCCCAGGCCCACTACCTGACCACCGGCCCGGAGCTGCTCCAGGACCTGCCCACGATCACCCACTTCGTGGCCGGGCTCGGCACCACGGGCACGCTGATGGGCACCGGCCGGTACCTGCGCGAAAAGGTGGCGGAGGTCCAGGTCGTGGCGGCCGAGCCGCGCTACGGCGAGCTGGTGTACGGGCTACGCAACATCGACGAGGGGTATGTGCCGGAGCTGTACGACGCCTCGGTGCTCACCCGGCGCTTCTCGGTCGGTACCCGGGACGCCGTGCTGCGGACCCGTCAGCTGGTCGAGGTGGAGGGGCTCTTCGCCGGGCTCTCCACTGGTGCGATCCTGCACGCGGCGCTGGCGGTGGCGCACGAGGCGGTCCGGGAGGGGCGCCGCGCCGACGTGGCCTTCGTGGTCGCCGACGCCGGCTGGAAGTACCTCTCGACCGGGGCGTACGACGGCACTCTCGCCGAGGCTGAGGAGGCGCTGGAGGGGCAGCTCTGGGCCTGACCCACCAACTGGGACGGTGTCACGTTCGTGACACCTTTCCGGGGATGATTCATGCGTTCGGGTAGCCGAGCGTAGGCTGCGCAGCGTGGCGCACACGGCGGTTGGAACGATGCTCCGCGGAGAGGCAACCGGCCCGGATACTACAGAATGCGACAGTGAGACGACTCAATGCGACTAACGGTGTTGGGTTGCGCCGGTAGCTTCCCCGGCCCGGACTCCCCCTGCTCGGCCTATCTGGTCGAGGCCGCGGGCTTCCGGCTCCTGGTCGACTTCGGCTCCGGGTCGATGTCGACCCTCCAGCGTTACGTGGGGCTGCACGCTCCCGACGCCGTTCTCCTCACCCACCTGCACGGCGACCACTTCCTCGACGCCGCGCTCTACGTGGTGGTTCGCCGGTACGCCCCGGACGGCCCCTATCCGCCGCTGCCGGTGTACGGCCCGGTGGGAACACCGGAGCGGCTCGCCGCCCTGGACGGAGTGCCGGACCGCACCGTCGAGGATGTGTACCAGTTCTCTGCCCTGACCCCGGGGACCTTCCCGATCGGCCCGCTGACCGTCACCGTCGACCGGGTCAACCACCCGATCGAGACGTACGGAGTCCGGCTGGAACACAACGGTCGGGTGCTCTGCTACTCCTCCGACACCGCCCCCTGCGACGCGCTGCTGCAGCTGGCCCAGGGAGCCGACGTGTTTCTCTGCGAGGCGAGCTACCTCGACGGGGTGGACAACCCGCCGGATCTGCACCTGACCGGTGGGGAGGCCGGCGAAGTCGCCACCAAGGCCGGCGTCGGGCGGTTGCTGCTGACCCACCTCGTGGCGGCCTGGGGCAGCGAGGCGCGCACCGTCGCCTCCGCCGCCAGCGCCTACGCCGGCCCGCTCGAGGTGGTCCGGCCGGGCGCACGCTACGAGGTCTGACCGGCACGGGCCGGCTCCGACCACCGAGTCGACCCGGGACACCCCGGGGCGGGCCGCCCTCGCCACCACATAGGGTGCAGACATGGCGCGACCTGACGGGCGGCTGCCCGACCACCTCCGACCGGTGACCCTGACCCGCGGCTGGAGCACCCATCCCGAGGGCTCTGTGCTGGTGGAGTTCGGCGCCACCCGGGTGCTCTGCACCGCGAGCGTCACCGAGGGGGTGCCCCGCTGGCGCAAGGGCTCCGGGCTCGGCTGGGTCACCGCCGAGTACGCCATGCTGCCCCGCGCCACCAACACCCGCTCCGACCGGGAGAGTGTCAAGGGGCGGGTCGGTGGGCGTACCCACGAGATTTCCCGGCTGATCGGCCGTAGCCTACGCGCGTCGATCGACCTGAAGGCGTTGGGCGAGAACTCCATCGTGCTCGACTGCGACGTGCTCCAGGCCGACGGTGGCACCCGCACCGCCGCGATCACCGGCGCGTACGTGGCGCTGCACGACGCGGTGACCTGGCTCGCCACCCGCCGCTCCCTCGTCGGCCGGCCGGAGACGGTGATGCACCGCTCGGTGGCGGCGGTGAGCGTCGGCGTTGTCGCCGGTGAGCCGCGGCTGGACCTCAACTACGCCGAGGACGCGACCGCCGAGGTCGACCTGAACGTGGTCTGCACCGGCACCGGTGACTTCGTTGAGGTGCAGGGCACCGGTGAGGCGGGCGTCTTCAGCCGAGGACAGCTCGACGCCCTGCTCGACCTGGCCGTCGCCGGCTGTGTGGAGTTGGCCGAAGCCCAGCGGAAGGCGCTCTCGTGAGGGCGGCTCCGCTGCTGGCTCCCGTGGTCGTGAACGAAGGTGACTCAGCATGAACAAGGTCCTGCTCGCCACCCGGAACCGGAAGAAGCTCATCGAACTGCAACGCATCCTCGATGGCGCCCTGGGCGCGCACCGGATCGCCCTGATCGGCCTCGACGATGTCGAGGCCTACCCGGAGCTGCCGGAGACCGGTCTGACGTTCGGTGAGAACGCGCTGATCAAGGCCCGGGAGGGGTGCCGGCGCACCGGATTGCCCACGATCGCCGACGACTCCGGCCTGGCGGTGGAGGCGCTCAACGGCATGCCCGGTGTCTTCAGTGCCCGCTGGTCCGGCCGGCACGGTGATGATCACGCCAACCTGCAGCTGGTGCTGGACCAGATCGCCGACGTGCCGGACGAGCATCGGGGCGCGTCCTTCGTCTGCACGGTGGCCCTGGCGCTGCCCGGTGGCAAGGAGCACCTGGTAGACGGCCGGCAGGCCGGTCGCCTGCTGCGGGAGCCGCACGGCGAGGGTGGCTTCGGCTACGACCCGATCTTTCGGGGCGACGGGCAGGACCGGACGAACGCCGAGCTGACGCCGGCGGAGAAGGACGCGATCAGCCACCGCGGCAAGGCGCTGCGCGAACTGGCGAAGCTGGTCGCCAAGGTGTTGCCGCCGGTCTGACTGACCTGCGCACCCGGGCAGCGGCTACCGAAGTCGGCAACCGCTGCCCGGCACGTGAGAGGGTCAGGCCAGCTTCCCGACCTCACGTTCGATCGCCGCCCGAAGCTCCGGTCCGGCAATCACCGAACGGGCGGTCTCCAACACCGGCGCGAGGAAGATGTCCGGGCCGGGCTCCCCGGCGGCACCGGCCAACGCGGCAATGGCGGCCCGTCCGGCCGGCGACGGCTGTAGCGGCGCCCGGAGCTGGAGCCCGCGGACCGCGGCGAGGAGCTCGACCGCGAGCAGACTGGTCAGGTTGTCCAGGACGGTCCGCAGCTTCTTGGTCGCCGCCCAGCCCATCGACACGTGGTCTTCCTGCATACCGCTGGTGGGCAGGGAGTCCACCGAGGCGGGGGCGGCGAGTCGGCGGTTTTCCGCGACGATGCCGGCCGCCGTGTACTGGGCGATCATCAGCCCGGAGTTGACCCCGGCGTCGGGGGAGAGGAACGCCGGCAGGTCCCGCGAGCGGGTCACGTCGAGCAGCCGGTCCACCCGCCGCTCGGCGATCGCACCGACCTCGGCGGCGGCGACGGCGAGAAAGTCCGCGGCGAAGCCGAGCGGCGCGCCGTGGAAGTTCCCGGTCGACTCGACCCGGCCGTCCGGCAGGACCACCGGGTTGTCCACCACCGAGACCAATTCCCGGCCCGCCACCTGTCGGGCGAAGTCCAGGGTGTCCCGGGCCGCGCCGGCGACCTGCGGCGCGCACCGCATCGAGTACGCGTCCTGCACCGCGTGCACCACGTCGTCGCGGTGTGACTCCATCACCGCCGAGTCCTGGAGCAGGCGGTGGATGTTCGCCGCCGAGGTGGCCTGACCGGGGTGCGGCCGGATGGTGTGCAGCTCGGGCTGGAACGGTCGGTCCGTGCCGAGCATCGCCTCGATGGCCAGGGCGGCCGTCACGTCGGCCAGGGTGAACAGGTGCGCGGCGTCGTGGTTGGCCATCAGCAGCATGCCGAGCATGCCGTCGGTGCCGTTGATTAGTGCCAGCCCTTCCTTGGCGGCCAGCTCGATCGGCGTGATACCGGCCCGGCGTAGCGCCTCGCCGGCTGGGATCCGGTCACCGGCCGCGCCCAGCACCCAGCCCTCGCCGAGTAGCGCCAGCGCGCAGTGCGCCAGCGGCGCCAGATCCCCGGAGGCCCCCAGCGACCCGTGCTCGGGCACCCACGGGGTGACATCGTGGTTGAGCAGGTCCACCAGTGCGGTGGCGACCAGCGGCCGGACTCCGGAGCGGCCGAACGCGAGGGAACGGACGCGCAGCAGCATCATCGCCCGCACCACCTCGCGGGGCATGGCGGTCCCCACCCCGGCGGCGTGCGAACGGATCAGCGCGTGCTGTAGCTCCGCCCGCCGCTGCGGGGCGACGAAGGTGTTGGCGAGGGCCCCGAAGCCGGTGCTCACGCCGTATACCGGCTGGCCGGCGGCCTCGATCCCGTCCACGACGGACCGGCTGGCGGTCATCGCGTCGATCGCCGTCGGGTCGAGGACGACCTTGGCGTTGCCGCGGGCGACGGCGAGCACGTCGGCGGGGGTGAGCACGTCGGCGGGGGTGACCCCGGTTGGCTGAATGACTACGGTCGACATTGCGGTACTCCGTTGTGCAGGACCTGGCGGATCAGTGGAACCCCCGGCCGGTAGGCCAGGTGCAGGTGGGACGGGGCGTCGAGGATCATCAGGTCGGCCCGGGCGCCGGGCGCCAGCCGACCCACGTCGGTGCGGCGCAGCGCCGCGGCACCGCCGGCGGTGGCCGCCCAGACCGCCTCCGAGGGGCTCATCCGCATCTCCCGGACGGCCAGCGCGATGCAGAACGGCACCGACGAGGTGTACGACGACCCGGGGTTGCAGTCGGTGGCCAGCGCCACGATCACGCCCGCGTCGAGCAGCCGCCGGGCGTCCGGGTAGGGCGAGCGGGTGGAGAACTCCGCCCCCGGCAACAGGGTGGCGACGGTCGTTCCGTCGGCTCCGACGAGCGCGTCAACGTCGGCGTCGGTGAGGTGGGTGCAGTGATCAACGCTGGCCACCCCCAGCTCCACCCCGAGCTGGACCCCCGGACCCGGACCAAGCTGGTTGGCGTGCAGTCGGGTGCCCAGCCCGGCGGCCTGGCCACGGGTCAGGATCGCGCGGGTGTGGTCGGCGTCGAAGGCGCCCCGCTCACAGAAGACATCCACCCAGCGGGCGTACGGCGCGGCGGCGGCGAGCATTGGGCCGCAGACCAGGTCGACGTAGTCGTCCGGCCGGTCGGCGTACTCGGCGGGGACGAGGTGCGCCCCGAGGAAGGTGGTCTCCGAGCTCACCTCGGCGGCGATCCGCAGCGAGCGGGCCTCGTCGTCGACGGTGAGGCCGTACCCGCTCTTGATCTCGATGGTGGTGGTGCCCTGCCGCAGCGCCTCCGCGTGTAGCCGGCGGGCCGTGGCGCGTAGCTCGTCGTCGGTGGCGGCCCGGGTCGCGCCGACCGTGGTGCGGATACCGCCGCCGGTGTACGGCTCGCCGGCCATCCGGGCGGCGAACTCGACCGCCCGGTCCCCGGCGAAGACCAGGTGGGCGTGGCTGTCCACGAAGCCGGGCAGTACGGCCGCTGACTCGGCATCAATGCGTTGGTCGGCGGCGGGCGCCTCCCGGCTCGACCCGACCCAGGCCACCACCCCGTCCTCGACGAGCACGGCGGCGTCGCGGCGGATGCCCAGCGGCCCCTCCCCGGCGGCCGTGTTGGTGACCAGCTCTCCGATGTTGTCCAACAGCAGGCTACTCATGGCGCTCCGGTCACCTCCGCGATCGACGTGGCCAGCTCGGTGGGGACGTCAACGGTGCAGTGCCGTCCGTCCTGCACCACCACCTGGCCATCCACCACCACCTGGTGGACATCCCCCGCGGTGGCGGCGAAGACCGCACCGGCCGCCGGTACCCCCGCGGTCCGCGGGCTGTCCAGCCGGAGGGTGACCAGGTCGGCCCGGCTACCCACGGCCAGCCGGCCGGCGTCGCCCCAGCCGAGGGCGGCGTGCCCGGCGGAGGTGGCCGCGGTGACCAGCTCGCCGACGGTGAAGTGACCGCGCTGCCGGGTGCGCAGCCGCTCGTCCAGCTCCACCGCGCGCGCCTCCTCGAAGAGGTCCACCACCGCGTGGCTGTCGCTGCCGAGACTCAGTGGGCTGCCGGCGTTGGCCATCCGGCGGGCCGGTCCGATCCCGTCGGCGAGGTCCCGCTCGGTGGTGGGGCAGAGGCAGACCCCGGTGCGGCTCTCCCCGAGCAGGACCACGTCCGAGCTGGTGGGGTGGGTGGCGTGTACGGCGGTGGTGTGCGGGTCGAGGACTCCCCGGTCGGCCAGCAGCCGGGTGGGGGTGCAGCCGTGCGCGGCCCGGCAGGCATCGTTCTCGGACGGCTGCTCGGAGAGGTGCAGGTGCAGCGGGACGCCCCGCTCCCGCGCCGAGCCGGCCACCGTCGCCAGTTGGTCGGCGGGCACGGCGCGCACCGAGTGGATCGCCGCGCCCACCCGTACGTGCGCGTCGGTGGGGGCGAACGCCGCTGCCCGCTCCGCCCAGCGCAGGGCGTCACCGTCGCCGAAGCGTCGCTGCGGCCCGGCCAGCGGCTCACCGGTCACGGTGGCGGTCAGGTAGCAGGCATCCAGCAGGGTCAGCCGGATCCCGGCGTGCGCCGCCGCCTCGACCAGGGCGGCCCCCATCGCGTTCGGGTCGGCGTACGGGGTGCCGTCCGGGCCGTGGTGCAGGTAGTGGAACTCGCCGACGCAGGTGACTCCGGCCAGCGCCATCTCCGCATATGCGGCGCGGGCGAGCGCGAGGTAGCTCTCCGGATCCAGCCGGGCGGCCACCTCGTACATCCGGTCCCGCCAGGTCCAGAAGTCGCCGCGACCGCCGTGGGTGCGGCCGCGCAACGCGCGGTGGAAGGCGTGCGAGTGCGCGTTGGCCAGCCCCGGCAGGGTCAGCCCGGGCAGGCGGACCGCGTCGGCGAGGACCTCGACCCCGGTGGTCGGCTCGCCCCCGGTGGTCAGCGGGGTGACCCCGGTGATCCGGCCGGCAGCGGTCTCGATCAGCACGTCCGGGGTCGGCTCGGGCTGCTCGGGTAGCCACGCGTACTCGGCCAGCCAGCGGGTCATGTCAGCTCCTCCAGCGCGGCGGCGAGGGCTTGCACCCCGGCCGCGCAGTCGTCGTCGTTCGCCGACTCCGCGGGGGAGTGCGACACCCCGGTGGGGTTGCGGACGAAGAGCATCGCGGTGGGCAGGTGTCCGGCCAGCACGCCGGCGTCGTGCCCGGCCCCGGTCGGCAGCACCGGCGCGTCGAGCAGTCGGGCGAGCCGGTCGGCCAGCCCGCCGTCGAACGCGACGAGGGGCGTGGCCGACTCCTCGGTCAGCCGCAACCCGGTGCCGTCGCGTCGGGCCCGCTCGGCGGCCCGGTCGTGGACCGCCTCGACCAGCCCGGAGAGGGTCTCCGGCTCGGCCGCGCGAGCGTCCAGCCAGCCGGTCACCGCAGACGGGATGGCGTTGGTGGCGTTCGGCTCCACCCGTACCCGGCCGACCGTGGCGTGGGCGCCGAGCCGCCGGGCCTCCTTGTTCGCGGCGAGCACCGTGAACGCGTACGTGAGCATCGGGTCGCGGCGGTCCATCATCCGGGTCGTACCCGCGTGGTTTCCCTCGCCGGTGAAGTCGAAACGCCACCGGCCGTGCGGCCAGATCGCGCTGGCGACGGCGACCGGCGCGGCCTGCTCGACCAGGGCCCGGCCCTGCTCGACGTGGAGCTCGACGAAGGCGGCGAAGCGCCCGAGCAGCTCCGGCCGGGCACCGGCCGGCGGGCCGCCCAGCGCCTCGGCGAAGCTCACCCCGGCCGGGTCGCGCAGCTCGGCCGCCCGGTCAGCCGGCAGCGCGCCGGTGAGCAGCCGGGACCCCAGACACGGTACGCCGAACCGGGCGCCCTCCTCCTCCACGAAGGCCGCGACCGCGATTGGCCGGGTGGGGGTGGTGCCGGCGGCACGGAGCTCGTCCACGGCGAGGAAGGCGCTGACGATGCCGAGCGGCCCGTCGAACGCCCCGCCGTGCGGTACCGAGTCGAAGTGGCTGCCGGTGAGCACCGCGTTCCCCGCCTCCGGGGCACCCCACCAGGCGAAGAGGTTGCCGTTGCCGTCGTCGGTCACCGGCATGTCGCGCTGGTCGGCCTGGGCCCGGAACCACTCCCGCAGCCGCAGCTCCGGGTCGGTCAGCGCGTACCGCAGGTACCCGCCGCTACGGTCGTCCCGGCCGATCGGCGCGATCTCGTCCCAGAGCCGCCGGAACCTGCGCGGAAGGGAGCCCTCCACCACCGGATGCGTCAACACGGAGCTCTCCTTACGCCTTCGCCATCGGGATCTGCAGGCCGGTCCGCTCGGCGACCTGCCGGGCGTCGTCGTAGCCGGCGTCAACGTGCCGTACGACGCCCATCGCCGGGTCGTTGGTGAGGACTCGTTCGATCTTCTGCCCGGCGAGGGCGCTGCCGTCGGCGACGCAGACCTGGCCGGCGTGGATGGAGCGGCCGATCCCGACCCCGCCACCGTGGTGCAGGGAGACCCAGGAGGCCCCGCTGGCGGTGTTTACCAGGGCGTTGAGCAGCGGCCAGTCGGCGATCGCGTCGGAGCCGTCGGCCATCGCCTCGGTCTCCCGGTATGGGCTGGCGACGCTACCGCAGTCCAGGTGATCTCGGCCGATGACCACCGGCGCGGAGAGCTCTCCGGCGGCGACCATCTCGTTGAACCGTACCCCGGCCCGGTCTCGTTCGCCGTAGCCGAGCCAGCAGATCCGGGCCGGTAGCCCCTGGAACGCCACCCGGTCGCCGGCCATCCGGATCCAGCGGGCCAGCTGCTCGTTCTCCGGGAAGAGTTCGAGGATCGCCCGGTCGGTGGCGGCGATGTCGGCCGGGTCGCCGGAGAGCGCCGCCCACCGGAACGGGCCCTTGCCCTCGCAGAACAGCGGCCGGATGTAGGCGGGGACGAAACCTGGGAAGTCGAAGGCGCGCGAGTAGCCACCGAGCTGCGCCTCGCCGCGGATCGAGTTGCCGTAGTCGAAGACCTCGGCGCCCGCGTCGAGGAAGCCGACCATCGCTTCGACGTGTCGGGCCATCGACGCGCGGGACCGGTCGGTGAACTCGGCCGGTTTGGCCGCCGCGTAGTCGCGGGCGTCGGCCAGCTCAACCCCCTCCGGCAGGTACGACAGCGGGTCGTGGGCGCTGGTCTGGTCGGTGACCACGTCCACCGGGACGCCGCGGCGCAGCAGTTCGGGGAAGACGGTGGCCGCGTTGCCGACCACGCCGATGCTGCGCGCCCGCCGTTCGTTGCGGGCGGCGGTTGCCCGCTGCACCGCATCGTCGAGCGAGTCGGCTACCTCGTCCAGGTAGCGCTCGCGTACCCGGCGTTCGAGGCGGGAGCGGTCGACGTCCACGATCAGGCAGGCGCCGCCGTTCATGGTCACAGCGAGTGGCTGTGCCCCACCCATCCCACCGCAGCCGGCGGTCAGCGTCAGCGTGCCGGCCAGCGACCCGCCGAACCGCTTCGCGGCGACGGCCGCGAACGTCTCGTAGGTGCCCTGGAGGATGCCCTGGGTGCCGATGTAGATCCACGACCCGGCGGTCATCTGCCCGTACATGGTCAGGCCGAGCTGCTCCAGCCGACGGAACTCCGGCCAGGTGGCCCAGTCGCCGACCAGGTTGGAGTTGGCCAGCAGCACCCGCGGCGCCCACTCGTGGGTCCGCATCACCGCGACCGGCCGGCCGGACTGCACCAGCATCGTCTCGTCGTCGCGCAGCTCGGTGAGGGTGTTCAACAGCGCGCGGTACGACGGCCAGTCCCGCGCGGCCTTCCCGGTCCCGCCGTAGACGACCAGGTCCTCGGGGCGTTCGGCCACCTCCGGGTCGAGGTTGTTCATCAGCATCCGCCGTGCGGCTTCCTGGGGCCAGCCCCGGGCGGTGAGGGTGGTGCCGCGCGCGGCGCGGATCGGCTGGGTCATGAGGAACCTCCTAACCGAGGAACAACTGACGACGGGCGGCGGAGGCTTCGAACGCCTCCAACCGCCGTTGGGTTTGTACGGGTGCGGCGTCGCAGATCGCCTGGAGTAGCACCATGGCCAGGGTCATCGGTGCGGTGTGTAGGTCGAACACGAGTTGTGCGCCGACGGCGGCGGGTAGCACCACGTCGGCGTGCTCGCCGGCCGGGCTGACCGGCGAGTCGGTGATGGCGACGACGGTCAGGCCCGCCGTCCGGGCCTCGCGCAGGGCGTCGAGGGCCTCCCGGGGGTAACGGGGCAGCACGAGGGCGAGCAGGGCGGTCGCGCCGGCCTCGGCGGCCTGTTCGATCCGGTCGGTGAGCAGGCTGCCGCCGTCGTCGAGGACCCGTACGTCCGGGAGCACCTTGGCGGCGAAGTAGGCGAAGTAGGCGGCCAGCGGCGCGGCGGCGCGGAGGCCGAGCACCGGCAGCGGGTGGCTGGCGGCCAGGAGCCGGCCGGCGGCGGCTACGCGGTCCCGGTCGGCGAACTGGTCGGCGAGCCGGTCCAGGTTCTCGATTTCGGCGCGTACCGCCTGCTGGAGTTCGTTGTCCGAGTTTGGTCGTTCGCCGCGGCGTGTCGCGGTCAGCTCCCGGAGGTGGCGGCGCAGGGCGGGGTAGCCGTCGTGGCCGAGGGCCATCGCGAAGCGGGTCACCGAGGGTTGACTCACCCCGGCCAACTCGGCGACCTCCGCCGCCGACAGGTATGCCACCGCCGGGCCCTGCTGGACGAGGCAGTGTGCGATCCGTCGCTGGGTCGGGGTGAGCCGAACCCCTCGAAACAGGTCCAGCACCCGGTCACCCGGGGGGACGACGGATGCTTCATTCATGTTTCGACCTTATGCATAGAAACTTTCATCGGCAACCGGGGCCGCTGCGGCCGGCGTCGGCGGGGTGCGAGTGGCAGGCTGGATCGATGCGGCTGAGCGCTATTCACACCTACCCCGTCAAGGGGTGTCGGCGGCGGGACCACGATGCCGCCCCGGTGCTGCCCTGGGGCCTGGCCGGCGACCGGCGCTGGATGCTCGTTGACGCGGCGGGCGTCGGCATCACCCAACGCGAGGTCAGCAGCCTCGTCGCGCTGCGCGCGGTGGCCCGAGCCGGCGGGCTCACCCTGCATGCCGCCGGCCACCCCGACCTCGACGTCGCGGAGCCGGTGGACGGTGCCCCGATCGCCGTGCGCACCTTCCGCAGCCGCAAGCTGGACGTGTGGGCGCACGCTGCCGGCGCGGCCGCCGAGACCTGGGTCAGCCGGTTCCTCGGCCGCCCGGCCCGCCTGGTGTGGCTGGCCCGGCCAGCCCGCCACATCCCCGCCGCCGACCGCGAGCATGACCCAGGCGACCAGGTCACCTTCGCCGACGAGGCCCCGATCCTGCTGACCAGCACCGCCTCGCTCGACGCGCTCAACGGGTGGCTGGCCGAGGCCGGCGAGCCACCGGTGTCGATGACCCGGTTCCGCCCGAACCTCGTGGTCACCGGAGCGCCGGCCTGGGCGGAGGACGGTTGGGCCGCCCGCCCGGTGCGGATCGGTGGTGTCACCTTCCGCGCCGCTGGCTCGGCTGGTCGCTGCGTGGTCACCACCACCGACCAGGAGACCGGAGCCCGGGGGAAGGAGCCGCTGGTGACCCTCGGCCGCTACCGCAACGTGCGGCAGAAGCTCCGCTTCGGGCTGCACCTGGTGCCCGTCGAGACCGGCCGGGTCGCCGTCGGCGACGAGGTCGTGCCCGCCGACTGGCCGCAGCCGATTCGAGCCGGCCGCTGATCGTCCCGGGGCGCCGCTGATCATCCGACCCGCGGCTCACCCCCCGGGAGTTCGTTCATCACCCCGGCCGGTCGGTGCTCAGATCGAGCCACATGTGGAGCTCGTCCCGGTCATCTCCCGCCGCCACCCGCAGCGCGCCCGGCAACCGCCCCACCTCGCGGTAGCCGAGGTGCCGGTAGAAGCGGTCCAGCCCCAACCCGTCCCGGACGGTGATCTGGAGCGCGGCGAGCCCCCACCGGCGGCCGATCCGTTCCGCCGCGCGCATCAGCTCCAGGCCGTAGCCCTCGCCCTGACAGCCCGGGTGGACCATGACCCGGGTCAGGACCCGATAGTGGGTCTTCAGGTGAAACCGGTTGTCGATGAAGATCGCCATCGCGGCGAGCCGGTCGCCGGCGTAGCCGAGGAGCAGCCGATCCGGACCGTCGGCGATCGCCGCGAGGGTCGGGTCGGCGATGGTCCGCACCTCGGCGGCGGTGACCGGCGCGACGAAGCCCACCGCACCACCGGCGTTGGTGACGTCAACCCAGAGCGCGATGATCTCCGCGCGGAGCTCGGGCGTCAGGTCGGGGTCGAGCACGAACCGGAGGGCCACGCTGCTCATCCTGACCGGTCGGGTCGGGCCGTCGCCGGAGAAAGTGATGAGCCCGACGGGGCGAATCAGGTTAGGGTCCCGCCATGATCGCAGAGCTGCCACCGTTCGAGTTCGCCTTCCCCGGCCCGTTGCGGGACAAGCTGGTCGCCCTGGTGCTCGCGGGGACCAAGACCACCACGACCGGCCTGCGCCAGGACTACGAGATCGAAGGGGAGGCGCTGCCGGTCGCGGGCACCCGGGCGGCGGTGATCGATTCTGCTGGCCGTCCGGTGGCCGTGATCGAGCTGACCGAGGTGCGGGTCAGCCGGCTCGGCGACGTGGACCTGGACCACGCCCGGGACGAGGGCGAGGGGGACGACTCGGTCGCCGCCTGGCGAGCGGGGCACGAGAAGTACTGGCACGGGGCGGACTACCGCGGATGGATCGGTGATCCGGATTTCACCGTGGACGACGACACACTGGCCGTGCTGGAGCGGTTCCGGCTGGTGGAGACCCTCTGAGTGGTGCGGGAGGGGGGACTCGAACCCCCACGTCCTCTCGGACACAGGCTCCTAAGACCTGCGCGGCTGCCAATTACGCCACTCCCGCTTGCGGGAAGAGTCTAGAGCCTCCGGTGGCGGGCCCGCGCCCCGCCCGGTGGTCAGCTCGGCGTGCCGGGCGATAGCCAGGCAGGGACGTGGGGGCGCGGCCGGCGGGCGTCGTCAGTCCAGGCCGAGATCGCGACGGATCTTGGCGACGTGGCCGGTCGCCCGGACGTTGTAGAACGCCCGCTCGATGCGCCCGTCGGCGTCGATGACGAAGGTCGAGCGGATGACCCCGGTGACCGTCCGGCCGTATGACTGCTTCTCGCCGTACGCCCCGTAGGCAGCGAGCACCGCCCGGTCGGTGTCGGAGACGAGCGGGAACGTGATGGCGTCCCGCTCGCGGAACTTGGCCAGCTTCTCCGGTTTGTCCGGGGAGATGCCGACGACCTCGTAGCCGGCGGCCTGGAGTGCGGCGAGGGAGTCACGGAAGTCGCAGGCCTGCTTGGTGCAGCCGGGGGTCATCGCGGCCGGGTAGGCGTAGAGCAGCACCTTGCGGCCGCGGAGGTCGGCCAGCGAGAGTTGGTCGCCGCTGTCGGTGGGGAGGGTGAAGTCGGGGGCGGTGTCGCCGGGGGAGAGGCGGGCAGGCGCGGTCATGGCTGCGACCCTACCGTCGCGCCAGCCCCCGGTTCGCTTTGGTGACTCGGTGGCGTGGCGCTCGGTTCTCGGGCGAGGAGCGTGTCCGGTCGCGACCCTGTTCGCCCTGGCAGCGGCGGCGACGTGATCGACGTCATCTCTTGTTGCCAAGGATTGGCAATAACTTAGGTCTCCTAATAGCCTGTTGCGGTGGCGTGGACAGACCCGCCGGACACGTGGGGAGGTCGCGTGGAGAACCTGGCGATGCATATCTCTAACGGGATCATTAACGGTCCCGTCGCCGCGATCTTCGCGGTGATCGCGCTGGCGGCGATGGCGCTCTGCGTCCAGCGCGGCCGGCAACACCTGGACGATCGGCTGGCGCCGATGGCTGGCCTGGTCGCCGCCTTCATCTTCGCCGTGCAGATGATTAACTTTCCGATCTTCACCGCCGGGGTCAGCGGCCACCTGCTCGGTGGTGCGCTCGCCGCACTGCTGGTGGGGCCGTGGGTCGGCGCGCTCTGCGTGGCCGTCGTGCTGACCGTGCAGGCGCTGGTCTTCGGCGACGGCGGCGTGGCGATGCTCGGTCTCAACATTACCAACCTGGCGATCGTCGGCACCGCCGCCGCGTACCTGCTGATCGTCGCGCTGCTGCGGGTGCTGCCGCGTACGCCGGCCGGGCTCGCCGTGACGGCGTTCGTCTCGGCGCTGGTCAGCGTCGTGGCGGCGGCGCTGGGCTTCGTCCTCCAGTACCAGCTCGGTGGCGCCGTCGATCTCGGTGACAACATCGCCGGGCTGGCCGGCACGATCGCCGGCACACACCTGCTGATCGGCATCGGCGAGGGCCTGATCACCGCGATGACGGTGCTGACCGTCGCGAAGACCCGACCCGACCTTGTGTATGCGCTGCGCGCCCGTGGACCGGTCGCGTCGACCCCCATTCCGGCTGTTGGAGGTGCCCGGTGAGGAAACGGACCTGGGGCTTCATCGCCAGCGGGCTGCTGGTCTCCCTGCTGCTGGCCGGGGTGGTGAGCGGCTTCGCGTCGGCCGACCCGGACGGGTTGGAGTCCGCGCTGCGGGAGGGCTGCACCGTTGACGCGGAGGGCGCGGTCACCGGCGGTGACTGTCCGGCGCAGCGGGAACAGGAGCACGAGATCGGTGGCCCACTGGCCGACTACGGCGTCACCGGCATCGCCGACGACGCCCTCGCCACCGGGCTCTCCGGCGTCGTCGGCGTGCTGCTGACCTTCGCCCTGGCCGGGGGCGGCTTCTGGCTGGTCCGTCGTCGGGCCGGGCAGCAGCCCACCGGGGATGGGGACGCGGCGCAGTCGACCTCCGCCGCCGGAGTGGGCTGAGGAGCGGGCCGTGGGCGCCGGGCACACCCAGCTGCTCTACCACTGCTCCGACTCGCCGGTGCACCGGTTGCCCCCCGAGGTGAAGATCGCGGCGATGGTGGCCTTCACCCTCGCCGTGGTCGCCACCCCCCGGGAGGCGCTCTGGGCCTTCGGCGGCTACGCCGTGCTGGTGGTGGCGGTCGCGGCGGTGGCCCGGGTCCGGCCCGGCTGGCTGCTGCGCCGGTCGCTGATCGAGCTGCCGTTCGTGCTGTTCGCGTTCGCCCTGCCGTTCCTCGGCGCGGGCGAGCGGACCGAACTCCTCGGCCTGTCGGTCTCCGTGGACGGGCTGTACGGGGCGTGGAACATCCTCGCCAAGGGCACCCTGGGTGTCCTGGCGTCGTTGCTGCTGGCCGCGACCACCACCACCCGGGACCTGATCATCGGGTTGGACCGGCTGCGCTGCCCGCAGCTGCTCACCCAGATCGCCACCTTCATGCTGCGCTACCTGGAAGTGCTGGTCGGCGAGGCCCGGCGAATGCGGGTGGCCCGCCTGTCCCGGGGAGACGATCCGCGCTTCGTGTGGCAGCTGCGGGGTTTCGCGACCGGAGTCGGGGCGCTTTTCCTGCGCGCCTACGAGCGGGGCGAGCGGGTGTACCTGGCGATGCTGTCCCGTGGCTACACCGGGCGGATGCCCCAGGTGTGGCAGGGCGCGGAGGCGGCGACCGTCGGGCAGTGGCTGGCCGCCTCGACCGTCCCCGCCGTAGCGGCCGGCGTCGCCGCCACCGCCCTGGTCCTGACATGATCGGAGCGTGCAGCCGATGACGCCTCCCAGCCTCGACGTGCACGACGTGCACTACGCCTACCCGGATGGGCATGCGGCGCTGCGCGGCGTGGAGCTGACCGTGCCCCGCGGCGACCGGGTGGCGCTGCTCGGGCCGAACGGCGCCGGGAAGACCACCCTGGTGCTGCACCTCAACGGCATCCTCACCCCCACCGCAGGGAGGGTGACCGTCGGCGGGTTGACCGTCCGCCCGGACCGGTCAACCCTGGCCGAGGTACGTCGGCGGGTGGGCATCGTCTTCCAGGACCCGGACGACCAGCTCTTCCTGCCCACCGTCGCCGAGGACGTGGCGTTCGGCCCGGCCAACCTCGGGCTGCGCGGCGCCGAGCTGACGACCCGGGTGGACGAGGCGCTCACCGCGGTCGGGATGAGCGAGCACCGGGACCGCGCCCCGCACCACCTGTCGTTCGGGCAGCGCCGCCGGGTCGCGGTGGCGACGGTGCTCGCCATGCACCCGGAGATCCTGGTGCTGGACGAGCCGTCGTCCAACCTCGACCCGGCTGCCCGGCGTGAACTGGCCGAGATCCTGCGGGCCCTGCCGGTGACCCTGCTGATGGTCACCCATGATCTGCCGTACGCGTTGGAGCTGTGCGAACGCTCGGTCATCCTGGACGCCGGCCGGCTCGTCGCCGACGGCCCCACCGGGGAGATCCTGGCAGACGAGGCGCTGCTCGCCCGGCACCGCCTCGAACTGCCCTACGGATTCACACCCCGTCCGACGCCCCGCTGATCCGGGTACGGATCAGCTGGCGGCCTCCACCGCGGCCCGGATGTTCTCCGGCGACGTCCAGTCGGCGACCGGCTCCCCGTTGACCAGGACCGTCGGCGTGCCGGAGACGTTCGCCCGGCTGGACTCCTCGGTCACGTGCTTGGTCCAGGACAGATAGGTGCCGTCCTTGACGCAGGAGCCGAAGCTGTCCCGGTCCAGCCCGACGCCGACTCCGATGTCGATCAGCTCGTCGTTGTTGAACTGGGCGCCGTCCTCGCCCGGCTGCTGCACGAAGAGCGCCTCGCTGAACTCGCGGAACTTCCCGCCGGCCGAGGCGCAGCCCGCGGCGGCGGAGGAGCGGGTCGAGTACTGGGTGGTGGAGCGACTGTCCAGGATCGCCACCGGGTGGAAGACCACCTGCGCCTTGCCCTCGTCCGCGAGCTGGTCAACGGTCTCGCCGCTGATCTCCTGGAACTGCTTGCAGGCCGGGCAGAGGTAGTCCTCGTACAGGTCGATGGTGACCGGCCCGGAGCCGTACACGATGCCCGTGCCGGCCTCGTTGGCACCCGGTGGCGGGGTGAACTCGCCGGCGCGCTGCTCGGAGTAGACGGCCCAGCCGACGAAGCCGGCGATCACCAGCACGAAGACGGCGGTCACCGACACCCACAGCGTCCGCTTGCGCCGCCGCTCCTGGGCCAGCTGCTCCCGGACCATCCGGGCGGCATCCTTGCGGCCCTTCCGACTACTCATCCTCGTCCTCCACTGCGCGTTCGCCCAGCAACCAGCCGTCCACCGAGAACGGGGTGCGGGGCCAGATCAACAGGAACCCGGCCAACGCCAGGAATCCCAGGTCCCGGAGGATCTCCGGGAGGTAGCTCGGGGCCTGCCCCGGGGCCAGCTCGCCGCCGATGCCGAAACAGCCGCAGTCGATGTTCAACCCGCGGGCCCAGGCCGAGATGATGCCGGCGATGAAGACCAGCAGCAGCGCCACGGAGACCCCGGCGGTCAGCCGGGTCGCCAACCCGAGCAGCACGAGTACGCCGAGGGCCAGCTCGAGGAAAGGCAGCGCGGCGCCGAGCACGGCCGACACGTCGTACGGGAAGATTTGGTACGCGTTTACCGCCCGGCCGGAGGCGGCGAGGTCCCCGACCTTGGCGGCGCCGGCGAGGAGCCAGACCGCGGCCAGGCCGAGTCGGACGGCGAGGCCGATCCAGGGGCGGACGACCGGCCAGCGGAGAAAGCGGCTACCCGATGTGGTCACGCTCATGTGGTCGCTCCTCGCCCCCGGCAAGTTCCCGCGCTCAACGGACCCACGCCACGCCAACGGCGGGACCAGCGGATGCGGTGTCGCGCGAGGGCGGGATCATGACAGTCCAGGCTACGCGGAGCGAGCTGGGACGGTAGGGACCTTTGTCCCTAGATGGGGTTTGCCACGTCGGGAACTTTTCCGGGGCGCGATCCGACTACCCATTGATGAGCGGGGAGAGGCGGCCCGGTCGCGGGTCACCCGCCGATCCAGGTCCGGTTGGGCATCAGGGAGCGTTCTGGGTGAGCATGACCGGCATGAGTGTCGTCCTCCGCCGCTGGACCGCCCGGCTCACCGCCGTCGGTGGTCTCCTGATCGCCCTCGTTGCCCTACTGGTCGCCCCGGCCGGCCCGGCCAGCGCCCACGCGGTGCTGGTGAGTAGCAGCCCGGCCTCGTCGGCGGTGGTGCCGGACGCACCCACCGAGGTGGTCCTCACCTTCAGCGAGTCGGTCCGCAAGGTGCCCGGCAAGACCCGGGTGATCGCGCCGGACGGGTCGCGAGCTGATCGGGGCGAGCCCAGCTTCGACGGTACCGTCGTCGCGATTCCGGTCGACCCGAACTCCGGCCGCGGCACCTACCTGGTCAGCTTTCGGGTGATCTCGGCCGACAGCCATCCGGTCTCCGGTGCCTTCACCTACTCCGTCGGTGCCCCGTCAACACCCCCGGTCGACAGCGGCAGTGACAGCCGCGCCGACCCGGTGGTGAGTGTCGGAATCAAGGTCGGCAAGTATCTCGGCTACGTCGGCTTGCTGCTCCTGGTCGGCCCGGTGCTGGTCCTCGCCCTGCTCTGGCCCCGCCGGCTGTCCCGTCGCGGCCCGGCCCGGCTGGCGTGGACCGGCCTGGGCCTGCTGGCGTTCGCCACCCTGGCGACGGGCTGGCTCCAGATCCCCTACACCAACGGCGGCGGCGTCTTCGACGTCACCGGTGCGGGCCTGAGTACGGTGCTGGGTAGCGCCTTCGGCACCGCGCATCTGGTCCGGCTGGGCCTCCTCGCGGCGGCGGCGTTCGTGCTTCGGCCGGTGTTGGCTGGCCCGGTCGGCCGAACCGACCTGGTGATCCTGGGTGTCCTCGGCGGTGCGGCCCTGCTGACCTGGCCCCTGTCCGGGCATCCGGCGGTCTCCCCGGCCCCGGTGGTCTCGGTCGTGGTGGACGCGGTGCATCTGGGCGGCATGGCGGTCTGGCTCGGCGGGCTGGTGATGCTCGTCGGTTTCCTGCTGCGCCGGGCCGACGAGGGGGAGCTGGCCGCGATTCTGCCGATCTGGTCCCGCTGGGCGGCGCTCTCCGTCTCCGCGCTGCTCGTCGCCGGGGTCGTACAGGCGCTGATCGAGGTCGCCTCCTTCGCGGCCCTCGTCGACACCCCGTACGGTCGACTGTTGCTTGGCAAGATCGGGCTCTTCGTTCTGGTGGTCGCGGTGGCCGCGTACTCCCGGACACTGGTGCGTCGGCGCACGGCGGCCGAGCGGCCGGCGCCGGTGCGGCGGGCGATCATGATCGAGCTGGCGATCACCGCCGTGCTGCTTGGGCTGGCGGCGGCGCTGGTCCAGACCACTCCGGCGCGGACCGCGGTCGCGGACATCGCCCAGTCCAACAGCGGCTACTTCTCGACGACCCTGACCAGCTCGTTGTACTCGTTGCAGGTCGAGGTGGACCCGGCCAAGCGCGGCAACAACTCGGTCCACTTCTACGCCTACACCCCGGACAACCGACCCCAGCCGGTGGCGGAGTGGCGGGCCACCGTCGCGCTGCCGGCGGCGGGAATCGAACCGATCGAGGTGCCGTTGCTGCCACTGACCGACAACCACGCGACCGGTGAGATCAACCTGCCCGCGTCCGGGGATTGGCAGCTGCGGGTGACCGTCCGCACGTCTGAGATCGACCAGGCCACGGTGGAGACCACCGTGGCCGTCAAGTAGGAAAGGGTTCCCATTTCATGATCCGTCTCCGGCGCAGCTCCGCCACCGCACTCCTCGCGCTCGGCGCGGTCGCCGCTGCCGTGTTTGGCTCCGCCGGGCCCGCCGCGGCGCACATCACGGTCGACCCGAAGGAGGCGACCCAGGGCGGGTACGGCAAGTTCGTCTTCCAGGTGCCGAACGAGAGTGACACCGAGTCCACCACCAAGGTGGAGATCTTCCTGCCGGAGAACGCCCCGCTCGGATCGGTCTCGACGAAGCTGGTCCCGGGCTGGACGGCGGAGGTGGAGAAGCGCACGCTCGACCAGCCGGTGGAGGTGCACGGCAGCCAGATCACCGAGGCGGTAGCGAAGATCACCTGGACGGCGCAGCCCGAGGTCGGTATCGGGCCGGGCACGTTCCAGGACTTCCCGGTCTCGGTGGGGCCGCTGCCCACGGTTGACACGATGGTCTTCAAGGCGTTGCAGACGTACTCGGATGGCACGATCGTGCGGTGGATCGACGAGCCGACCGCCGACGGCGTGGAGCCGGAGGCCCCGGCCCCGGTGCTGGAGCTGGTCGCCGCCGAGGACGCCGTTTCGGACGCCGTTTCGGCGGCAGCCCAGGACGGGACGCCGGCCGCGGCGGATGAGACGGCGGATGACGCGGCGGCGGGGGACGGGCTGGCCGTCGGTCTCGGCGTCGCCGGCCTGGTCGCCGGCCTGGGCGGCCTGGTGCTGGGTGGGCTGGCCTTCACCCGGTCCCGGCGCGAGCCGGCGCCGAAGGCCTGACCCGTTCCCGCCGGGGCTGGCGCTGGCCTGTCGGCCCCTCGGCCTGGCCCGTCGGGATTTCCGACGGGCCGGTGCCTTTCCGCGGCGATGGCCGTGGATATCCCCTGTTTGGGCGCTTCAGGTCGGTAAGGTCGTCCGGGTGCTCGACTACGGAGAGGGGTGGAGTCGGTGCGTTTCGTGCGGGTGGTCGCCGGGGTGTGGTTGTTGGTCACCGGGATACCGGTGCTGCTCGGTGGGGCCGCGCTCGGTGCTGACCTGACCCTGGACCTCCGCGCCGAGCTACGGGAGAGCTGGGTCGCCCCGGTGACCGCCGCCCTCCTGGTTGGCGGGACGCTGCTGGTGTCGGGGGCCCTGGCGCTGCTGCTGCGGCCGGTTCGCCCCCGGGAGGTGGTCTTCGTGGTCGAGCCGGACCAGGTGCCGCTGCTCGCCCGCCGGCTGGGGGTGACCTCGCTCAGCGGGCTCGGTGCACCCGCTACCCGGGCGGGGGAGCCGCCGGTCGCCGCGCGAGACGGAAGCCGGCTCGTCCCGTCGGCCCGGCAGCTCGTGTCGGTCGGTGCCTCCGGTGAGCGAACCCGCTCGATGCCGCGGCCAGCCGGGGAGCGCACGATCGGCTTGGTGGGGCGCCGGCGAGCCGCGGAGGCTGGCCCGGCCTGGCCGCTCAACGAGCCGACGGAGGCCGATGTGCCGGCTGATTCCGGCCGGCTGCCGGGGCGGCGGTTGCGGCCGTCTGCTCCGTTCGACTCGGCGCGGTAGTGATTCGACGCGGCGAGGCGCCGGGAGCGGGGGCCTGCCGGTAGCGGGCACGAGGACGGCCCTCCGTGCTGCCGACACGGAGGGCCGTCCCGCACCGGGGGATCGGTGCTACCGAAACGTCATTTATTTTCCCTGAAGTTAGGTTAGCGCGTTGTGGGCGTCTCGTGAAGAGTGTCCGATTGAATAGGTCTGCTGCGGACCGGTAGCGCTGCCAGCAGCGCCAGCCCCAGCAGCACGTACACATTGTGTTCTAGGAATCCGGCGACGGTGTCGGTGCGCACCAGGGCGGTACCCCAATTCTGGAACGTCACCACCCCGTACACGATGACCACCGTGACACCAGCGGCAAGCAGCCACAGCCAGCGGCGCCTGCTGCCCGGCCTCGCGCCGAGCGCGGCGTCCACCAGCACCACGACGGCCGGCACGAACCAGTAGATGTGATGGGGCCAGGTGATCGGGCTGATCAGCGCCCCGACCAGGCCGGTGAGGGTGAGGCCGGTCAGCGCGTCGCCGGCCCGGGCCGCCCGGGCTGCCCGCCACAACCCGTACCCGGCGACCACCGCGACCAGGGCGAGCCACAGGAGTCGGTCCGGCTCCTGGGGCACGGTGAGGCGGTGGATCAGACCGAACAGGGACTGGTTGCCGGTGTAGTCGGTGCGGCCGACCCGGTCGGTCGCCCACAGCTCGTGCGTCCAGTAGCGCCACGATTCGAGCGGCAGTACAGCCGCGGCGAGCAGCGTCGCTCCCGCCGCCGTCGCGCTCGCCACCGCCGCCGCCCGCCACTGCCGGGAGGCCAGCAGATAGACGATGAAGATGCCCGGATACAGCTTGAGCGCCGTCGCCAGCCCCACCCCCACCCCGGCCCAACGTCCGTTCCGCGGTACGGCGAGCAGCAGGTCCGCCAGGATCAACACCACCAACAGCATGTTGATCTGCCCGAAGGTGATGGTCTCCCGGGTGCTCTCCACGGCGAGTACGAGCAGCACCGCCACGGCGAGGGTGAAGACTCGGGGCAGGTGGTGCCGGGCGATCACCGGGTCGACCAGCCACCGGGTGGTCACCACCACCGCCAGCACGGTCAGCACCGTGAAGATCGTTATGGTGGCGTCCAACGGGAGCAGCGCGAACGGTGATAACAACAGCGCGCCGAGCGGTGGGTAGGTGAAGTACAGCTCGCCCTGCAACAGGTCCGGCTGGGCGTAGTCGTAGAGCGGATTGCCGGCGGCCCACCAGTTCATCGCCGACATGTAGATCTTCAGGTCGTAGAATTTGTGCCACCCCTTCTGATAGAGCGCGGGCAGCACGGCGGCGATAGCCAGAACAGTGACGATCCGACGCGCCGTCCGCCCGCTGGTGTCGTCCTCGATGACGACGGGAGGGGAGACGGGTTCGGCTGGCACGAGAGAACCCTAACGGTCGCGGTGCCGACAGATGCGCGGCGCGCGGGCCGCTGGGCTGCGCGTAGGCTGTGCCGGTGGCAGATCTACTTGTCTGGATCGACTGTGAAATGACCGGCCTGGACCTCGGCGGCGACAAGCTGATCGAAGTCGCTGCGCTCGTTACCGACCCCGATCTCAACGTGCTCGGCGAGGGCGTCGACGTGGTGATGCACGCCGACGAGGCGGCGCTGGAGAAGATGCCCGAGATCGTGGCGACGATGCACGCCAAGTCCGGGCTCACCGAGGAGGTCCGCCGCTCCACGATCGGGCTCGCCGAGGCGGAGGAGATGGTCCTCGACTACATCACCAGTCACGTGAAGGACCCGCGTACCGCCCCGCTCTGCGGCAACTCGATCGCCACCGACCGTGGCTTCATCGCCCGGGACATGCCCCGGCTGGACAACCACCTGCACTACCGGATGATCGACGTCTCCTCGATCAAGGAGCTCTGCCGGCGCTGGTACCCCCGGGTGTACTTCAGCCAGCCGCAGAAGGGCCTGGCGCACCGGGCGTTGGCCGACGTTCGCGAGAGCATCCGGGAGCTGGAGTACTACCGACGGACGCTCTTCGTGCCGCTGCCGGGGCCGGACGTGGAGAGCGCCAAGGCGGTCGCCGCGAAGCTGTAGCCCGTAGGGCCGAACCCGCTGGACGCGGCGGGGCCGGTTGCGGCTATTATTGGTCGCGCCGCCAGGGTGATCCCTGGTGCGGCGGATGGTGGCTGTAGCTCAGTTGGCAGAGCACCGGGTTGTGGTCCCGGTTGTCGTGGGTTCAATTCCCATCAGTCACCCAGCAGGTGGAGCTACCCCACCGCAGCTCAGGCCCCCTCCACGGAGGGGGCCTGAGTCGTTGTAGGGGCAATATAGGGGAACTCAACCCTGGCCGTCGGCCCTGCGGCGCATGATCCCGTCGGCGTAGCCCTCCGCGTAGGTGGCCCGGACGGTTTCCTCGGCCTCGGCGGCAAGCTGTTCGCGAAGGTGAACCTCCAGCAGGCGCCGTTGATCGACGACCGCCGTCTGCCTGCGGGTGTCCGCCCGGGCAAGCAGCTCGCCCAGGACGAATTCCCGGCGCCGCGACTCCAGGTCGTGGCCCATCACGTCGATGGCATCCCGACAATGCCGGACCTCGTTCCGGAGCCACGCGTTCTCCTTTCGGAGCCGCTCGATCTCCTGCTGGTACAGGCGTTCGCGCTTATTGGTCATTGCGCGCTGGTAGGCGGCGGTGGCGGCGTTGGCCACGCGGGCGACCAGTGGTACGGGCGGGCGACGGTGGGGGTGGGAGGGATAGTTCATGGCGTGTTGATGGCCTCCGGGTGAGTGCCGATGAGGAGCGAGTTAGCCGAACACACGTACGAACAGATGGGAAGACTTCTCGTACTCGCCTTTCGCGCTAATGCTGGACGTGTGTACGAGGCCGGTCTTGATCGGCCGGCGGTGATCCTTCGATGTATCGATGGGCGGTCTGGCGGAGCAGGTTGATCAGTTCGGCGACGAGTGCGGTCGGCTGTTTGCGGTGAACGATGCTGATTTGGCGGGCCGGATGGCGGTCTGCCACGTCGAGTATGTGGATTCCGGGTTCGTCGTTGAGGACCATGGCCGGGACGAGGGAGATTCCGAGCCCGACCCGGACGAGCGCGAGGGTGAGGCCGTAGTCGGCGGTTTCGTAGCTGATCTGGGGTGTGAATCCGGCGCGTGCGGCGAGGGTGTCCAGGCAGACGCGGTTGGGTGCGCCGTGGCTGCCGGAGATCCAGTGTTCGGTGTTGAGGTCAGCGAGCTTGAGTTTGCCGGTTGCGGTGGTGGCCAGTGGATGCGCGGCTGGCAGCACGATTCGCAGCGTGTCGGCCAGCAGGGGCCGCCGGGCGAGCCCTTGCGCGGGTACGGACGCGACGCTGGGGTACCGGTGGGTGATGAGCAGGTCGAGGTCGCCGGAGGTGACCAGCCCGTAGCCGTCGGGTGGTTCGAGGTCCAGCAGTGATAGCTGGACCTGCGGGTGTCGTTCGCGGAGCGCGGCGAGAGCGGCCGGCACCAGGGTCGCGCCGGCGGTGGCGAAGGTGCCGATGGCGATCCGGCGCTGCTCGGCGCTCACCGCAGCGGCTGCCGCCGTCTCGGCCTCCCGTAGCTCTCCAAGGACACGTTCGCTGTGCCGGACGAGGACCGCACCGACCTCGGTGAGGCGTATCCCGGCCCCGCTGCGTTCGGCCAGTCGGGCGCCGAGTTCGGATTCCAGCTTGCTCAATTGCTGTGACACGGCCGACGGGGTGTACGACAGCCTGCGGGCAGCCGCGGCGATGGAGCCGGCGCGGGCGACTTCGACCAGCACTCGTAACCGACCGACGTCGAGGGCCATTAAGTGATGCTAACGGGCAGTGAGCAGGATTCGCTGGTGCTTAACCCCTGTGCTGCCGATGATGAGGGCATGACCGTGACTACCCACGCCGCACTGGGCGTCGGCACCGCCGAGGTGGCCGCTGCCGCCGAGACGATCGGGCCGTACAATCGTCGGACGCCGTTGCTGGACGCCGAGATCGACGGGCGGCGGCTGTTGCTCAAGCTGGAGCACTTGCAGCGCAGTGGCTCGTTCAAGCTGCGCGGCGCGCTCAACGCGATGCTCACCGGGCCTCGTGCAGAGCATGTGGTCACCGCGTCCGGTGGTAACCACGGCCTGGGCGTGGGCACCGCCGCCGCGCTGCTTGGCTTGCCGGCCACCGTTTTCGTGCCGACCACGGCCCCGGCGGGCAAGGTGCGACGTATCGAGGCGACCGGCGTGCGGCTGGTGCGCCACGGAGCGACGTATGCCGAGGCGGCTGCCGCTGCGGCGGAACTGGCCCACCGTCCCGGCCACCGCTACCTGCCCGCGTTCGATGACCCAGCCGTGATCGCCGGCCAAGGCACTGTCGCTGCCGAGATCATCGCCGAAGCGCCTGACGTCGACGCGGTGGCGGTGGCGGTTGGTGGGGGCGGCCTCGCCGCCGGCACCGCGCTGGCGATCGGGCCTCGTACCACGGTGGCCGTCGAACCGTATGACTGTCAGTGTCTGGCCAACGCGCTTGCGGCGGGCCGGCCCGTCGACGGCCCGGTCGACTCCGTGGCCGCCTCGGCGCTGGGCGCCAGCCGGATCGGCGAGCTGCCGTTCGCGATCCTCCGGCGCAGCCACGTCCAGTCGGTGCTGGTGAGCGACGCCGAGCTGCTGGCCGCCCGTGATCTGCTGTGGGAACAGTTTCGCATCGCCGCCGAGCCCGCCGCAGCGGTCCCGTTCGCGGCCTGGCTCGCCGGCCGTGTCCCCGGACAACTGCCCTGCGTGGTCATCTGCGGCGCGAACACCGACTGGTCGCCCGACCGAGCGTAGAGCGCGACTCGGCAAGATCCGTCCAACCTGAGATCGGCACCGCTATCGGCGCGAAACGGTGTGCGAGCGCGCGAGTTGGTCGATGCCTGCGGCGTGTCGAGGTGACCTTCCGAAGTAGAAGAAGGAGCATCCGCGGTTGCCCACAACTCGCGAGAGAGTCACCGCCGATGATCCGGGTGTCCACCCTACCGGGGTCGCTGAGGCGCGTGCTGGAACCGTTCCGGCCGTGCTTCACCACCCCGACGTTCACCACTTTCGTGACCCTGCTGGCCGGCATGATCGTCCGGCCCGGGCAGCGCACCGTCTGCGGCATGCTGGCCGGTGCAGGGCTGGCCGGCGTGTGGCATCACAGCCGGGCGCACCGGTTCTTCGCCGCCGCTCGATGGCGGCCCGACGCGGTGGGCCTGACCGTGCTGCGGTTGATCGTCGGACATTTGACGCCGGTCGGAGCACCGCTGCTGATCGCCGTTGACGACACCCTGTTTCGTCGCTGCGGCCGGAAAATCTTTGCCGCACACTGGGGCTACGACGGGTCGCTGAAGGTCGCCAAGGGCAACCAGAAACTGTCCCGCGGCAACACCTTTGTCGTCGCGGCCGTCGTGGTCGAGCTGCCGTTCCTGGACCGGCCGGTCGCGTTGCCGGTGCTGGCCAGGCTGTGGCGGCGCGGCGGGCCAACCAAGACCATGCTTGCCCGCGAACTGATCGAGCTGATTGCGGCGGCGGCCGGCCGGATCGTGCACGTGGTTGGCGACGGCGGCTACGTCTGCACCGAGCTACGCCACCTGCCGCCCAACGTGACCCTGACCGGGCCGCTGCCCAGCCACGCCAGCCTCTGGCACGTTCACTCCGACCTCGACCAGCCACCACGGATGCGGCGACGTGGCCGGCCCCGCGTCTACGGCGCACGTATCGGCACCCCCGCCGAACTGGCCGCCGCGACACCGGCAACGCCGGTGACCGTGACCCGCTACGGCCGCGCCACCACCGTGCAGCTGCATCATCAACGCTGCCTGTGGCGGGGCGTGTTCGCCGGCCGCCCGGTGCGCGTCCTGGTCGTCACCGAGCCCGGCCAACCCACCATCGCGCTGGTCACCACCGACCTGACCACCCCGATCTCCGGGATCGTGGAACGCTACGCCGCACGCTGGTCAATCGAGGTCACGTTCGAGGACGCCAAACAGATCACCGGCGTCGGCGAAGCCCGCAACCGCACCCAACGAGCGGTGGAACGCACCGTGCCGTTCGGGCTCTACACCCAGAGCGTCGTGATCGTCTGGTACCACCTCGCCGGCCACCACCCCAACGTCGTCCGTGACCGCCGCGACCGCGCGCCCTGGTACACCACCAAGCGCCACCCCTCGTACCTCGACATGATCGTCAAACTGCGACGCGTCCTGATCGCCGCCCAATATCAAGCCGAAGTGCCCAGCCAGCCGACCCCGGAGGAAATCCACGCCGTCCGCCTGGCCTGGGCGCAGGCAGCCGCATAGCCGCGAAAGCCGAATCTCGTAGGTGTGTCGATGAATCCGCCCGGCTAAGGGCGGCGATGGTGCGCGGCCGAGGGCCACGACCCCCGTACGGAAGCCCCGTCACCGTTGCTCGTGATCACTGATCAGCCGGAACGAGTTTAGTAGCGTATCCATAGTCGACAACTGATATCGATGAATGATTTTGGCCGTCCCAGTGACGTTTTGAATGTCTTCCGAGATGCCTACGCATCATCGACTGTCCTCGACACCCAATTCAGATAGCCGGTAGCCCCCGCCACCAATGGCACCGCTGTCACCTGCGGGTCTGTCCACGGGTGCGCCTGATGTAGACACGCCTCCAAATCGGGATAACGGGCCAGGGTGGTATACAGCAGCACCTGCCACTCCTCACCCACACCTTGCTCGCCAAGGTGCCAGAACACCGATGTCACCGGCCCGACAATCTGGGCACCAGCCGCGAGGCGTCGCCCTACGGCCTGTTGGGCGAGTTCCACCGCGACATCTCGGGACGGCGCGGCCGTCGATACCTGCACGTAGTCGCTCACCTGGCACACCCTAGCCGCAAAGTGTCCGCGGACAGCACGGACAAGCAGCGGACAACTCTTCTCTCGACCGCGACTGCGCAATACGGAAAGGGTGGAAACGGCGGCAACGTAACCGGGCAACAGCGCGGGATCAGTGCCGCGCCGTGACATCCCTTTGGGAGACAGCGCATGCGCACGTGGTTGTCCAAGTTACGTTTCGCGCGTGCCAGGGCGTTCCCGCCGGTCCGCACGGCTGGACGCGGTCGGCCCCGCCACCCGGTACGCGGCACGGGCCGGCGCCTACTCCCCGCTGCACAACCAGCCGACGGTCATCTTCGACAGCCGGCCGCTGCTGACCCCGTTGGCCCGGCAGCGGGCCTGCGGCCGGTGATGGCCACCCACGCCCGGCCCCGCCCCGGCCTGTCGACGGTCCAGCTACGGAACCGGATGATCCTGTCCGCCCGGCGGATCATCACCGAGCACTGGCCGCGGGTGGACCGGTGCCCGATCTGCGGATGCGGGTGGCCGTGCCCGCCCACCGAGACCGCCTACGACTACCTGACCTCGGTCGGCCAGGGCGGGTGGGCACCTCCGGGGCGCACGGGGAGCCGGCCGTGATGCCGGCCAGGGGCCAGGCCGCAGCCCGGCCGGAAGTGCCCGGCCGCGCGGGTTGCGGGCGGGGGACGTGATCTGCCTTGACCGAGGTGCCTCTGCACCGGTAGCCGACCAGCGCCGTTTGTCTGGTTTAGGGAACTTATTCGGATTAATGCCCTTTAGTTGCTTATGCCGGCTTAGCGTTGCTGGTGGCTGCTACCGCCTGGCTTGGTAGCCGAGGAACACCAACCCGGCCGTTGCCTGGACTGGTGCCGCCTTGCCGCTCACGGGGAAGGACGCCGACGCCGCGATGAACCAGAAGGACCACGCCCACGGACCCGAACTGGACGACCGGGGGGAGAGCCGGGCAAGGCCACGGCGGCGGTGGTGGGCCATCGGGGTGGCCGGGATGACCGGCCTGGCCCTCACCACTGCTGCCACGCCGGTCGCCGTGCCCGGCGGCGACCGGTCCAGCAGACCCGCCAACGACCGGCCTCCGAGTTGGGAGCTGCGTGCTGATGAACGCGCTACTGGCCAGGACGGCAAGAGTGACCGGGCCAAGGGCAAGCCGGTGGGTACGCCGGTCCCCTGTGACGCAGACCGGCTGGTCGCCGAGATCACTCGGGCGAACGCCCGCGGTGGTGCCGTGCTCGACCTGGCAAGAGACTGCACCTACCTGCTCACCGCCGACCTCGACGGCAGCGGGCTGCCCGCCATCACCACCCCGATCACGCTCAACGGCGGCAAGAACACCGCCATCGAACGCTCCGCCGCCGCCGACCAGTTCCGCATCCTCACCGTCAACGTTGGTGGCGACCTCACCCTCAACCACCTGACCATCACCGGCGGTCACACCAACAGTGCGGGGGGAGGGGGAATTCTCGTCAACGCCGGCGGAATCCTGGCCATCAACGACAGCACCGTCACCCGCAACCTCTCCGGCGGCAACGGCGGCGGAATCCAGAACGCGGGAACCACTGTCGTCACCCGCTCCAACGTCAGCCGTAACACCGCCAACCAAACCGGTGGCGGAATCGAGAGCACCGGCCAGTTGGAGATCGTCAAGTCGCAGGTCGACAACAACTTGGCCGTCCTCGCCGGTGGCGTTTTCGCCCCGGACGTCACGATCCGAGCGGGAAGTATCTCTGGAAATCATGCAACTTCCGCAGTCGGCGGGCTGTTCGTCCAGGGCGGCGTCAGCACAGTCATTGGCACCCGGATCGCCGGGAACACCGCCATCATCGTGGGCGGCGCCGCTGTGACCGTCAACGGTGAGCTGACGTTGCAGCACGTCAAGCTCGCGGATAACACGGCCAACGTCGTCGGCGGACTGTTCGTCCAAGGAGGTGCCGTTGTCGGCAGTAGCGCCGTCGTTGTGGACAGCGTCATCGAGAAGAACGCCTCCACGGACAGCATTGCTGGTGGCGTCTTCAACGGGGGCCAGATGGTAACGCGGCGCACAAAGATCACCGACAACCAAGCCGGGCTGGGCGGCGGCGGGATCTTTAACACCGGCACCGGCACGCTTACCCTCGACGCCACCAAGGTCGTCAAGAACATCGCCGGCACCGAGGGTGGGGGCATCCTCAACGACGGCACGGTCGAGTTGAACACCGCCACCGGCACCATCGTGGTCAAGAACCGGCCCAACAACTGCGTCAACGTTCCCGGCTGCCCGGGCTGACCGGTTAGTAGTCAGCGGAGGGAGATGTCCCCGACTCCGCCGGCACTGCGCTGCCCTTGACGTACTCCTCCCAGCTCAGGTTCCAGTCCGTCCAGCCGTTGCCGTTCTGCAGCTTCCGTTCGGTGCCCAACACCTGGATTGGGTCACCGATCCGGGTGTTCTCGAAGAGCCAGGCGCCGTTGGCCATCGATACGTTGACGCAGCCGTGGGAGACGTTCACCGAGCCCTGCTGCCCCTCCGACCAGGGCGCCGCGTGGATGAACTCGCCACCCCAGGTAAGCCGCTGCGCGTACTCGATGTCCGTGCGGTAGCCCTCGTCCGGCCCCAGCTCCTCAAATGTGTCGAAGACCGTCTCGCGTAGCTTCTCCATCACCACCATGGTGCCGCTCGACGAGGGCGTGGACTTCTTGCCGAGGCTCACCGGGATGGTGCGCACCTTCTCGCCGTCCTTCGTGACCACCATCTGCTTCGTCTTGTTCTCCACCGTCATGATCAGCGCTGGGCCGATCTTGATGTCGACGGTGAGGTCGGCCCGGCCGTACCAACCGTCACCGAGCGGCAGGCCACCAGCCTGCACCCGGTAGGAAACGGTGCTGTTCGCCTGCCAGAACTCCCGCGGGCGGTACCGCACCTCGGTCGGGCTGACCCAGTGCCACACCCCCTCCTGCGCGGGGGTAGCTGTCACCGTCATTCGCCGCTGCACGTCGTCCCGGTACTCCTCCGGGATGTCCCGTCCGAACTTGACGATGAGCGGCATCCCGACCCCGACCACCTGCCCGTCACCGAGGAAGCTGCTCACCCGAACCTGCTGATCGGGCTTGGCCATCGTGGTGAAGGTGCTGGTCGTGGTGGCGGGACGGCCGTCGTCCCCGGTGGCGGTGACGGTTGCTGTGTACGTCTCGCCGTACTCGAGCGCACCGGTGGGCAGCCAGCTCGCGCCGTCGTCGCCGAGCGCGCCTTCGACGGCCCCGCCCGCCGAGTCAACCAGGGCGACAGTGGTCTCCTGGGACTGCTCCGCGGTGAAGGCGATGCCCGTGGAGGGCGGGTACGTCCCGGGCGTCGGCGGCCGGCTCGACGATGCTGACGGAGGCCAGTGGGGGAGGTGGCGCGTCGTCAGTCTTCTTGTCGGGCTGTTTGTCTCCGGAGGAGCAGGCGGCGGTGAGCGCCAGGGCGGTAGTGAGCAGCCCGGCCGTGAAGGCATGTCGGCGTCGACCGGGACGGTGTTGCCCGCGCTGGAGCGGCGGGTCCTTAACGGCTCGCATGTGCTCTTCCTTACTCCTCGCCGTCGAAGAGCTGGACCCGAGCCGGTGATCAACCGGCTCTTGGCCCTGTCTCCAACACAGTTCGCACGCACCTGGCGCACATCGTGCCGCAACCATGCCCCGCCGCACCGGCCCGCCCAGAGCCATCCTGGTGGTTTTGGTGCTATCTGTACGGATATCTCGACCGAAAGAGGGGAGCGGGGATCGGATTACAAGCCGGCTGAACTGGCGTGCTAGGGTTCTCCCCGTTGCCAACGAGCGCCGCTAGCTCAACTGGCAGAGCAGCGGACTCTTAATCCGCGGGTTCGGGGTTCGAGTCCCTGGCGGCGCACCAGCGAGCAAGGCCCTGACCTGGTACTTCTGTGCCAGTCGGGGCCTTTTTCGTCGGTGTCTGTCGATATCTAGCGCTGCCGTGAGCCCGAGGTGAGCCCGGGAGTGTATTGCCATGCCATCAGGCGGTGGAAGCCGCCACCGCCTCAGGGCGCCTGTTCATCGATGTCCGCCGACTTACCGGGCTGTGAGCCCGGGTGAGCCCGGGAGCGCTTCTGCCTGGGCACCAGACGCGCGGCAGCCTCCGCCGCATCGTGCGCCACCTCCGGCAGAACCGACGTGTACGTGTCCGACGTGAGTCCGATGGACGAGTGGCCCAGCATCTCCTGTACCACCTTCCGGTCGACCCCGGCCGCGAGCGCGATCGTTGCCGCACCATGACGGAGGTCATGCAGCCGGATCGGCGGAAGGCCAGCCCTCCGGGTCAGCCGCTCGAAGCGGGCTGTCAGCCGGTCTGGTTCGATCCACCCCCCTGTTGGCTGGGTGAACAGTCGACCGCTGTCCACCCATGCCGCTCCGGCCCTCTCACGCGCCTTGCGTTGCCGCGTGAGGTGCCGCTTGAGCGCCCTCACGCTCTCCCGATCCAGCGCAACGACGCGATCCCCCGCGTCGCTCTTCGGTGTGCCTTCCAGCGTCTGTCCTCCGAACGCCACTAGCTGAGTGCCGACGGTGAGGGTTTGCGCTTTGAGGCTCAGGTCTTCTGGCCGCAGGCCGCACGCTTCGCCCCGTCGCAGCCCCCGGAACACGATCAGGTGAAAAAGCGCGTACAGGTCGTCATCACCGATCGAATCCAGGAACGCGCCGGTTTGCTCTGGTGTCCACACCATGACCGGTGACGGCTTCACGCCGGTAGCTTGCCATTGCGCCACCCGGTCATCAGTCCATACAAGCGCCTTCGGGCGCTTTACGGAATCCAGTTCGACATGTGTGGCAGGGTTGAACGTGATTAGCTCCTGGGCTATCGCATCGTTGAGTGCTGCGCGGAGCGTTGCCCTGATGTGTCGCTGCGTTGCCGGTCCAGCTACCCGCCGGAATGGGGGCATCTCCGCAATAGCGGCACGCGCTATACGGCGATGCTGCCGCCCCTTGAGCGCCTTTAGCTCATCGATAGCGGCGTGCCGTAGCGCGTTCGATTCTTTAATCTCGATGTTTTGCTCAGTGATCCCAGCGAACATCTCTTTTAGGTGAGACACCCTAAGCCGGTCTAGCCGTATCTCCCCGATGCGAGGCTTTAGGTGATTCTGGATGTCTCCGACGTACCTGTTCTTCGTGCTGGGGCGGATTTTGCGGCCCGAGATCCACTCGTCCAGCCACTCCCCGACCGTGATCTTCGCGGTAAGTGACTGCCCGCTGTGGAGCTTGCGCTTTGTCTCGTCGAGGTCGGGCAGTGGCCCTCCGCTGGATGCGACATCCGCCAGTAGGTCCCCGATGCGCTGCCGTCCGTCCGCGTCGTCACTGTCAGGCAGCGCCAGCAACGCCCGTAGGGCGTCAAGGTCCGCCTGTGCTTCCGTGCCGATCGTGTAGCCGGACCGGCGGAACGTGCGCCGTTCGCCGTCCGCTGTTGGCGGTAGCTCCTGACGGACGCCCCAGGTGCCGTGACGGCGTTGGTTGAGCTTCGGGCAGGACTGCCCGTACTGTTTGCCTGTCTGTGGATCACGGCAGGCACAGCGACGGAATGTTGATCCTCTCAAGGTTCCTCCTAGCGTGCGCTCGGTACCAAAGTTGGTACCAAGCACGGTACCAACCATCATGGAGACGTGAAAGGGCAAGGATGCAACAGCGGCGGCGACACACAGACAGCGCGCGGGAGTTGCCACCCCTACCGCCCGGCAGCGAGGATAAGCGCGATCGACAAGTAAAGATCCGGCTCTCAGAGCGAGAGGCCAAGGCCCTAGAGGACCGGCGGCCAGACCTTACGGTTGCGGGCATTGTCTCCCTGTTGGTTGATGACGTCCTAGAGGGTCGCCACAATCCTTCATGGATGCTCCGATCGGACGACACTGACCCCCAATAGTTCAAGGATGGCCGGGATCGGAACAACGTAGCTACGCCCAACCCGGATGACCTGCACAGGAAACTGCCCTTGCTGGGCGAGTGTGTAGGCTTTGCTGCGGCCGATGCCGAGGATTGATCCGGCCGTGGCGACATCCGTTGTCACGCCGAGTGCACGAACAGACTCAATCGTCCAGGGCTCGTTGGTGCCGTCTTTGGACATACATCTCCTTCCGTTGGGAAGACAAGTTTGTGGCTCCGCTTGAGGCTTAAAGCCAGTGAGGCACTTACTCAGGCAGCCTGATGGACACTTCCAGCCCAACTTCAGGATCGATCAAGGGTCCACGTGTAGCCCGACCTTGGAGCGACAACCATAGCAGCCACTGCAACACCCCTCGCTAAGATCTGATGCAATCCGCGTCAGCCACAGCGAGTTAAAACGTGGATATAGCGATAGGGAAAGGGAAGGGTTTGCATGACTTTTTGTTTGCTGGCCCGTACGGGGCCGTGCATCAAACTGAGCTGCGGAGGATCAGCCGTAACCCCGAGGTCGGACCGGCGCACGTACGGCTGTTCATGCTGGCTATGGCTGAGGCTAACCAGATTGGGCACGCTGAGTTCCGCGCCGGGGCGCTACGGGAATTCCTCGGCCGACCAGACCGGGCGACCGGGCGTGTCATGCCCAGCTCTGCTGTTACGGTCAGCGACGCTATCGCGAAGGCGAAGCGGCTAGGGATGCTGCACGTCGATTCGTGCGCTCGGTGCCTGGTGCTGTCGTCGTACCTTTTCCAGAAGGCCGGGAGGGGCACCATGTCGTGTAGCTTCCACAATGTTCGCAAGGCCCGGATCGAGGCTGCTTAGCCGCTGCGGCTAAAGCCTTTAGCCGTGAGCGCTAAGCGATGTACGGTGTGACCTGCGCAAACACAAACCGCTCTCACTATAAATTAGTGCGTGTTCCCTGTGCTGGTTGACTCCCCCTCACCCGTAGAGTGACGCAAGTCACTCGTTCAGGCATACGGGTTTGAACGTGGTTATTAAGGGTGAGGGGGTTTTACGGGAGGGAGGGGAGGGAGCGAAGGCGACCGACCCGACCGACCCAACAGTGACCTACCAGTGAGGGCAGCCCCTCGGCTGCCCAACAGTCACTACTGCTAACAGCAACAGGGCAGCCCCTAGGCTGCCCACTCACAGCAACTACAACCAATAGTCACAGGGCAGCCCTCAAGGGCTGCCTAGTAGTAACAACTAACTACAGTGGCAGCCCTCAAGGGCTGCCTACAGTAACAAACCATAGCTTTAGCTACTACTGTTGGCATTCCCCCAAGAATGCCAACCAACAGAACCAACTAACACCACTGTTCCGCAAAGGCGAGGGTCTGCTGCACCGATGGGTGACAGTTCCAGTTACGCGGCCTGACTGGCCGGTGGGGTCATGGTGGTCTCGTACTCGATAGGGGTCAACCGGGACAGGGTTCGTTGGCGTCGGCGGCGGTGGTAGGTCCGTTCGATCCAGGTCACGATCGCGGTCCTGAGCTGTTGGCGGGTGGTCCAGGTTCGGCGGTCGAGGACGTTGTTCTGTAGCAGGCCGAAGAAGGATTCCATGGCGGCGTTGTCGCCGGCGGCGCCGACTCTGCCCATCGATCCGGTCATGTGGTGCTGGTGGAGGGCGTGGACGAATTTCCGGCTTCGGAATTGCGACCCGCGGTCGGTGTGTAGCACG
>NZ_AXVR01000020.1 GCF_000484695.1 Salinispora cortesiana | reverse complement strand
ATCGCCGCGATCACCCTCGCCAACGCCCGCGGCGGCGCCACCCTCGACCTGGCCACAGACTGCACCTACCTGCTCACCGCCGACATCGACGGCGCCGGACTCCCCGCCATCACCACCCCCATCACCCTCAACGGCAGCAAACACACCACCATCGAACGCGCCGCCGCCACCGACCGATTCAGAATCCTCACCATCAACACCGGCGGCGACCTCACCCTCAACAAACTCAAAATCACCGGCGGACAGACCGACGACAACGGCGGCGGCATCCTCGTCAACCCCGGCGGCAACCTCACCACCAACCACAGCACCATCACCCGCAACATCACCGACGGCGACGGCGGCGGCATCGCCGGCGACGGCACCATCCAGCTGAAAGAATCCACCATCAGCCACAACGCCGCCGGCAACATCGGCGGCGGCATCAACAGCACCGGCCTCCTCAACATCAAAAAATCCCACGTGAAGGCCAACACCGCCACCGCCGGCGGAGGTGGAGTAGTCAACTTTGAAACTGTCCGGATCGCACACAGCACCATTACCGCCAACCACGCTCTGAGCGGAAATGTCGGTGGCCTTTCAGTCGATGGAATCGGCACCGTCACGGACACTCTTATCTCACACAACTCAGGGCTGGAGCTTGGGGGCGTAGGCACGGATATCGGCACCCAGCTCACACTCCGAGCTGTCACCATTGTCGGAAACACCGCCAGAACCGGCCGAGGCGGTGGTCTGGCCATCGGACCAAGCTCCCCTGTGGTCGTCGAAGGAAGCGTCATCGCGAACAATACCGCCGCGACCGTCGGCGGCGGCATCTTCAACTTCGGGGATCTGGTGGTACGAGACACCAAAATCACTGGCAACCAGGCCGATATCGGTGCCGGAATATACAACGACGAGACGACCACCCTTTTCAACACGAAGGTGGTTAAGAACGTTGCCATCACCGACGGCGGCGGCATCACCAACGTCGCCGGCACGGTCGAGCTCAACACCGCAACCGGCACCGTCGTAATCAAAAACCGACCCAACAACTGCGTCAACGTCCCCGGCTGCGCCGGTTAACAACCTCCAACGGACTGCACGAAGGGATCCGCCCCTCCTCCGCTCACCAGGCGAAGGGGGGGGGACGGATCCTTGACTACCACCAGGACGCCTATCCCATTTGAGGTATTTTTCCTTTAAACTACCAAATGGGCTTATTAAGCAACTAGTGTGAGGGGTGGCCGCTACCGCCGCTCGGTAGCCGAGGAACGCCGCCCCGGCTCACCCTGGGTTGCGCTCCTCGCCGCCGCCGGGAAGGACCTCAACACCGCGATGAACCACCAGCACCGCAGCAATGAACCCGGCCACCTCGACCGGAGCCGGATCAGGCCAGGATGGCGGTGGTGGGCGGCCGGATTGGCTGGCATGACCGGCTTGACCCTCACCACCGCCATTGGCGCCGCACCCGCCGCCAGCGCGGTCGAGCACTCCTTCCCCCACACCGCCGACGACCGATATGAGAAGCGCGACCAACCCTCCGCCGACAACCACCGGAGCGACAGCAAGGACAATGGGAAGAAGGCAGAGCAGCCAAAGGGCACCCCCGTGCCCTGTGACGCCGACGCCCTGATCGCCGCCATCACCCTCGCCAACGCCCGCGGCGGCGCCACCCTCAACCTGGCCACAGACTGCACCTACCTGCTCACCACCGACATCGACGGCGCCGGACTCCCCGCCATCACCACCCCCATCACCCTCAACGGCAACAAACACACCACCATCGAACGCGCCGCCGCCACCGACCAGTTCAGAATCCTCACCATCAACACCGGCGGCAACCTCACCCTCAACCACCTGAAACTCACCGGCGGAGGCACCACCGATGCTGGCGGCGCAATCCTCGTCAACACCGGCGGCACCCTCACCACCAACCACAGCACCATCACCCGCAACATCACCGACAGCAACGGTGGCGCAATCAGCTCCGACGGCACCACCTACGTGAACCACTCCACCATCAGCCACAACACCGCCGGCAATGTCGGCGGAGGCATCACCAACTTCGGCCTCCTCGACGTTAAAAAATCTAAGGTGAACGCAAACACCGCCGCCGCAGCGGGCGGCGGAGTCATGAGCTTTGGAACAGCACAGATCGCGCACAGCACTATCGCCACCAACAGTGCACCGACCGGAACGATCGGCGGCGTATATATAAGCGGCACCGGCACTGTCACAGACAGCCGCATTACCAAAAACACCGCCACTGAGGCCGCCGGTGTGGTGATGGACTTCAACACGCAACTCACGCTCAAATCCGTCACCCTGGTCGGAAACACCGCCACCTCGGGCCGCGCTGGGGGCTTGGCGACCAGCGACAACTCCTCCGTTGTCATCGAAGGCAGCGTCATCGCGAACAACACCGCCGCCACCGAAGGCGGCGGCATCTACAATCTTGCAGAGCTAGTGTCCCGAAACACCAAGATCATTGGAAACCAGGCCGATCAAGGCGCTGGCATTTTCAACCTTGACACAGCCACCCTTGTCGACACAAAGGTCGTCAAAAACGTCGCCATCACCGACGGCGGAGGCATCTTCAACGACGGCGGCACGGTGGAGCTCAACACCGCAACCGGCACCATCGTAATCAAAAACCGACCCAACAACTGCGTCGACGTCCCCAGCTGCGCCGGCTAGCAACCCTCCCCTCCCGGCTACTCGTTGAGAAAGGTAGAGATGCGCTCCCGCAGGTCGGCGCGCTTGGCCCAGAGGACACCAGGCCGGTCGTACACGTGCAGGGTGGCCTGAGGCAAGGCGGCGGTGAGCCGCTCGGCGACCCCGACCGGATGCAGCTCGTCGCCCACACACCCGATCACCAGGGCCGGCGCCGTGACCCCGGCAAGTTCCGTGGTGTCGCGGACCGGCACCGATTCGGGCAGGCCGACCAATCCCGAAGCGAGACCGTCCCGCATCAGCTGATCGAGGCGCTGCCGTAGGTACGCCCAGCCGGCCGGCGTGTTCCGGACAGCCGGTGGAAGCTCCAGCTGGACCACCTCCGCGAGCTGCCCGACATCACCACTGCCGAGCGCGCCCAGCAGCGCCGTCAGCCGGCGGCGGGCGGCATCGCCCCGCGGCTGGTCCAGCACCGCAGGCAGATAGAAGACCAGCCGGTCGAACCGCGTCGGGCTGTCGGCGAGTAGCCGGCAGAGCGCACCCGCGCCCATGCTCGCGCCGAACGCCCGGGTAGCGAGGCCCTGGTCAGCGACCGCCCGCAGGTCGCGCGCGAGATCGCGGTAGGTCCATGGACCGGGCGGGGCGGCGGAGCGACCATGTCCACGGAACTGGAAGAAGAGTCTGCGGCCGGTAACGCCACTGCCGAAGGGACGGGTGGTGGCGATGCCGCTGCCCAGACCGTGCGCGAAGACGGTGACCGGATCGCCTGCGCCGGTGGCCAACTGCTCCAGGTGGACGCCGTGCGGGGTGGCGACCAGCTCAGTCTCCGGTTCTGGCAGTGCTGGCCGGCCGGTGCGGGGAGCACTCGGCCCGGGACCCCAGGTACGGGGGCCGCCATCCGGTGGGGGCGGCCACCGGAAGCCTCTCACCAGGAGGTCCCCCGGCCGCCCCGGAGGTCCCGCAGACCCGTCCGGACGTCGAGCAGATAGATCAACCCAGCGGCGATGCCGACCAGTCCCAAGAGGCTGATCGGGCCGAAGCCAAGCAGGGTGAACACCAGACAGACGGCGAGGATCGCCGCCCAGACACCCTTCGGAAGGGTGCCGACCGCGGCGAACGCGTCGGACCGCTGGGTGATGACGTGGACCAGGGCGACTCCCTGCACGATGAGTGCGAAGACGAGCAGAATCAGCTCTATCACGTCGCGGACGGCAAAGACGAAGATCGGCGCGGCGATGGCCATGCCGGCAAGCTTATGCCGAAGACCCCGGAGACGTCCGCCAGGCCGCTTCCGGGGTCTTCGGCACCACAGGGCAATCGCCCGTCGCCACGGGTCAGTCGCGCGCCGGCGGGGTCCGCTTCGTCGCGCGCGGCGACTTCGTTGACGAGGTGGCCGGCTTGCCGGCGGCCTTGGTGGCACGCTTCGTGACGGCGGCCGGCTTGGCCCCGGCGGCCTCGGCGACCTGCGCCGGGGTGGGCGCCGGGGCCTGCTCAGTCGTCTCGATGTCGGTGTTCACCGTGTCGGCGGCCTCGAGCACTCCAGCGCCGACGACCCGCTCCCCGTGGCCGACGAGCGCGCCGTAGGTGGTGACTGCCCGCTCCTGCGCGGCCTGAGCACTGGCGACCACGACGGCTGCGTTGCGGGTGGCGGTCTCCCGAAGCCGGCTGAGGTCCAGGTCACTGGCGGCCCGCCGGCGCAGGTTCTCGGCGGTAGCGGTCGCCGTACGCAAGGTCTCGGTGGCCTTCTGGCGCAGCTCGGCCCCGTCTACCGTGCTGAGGTCGGCAACGACCCGGTTGCCCAGCTCGGTCACGGCCGCCGGGAGCTTTCGCAGCTGCTGGTACGCCAGATCACCGGCACCGGCGGCGGCGTAGATGGGAGCGGGGATACGGCTGGTTTTCGGCTGACTAGTCATCGTTTCTCCTCTTCGACCGCGTCGCGGCCTCGGGGTCGCCCTGTGGGCAGACTGCTGCACTGGCGTCGGGACGGAAATGGAGTCGGGGTCGATGACGGTGCGACTCACACACCGCCGGTCGGCGTACCCCCGGTCGTCGTTGGGCCGGTGACCGCGATGTTGGCCAGGTCGGCAGAGGCCCCGGACGGCTGGGCTGGACCCGGCTCCGGTTCGGTGGTGGGTGGAGCGGTGACCGACTCGGTGGTGGGCGGAGCGGTGACCGACTCGGTGGTGACCGTGCCGGTAGCGGATTCGGTGGTGACCGTGCCGGTAGCGGACTCGGCTGACGCCGCGTCGGCGGCGGCGGTCGCCTCCGCGAGCCGTGCGTTCTCCCGACGGAACGTCTCGTAGATCTGGGTGAGCGACTGCTTCTGTGCCATGGTCAGGTCGGGGTCTGCGGCTATCGCGGCGAGAACGCCCTGCCCCTCGCGGTCGTCCAGCAGCCCGGCCCGCAGGTACATCGCCGGGGTGGAGACCCGCAGCGCGCTGGCGAGCTGCTGAAGCACCTCCGCGCTGGGCTTACGCAACCCGCGCTCGATCTGGCTCAGGTATGGGTTACTGACTCCCGCCTGCTCGGACAGCTGCCGGAGGGAGATCTTCGCACTCCGGCGCAGGTCACGTATGAACCCGCCGATGTTGGGAAGGTCTTTACCACTGGCCATAACTCAACGCTAGCTCGCGATGCTAACTCCTGCAAGCAAAATGCTAGCCAGAGTTAGCACCGCACGAACCACTTCCGCCGGAAGCGAGCTACCAGAGCGACCGGACGGCGCCTACCGGCCGCCCCCCGCCGAGGAGTGGGACCTCGGCGAACTCCGCCAACGCCGGTGCGGTCACCCCGAGCCGACGCAGCGCGGAGACCAACACCGGCATCCGGGCCCGGCCGGCACCATCGTCAATCTTCAACGCGACCGCACCGACGCCGGGGACCGCCGCGGCGATGACCCCTTCCACACCGATCTTCGCGAGTAGCCCCGGCACAGCCCACATCATCCGACTGTCATCGGCCCGCGTACCGCCGACGATCTCCGGATGGGCCCGCATCGAGTCCGCCACCGCCCGCTCCGGCGAGCCCGGCTCCGCCTGCACCAGCCGCAGGTACGCCAGCGCGAGGCCAGTCAATGAGACGGCCAGCACCGGTGCGCCGCAGCCGTCGATCCCGACCGCCGCCGCCGGCTCGTCGGTGAACTCCTCAACCGCTGCTCGCAACTGCTCCTGCAACGGGTGCTCGCTGCGCCAGTACCCCTCCCCGGGCCAGTCCGCCGCCTGACAGGTCAGCAGCATTCCGGCATGCTTTCCGGAGCAGTTCATCTGGATCCGACTCGGGCCACCGCCGGCGCGCAGCACCGCCGCCCGCGCCTCCTCGTCCGCTGGCAGGTCCAGCGGGCAGTGCAACGCGGACTCGTCGAGCCCGGCCCGCGCCAACAACTCACCGACCCGGGTCCGGTGAAATTCCTCCCCCGCGTGGCTGGCCGAGACCAGGGCGAGGTCAGCCGAGTCGGCCAGCCGCAGGCCCGCACGGATCATTCCGACCGTCTGTAACGGCTTGTTCGACGATCGGGGAAAGATCGGCGACGTCACATCCCCCGCCCTCGCCACCGCCGCGCCAGTCGCGTCGAGCGCCACCACCGACCCGCGATGCACGCCCTCAACGAAACCCGACCGGACCACCTCAGCGAGCGGCACGCCGCCCTCGTACGTCTTTCCCACGGCGTGGACGTTACCGCGCTTCGGGAACGTCCAGCCGATGGGTGACCAGGGAATTGGGAACGCAACGTCAGGGGGCGACCCCCAACACACCACTTACCGGCGGAGGGCGGACACGCCGAGCAGTTCCCGGGCCTCAGCGGTGGTGAACGGAGGGCGCTGAGCGAGCTGGGCGAAGCCGACCGCGCGGGCCACGAGCTGCATGTTCGACTCGACCGGCTGCCCCTTGGCATAGGTCACCGTGTCCTCCATGCCCACCCGGAGGTGTCCCCCCGCCGAAAGCGAGGCCAGCAGGACCGGGATCGTGCTACGACCGACACCGGTCGCCGAAAAGGTGGTGCCGGCTGGCAGGTCCCGCAGCATCTGCTCGGCGGCGACCAGGGCCGCTGGAGTGCCGGGCATTCCGCCGGGCACGCCCATGACGAAGTCGACGTGCACATGCCCGCCGGCCGGCAGGCCGTACTTGCCGAGCAGGCGTTGCAGGGCGGTGAGGTGCCCCAGGTCGAAGATCTCGTACTCCGGGACGATGCCCCGCTCCTGCATCCGGGTGTGCAGCTCGACGATGAACTCCCACCGGTTGAGAAACACGTCGGTGCCGAAGTTGACCGTGCCCATCGTGCAGGAGGCCATGTCGGGGGCGGCATCGAGCACGGCGAGCCGGTCGGCCTCCGGGTCACTCACCGCGCCGCCGGAGGAGAGCTGCACGACCAGGTCGGTGCTCTCGCGAAGCGCCGCGACGGTCTCGCGCAGTCGCCCCTGGTCGAGGGTCGGCTGCGCCGCACCGTCCCGGACATGGACATGGACCACGGAGGCGCCCAGGGCCTCGCACTCCTTCGCGGTCAGCAGCAGTTCGTCGAGGGTGACCGGCAACGCCGGCACCTCAACCTTGGCCGACTCCGCCCCGGTTGGGGCAACCGTGATCAACGTCCCTGTCGTCATGCCCGGATCCTAGTCGCCCAACCGGCGACCGAAAGTCTTCCGGCATGCCGGCTGTCAAGCCTGAACCCTTCCGCCAGCAACGGCGTCCGGCAGGGACCCTTCCCTAACTATCGATCATCGCGGCGGTCTCCCCGACCAGCAGCCGGGCGTCGTCGGGCACGTTGCGCTTAACCACCGCCAGGGCGACCTGGCCCAGCTCGTGGTGGTGCACGGCGGTGCCGACGAAGCCAACCGTCCGCCCGTCCCGAGTAACCGGAGTACCGGCCGACGGTGGCTGGTCCGTGGTCACCCCGTCCAGGTGCAGGAGGACGAGCCGACGCGGCGGCCGACCCATGTTGTGCACCCGGGCCACCGTCTCCTGCCCTCGGTAGCAGCCCTTCTCCAGGTGTACGGCTGGCCCGACCAGGCCCACCTCCGCCGGAATGCTCCGGTGGTCGGTATCCAGCCCGACCCGAGGTCGGCGGGCCGCTACCCGCACCGCCTCATACGCCCAGAGCCCGGCGACCGGCACGTCCGCGTCGCGCAGCTCGGCCACCACCCGGCCGATGGCCTCCCGAGCCACCAGCAGGTCGACGCCGAGCGGGCCACGGCGGGCCCAGCCCCCGATCGGTAGCGCACGGACGTCGTAGCGCACCGTCGACCGGGGCGGCACCGAGCCGGCCCGGAACTTCGGGCCGGGCACCTCGAGCAGATCCGGCTCGGCCAGGCCGGAGACGCCGAGCGTCGCCACGGCGTCCACCGCCGCCGGCCCGACCAGCGAGAGCAGGGCGTGGTCCGGCGTCACGTCGCGCGGCTCTACCTTGCTGAAGAAACGCATCCGCTCCAGGTACCCGAGCAGCCCACCGGTGTCACCCGGCTCGGTGTCCAGCCAGGTCGTACCGCCTTCCTCGGCCACCATCGCGTGCTGCTCGACGTGCCCATGCGGGGAGAGCACCAGCAACTCGGTGCCCTGCCCGGTGGGAAGGTCCGCCAGGTGCTGGGTGGTGAGCGTGTGTAGCCAGCCGAGGCGATCCTCGCCCGGCACCGCGATCACCCCCCGGTGCGAACGGTCGACCAGGCCGACCCCCGTCTCCAGGGTGCGCTGCTCGCGCAGCGGATCCCCGTAGTGCGCCGCCACCGACCGGACCCCCGCCGCGACGTGCGCCGGCTCCGGCTGGTCCCGGCTGCCCTCGTCGATGCTCTCGACGGCGACCGCCCCGGCAATATCGATCATTCCTGCGCCCCGTTCTCACAGCGATCACAGCGGCCGAAAAGGGAGACATGGCCAACGTCCACCCGGAAACCCCGCTGCTCGGCAAGCTGGTCGGCCAACGGGCGCAGCAGGGCGGGATCGATCTCGTCGATCGCACCGCACTCCCGGCAGACCAGGTGCACGTGCTGATCCTCGCCGGCCGCGTGAAAGGTCGGTGAGCCGTGCGAGAGGTGGGTGTGCGTCACCAAGCCGAGCCGTTCCAGCAGCTCCAGCGTGCGGTAGATAGTAGTGATGTTGACCCCTGCGGCCACCTCCCGGACGGCCGTGTGGACCTGCTCCGGTGTGGCGTGCCCCAGATCCAACACCGCCTGGAGGACGAGCTGCCGCTGCGCCGTCAGGCGCAGCCCACGAGCCCGCAGCAATTCCGCGAGGGAAGATTCGGACACCGTCTAAGCATAGTTCGCTCGGGCCGAGCATCCTTCGCCCGACTACCGGCCCCCGCTCTGCCGGTGCCCGTGTCGGTGGTGCCGGGCCGGACCGCACCCGGCGCAGCCCGCCCGGGCCCTATGCTCGGCGGCCATGACGACGGCGAGGATCGCGGTGCTCGGGCGGGGCCGGGTGCCGGTCGCAACGCCGGTGCTGCGCGGCGACGACCTGGGCGTCCTGCACGGCGACGGCCTCTTCGAAACGATGCACCTGCGGGCGGGCCGGCCCTGGCTGCGGGAGGCACACCTGGAACGGATGACCCGGGCGGCACCGGCGATGGGCCTAACCCTGCCGCCGACCGACGCTCTGGTCGCGCTGCTTGACGAGATCTGCCTCGACTGGCCCACCGAGGTCGAGGGGGCGCTGCGGCTGGTCTGCACCCGAGGCGTGGCCGGCGGCGAAGCCCCGACCGCGTACGCCACGCTGGCCCCGGTGCCGCCGTCGGCTCGGGCGGCCCGCCGGGACGGGATCACCGTGGCGACGTTGCCGCTGGGCGTGCCGGCCCGCGACCGCGCCGGCCTGGACTGGCTGCCCACCGGCAGCAAGACCACGTCGTACGCGGTGCACAACGCCGCCCGTCGGTGGGCGTCCCGCCACGGCGTCAACGACGCGCTCTGGACCTCCACCGACGGGTACGTCCTGGAGGCGCCGACCGCCAACGTCCTCTGGCTCACCGGCGGGGCGCTGCGTACGGTGCCCGCCGCGGCCGGCATCCTGCCCGGCACCACCGTCGCCTGGCTGCTGGCCAACGCCGAACAGGTGGGGCTGGGCGCACACGAGCAGCTGGCGACCCCGGCCGAGCTGCACGCCGCGGATGCGGTCTGGTTCAGCTCGTCGGTCCGGGGCCTGGTCGAGGTCCGCGTCCTCGACGGCATCGGCCGACCGCGGTCGGCCTACACCCGGCGGCTGCAGGCCCTACTCGGTTTCCCCGTCCCGCCCGACAACGACCAACCGGACTGACCCAGCCGCCACCCAGATCAGCCGGACTGACCTCAGCCGCCCACCCGGATCAGCCGGGCGGACAGATGTGGGGTGAGGCCGTGGCCGACGGCGGCCATCTCCTGCGCGTAGAGCAGGGCGCCTTCCACGATGCCGAAGAGGCGGTGACCGGCGGTCACCTCCTTCGCGGTGGGGGTGCGGACCACCGCGTCGGTGGCGAACTCGAGCTGGGTGCCGGTGCGCTTGCCGAGGTGCAGCTCCATCACGCCCGTGGGCGTGCTCATCAGCGCTTCCCACTCGTTGGTCGCCCGGTCGTCACCGTCGAGTACCGGCCGCCACCAGCCCATCTCACGCCCGGCCGGGCGGACGGGACGGCTCTGCTCGTCCAGCAGCCACGCGCGCGACTCGTAGCAGAGGAACGGTCGGCCGTCGTGGCTGATCCGGATCTCCTGCGCGTAGTCGAAATCCTCAATGGTGGGGTAGCCACCCCGGCCCCGACCCCGCCACACCCCGATGTACGGCAGCAGGCCGTCCAGAGTGGGGTGCAGTTTCGGGCCGGTCCGTAGGTCGTGGCTCTCCTCGTAGGGGTACGGGTCCACCGGAGGCGCGTTCAGCCACGGCGGCTGAAGCGGATTCTCGTCACTCAACTAATGCCCTCTCGATATGCGTACGGCAAGGTAGACCAAGCCGCCGGCGAGCCCGCCCAGCGCGGCGACCAGCAAACTTACGAACCCTATCTCGGTGACCATCGGCGACTATCCTATGCTGGCGTTCGTGGGCCGAACCCTCGTCGTCAAGGTCACCGCCGGCTTAGATGCCCCGGAGCGGTGCGCACAGGCGTTCACCATCGCTGCCACCGCAGCCGCCGCCGGAGTTGATGTCTCACTCTGGCTGACCGGCGAGGCGACCTGGTTCGCGCTACCCGGCCGGGCGCAGGAGTTCGAGCTGCCGCACGCGGCGCCACTGGGCGAGTTGCTGCACGTGATCCTGACGACGGGCCGGATAACCGCCTGCACGCAGTGCGCGGCCCGTCGGGACATCGGGCCCGGCGACGTGCTGTCGGGCGTCCGGATCGCCGGTTCGGCCGTCTTCCTTGAGGAGGTCATGGCCGAGGAGGCCCGGGCACTCGTCTATTAACGGTCACTCCGCGCAGCCGTTGGAGAGCATCAGGTGCAGCTGGTCGCCGGTGGCGTCGGCGATGACCAGGTCGGTGCCGCTCCGGTAGGCGTACACCTCGGGGGTGTCGACCACAACGGTGCCGGCGGCGGCCAACGGCGCCAGGGCGCTCAATGATGCCGGCTCGGGGCCGACCTCCATCCGCTCGGTCCAGGCCTTCGCGCCGCCGGGGCACGGTGTCCAGATCCGATCCACCTGCTCCGGCACCGGACGGTCCAGCGCCTGCAACGCGGCCTGTAGCGCCGGGCTGACCCGCTTCCCGGGTAGCAGGTCGCCGATCGCGGCGTCGGTCGGGCGACAGCCGGTCAGCACCTCGAAGCGAACCCGGCCCGGACTCGTTGACTCCCCCTCGACCAGGACAAACTCACCGGCGTCAGCGCGCAGCAGTGGGCCCTCCGCGGCGTCCCCAACGCCGGCCCGCCATCGCCCCGGCAGCTCGTCGGCGACGCGGCTGAGTAGGTCGCGCTCGCCTCCCGCAACGACCAGAACGTCGATCCCGCGGGTCACTTCGGCGCCCGTGCTGACCGGGGTGACCCGGCAGCCCAGCTCAACGCGGGACGGGGTCATCGCCCACGCCGTACCGTCGAGCGCTGCGACGAGCTGGCCGACCGCCGCGTTGACCACCGGTGCTGCCTGCTCAGTCGTGCGCTGCTCCCGCACCGTCGGCTCGTCGGTGCGGGCCGACCACCAGGCCAGCCCGGCCAGCAGCACCGCCCAGGCCGCGGTGCCCGCGATCAGCAAGCGTCGGGCCCACGGCCGGGACGACGGGCGATCGGGCCCGGAGGGCGGGGCGTACCCCGGATGGACAGCGCTCACCGCGCCATCGTGTCATGGCCCGGACCGGGCGGCAGCCGCCGCCGGGGAAGGCCGTCTCACCCGCCCGAGTCGTCGGACCCCAGGACAAGGCGGTAGCCGACCCCGCGCACGGTCAGCACCCGTGGGCCACCGGAGAGCAGGCGCAGTTTGCGCCGAAGCCGCTTGATCGCCGAGTGCAGGATCGCGGTGTCGCCGAGGTAGGCGCCGCCCCAGACCGCGGCGAAGAGTCGCTCATAGCTCCAGAGCCGGACCGGCGGGGTCACCAACCGGGTCAACAACCGCCGTTCGGTACGGGTCAGCGCCAGTGGACGTCCCCGCCAGGTGACCAGATGCCCCGGCGGGTCAACCACCAGCTCGCCGTAGCTGACCGGGGTATCCGGTGGACCGGTACCCCGCTCCTCGGTGCTGGACGGTTCAGGAAAGAGCATCGCTCGCAGCTCCGCAAGATCAGCACAGCTCAGCACCGGCCCCACCCCGTCGAGCCGACGCAACACACGCTCGCGCACGGCCATGTCGGGGCTTACACAGACCACGATCGGACCTTTCCCCTCAGACACGCTGCCTCCCCAGGCACCCGCGTTGACATTGACAGCCATCACCCCGCCGAGATGATGTCCGGCTGAACACCGAGTCAGCGTACGGCCAGAAACGCGACTAGTCACTGATCGAATACTGACCGAAACAATCTATTGATCAGCATCGGTGTTTTCACGAGCATGGCTGGCGCGGGCTCGGAACAGCCCGGGCCCGCGGACGTGGGGAGGACACGTGTTCGTACGACCATCCGCGCGGTCACGCCTGGGGCGTCTGGCCGTCGCGTTCGGGGCGCTGGCACTGGGGTTGAGCGCCCAGCCCGCGCTCGCCGCGTCGCCGCCCGGCGCATCGGAGCGGGCAATCGTCGCGCCCGAGCTGCAGGACACCAGCGGCAGCACCAGTTTCCTGGTCTACCTACGGGAAACCGCACCGCTCGCCAGCACCGCGACCGTTCAAGCGCCCGACGACCGAGCTCGTGCGGTCCACCAACTCCTGACCGACACAGCTGAACGCACCCAAGCCGACCTGCTGCGACTGCTTGACGCGCGGAAGGCGGAGCACACGTCCTACTGGATCGCCAACGCCATCCAGGTCCACGGTGACCAGACCCTGATCGACGAGATCGCGAGCCGGCCCGAGGTCGAGCGGATCGAGCCGATCCGCAGTCGCCCGCTGATCGAGCCGACGCCGGCCGAGGCCGAGGCCCGTACCAACGCCATCTCGTGGGGCGTCGTCGAAATCGGCGCCACCCAGGTGTGGGACGAGTTCGGCGTCCGCGGCGAAGGCATCGTGGTAGCCAACATCGATACCGGTACGCAGCACGACCACCCCGCCCTCGTCAACTCCTACCGGGGCAACCTCGGCGGCGGCAGCTTCGACCACGCATACAACTGGTTCGACCCGACGGGCATCTGCTCCGACTCGGAGCCCTGCGACAACAACGACCACGGCACGCACACCATGGGCACGATGGTCGGTGACGACGGGGGCGACAACCAGATCGGCGTCGCACCGGGTGCCCGGTGGATAGCGGCGAAGGGCTGCGAGTTCACCACCTGCTCGGACCCGTCGCTGCTCGCCTCCGGCCAGTGGATCCTGGCCCCGACCGACGCCAACGGCGAGAACCCCCGCCCTGACCTGCGCCCCGACATCGTCAACAACTCGTGGGGTGGCGGTCCCAACGACCCCTGGTACCAGCAGACCGTCGACGCGTGGCGGGCCGCCGGGATCCTCCCGGTCTTCTCCTCCGGCAACGCCGGCCCGGGCTGCGGCACCGCTGGCTCCCCCGGGGACTACGAGAACTCGTACGCCGTCGGAGCGTACGCGTCAGACGGCGTCATCGCCGGCTTCTCCAGCCGTGGCTCCGGTACCGAGGATTTCAAGCCGAACATCGCCGCCCCCGGGGTGGACGTGTGGTCCAGCGTCGCCGGTGGCGGGTACGCATCGTTCAACGGCACCTCGATGGCGGCCCCGCACGTCGCCGGCACGGCCGCTCTGATCTGGTCGGCCGCGCCCAGCCTCCGCAGGGACCTGCCAGCGACCGAGGCGCTGCTGGACGACACCGCCCGCGATGTCGACAACACCACCTGCGGCGGTACCGCAGAGGACAACAACGTCTTCGGCGAAGGTCAGGTCCACGCTTATGGTGCGGTCACCGAGGCCCCCCGCGGCCCGGTCGGGCGGGTCACCGGCACGGTGACCTCAGCCGCTGACGGCGAGCCGATCGCCGGGGTGACCATCGACGACGGCACCCGCGACACCACCACCGGCGTCGACGGCCGATACTCGCTGACCGTGCCGGCTGGCGAGACCACGGTGACGGCCACCGTGTACGGCTACGAGCCGCAGTCGGACACCTTCACCGTGGACGAGGGCGGGGCGGTAACCCGAGACTTCGCGCTCGTCCCCAGCCCGATGGTCACGGTGAGCGGTCAGGTCACCGACGGCTCTGGGCACGGCTGGCCGCTCTACGCTCAGGTCGAAGTCGCCGGTAAGCCAGGGGACCCGATCTTCACCGACCCGGTGACCGGAGAATGGTCGACCACGGTGCCCGGCGACAACACCTACTCGATCACCGCCACCCCGCAGTACCCGGACTACCAGACGGTGACTCGGGAGGTACCGGTCGGCAGCGACGCCACCACGGTCGACCTGGCCGTTCCGGTCGAGGCAGCCTGCACGGCCGCCGGCTACAACGGCAGCTACGGCGACCCCCTCCTGACCGAGGACTTCGCCGACACCACCACGCCGGAGGGTTGGTCGGTGGTCAACCGCACCGAGGACGGCGGTTGGACCTTCGAGGACCTCGGCGGACGAGGCAACCTGACCGGCGGCAGCGGCGGATTCGCGATCATCGACAGTGATGAGCTCGGCGCCGGTAAGAGCCAGGACACCGACCTGGTGAGCCCGACGCTGGACCTCTCCGAGGCCGACGCGCCGGTGCTGCGGTTCAACAGTGACTACTGGGCGCTTGGCAACGACAGTGCCGACATCGACGTCACCACCGACGGCGGTGAGACCTGGACCAACGTCTGGCACCAGACCAGCAGCTTGCGCGGGCCGCGGGTCGAGGAGGTGCCGTTGACGCCGGCGGCCGGCGCGACGGAGGCCCAGGTACGGTTCCGCTTCGCCGGCAACTACTCCTGGTGGTGGCAGGTTGACGATGTCGTCCTGAGCAACCGGGACTGCAACCTGGTGCCCGGTGGCTTGGTGGTCGGCACCACCATCGACCTGAACACCGGCGAACCGATCAACGGCGTCACCGTGACCAGCGTGGATCAGCCCGAAGACCAGGGGGTCTCGGCTGGCACGCCGGACGACCCGGCGGAGTCGGACGGCTTCTACTGGCTCTTCTCCAGCCTCACCGGCACCCACCCGTTCACCGCGGAAAGGACGCCGTACCCGCTGGCCACCCAGGACGTGACGATCACCGCGGACGAGGTGCAGCGGGCCGACATCGCGCTCGCCGCCGGAGAGCTCACGGTCACCCCGGCCGAGGTGGAGTCACACCAGCCGTACGGCAGCACCCGGAGCACCAAGGTGACGGTGAAGAACACCGGCACCGCCCCGGCCAACGTCGAGGTGTTGGAGCGGTCCGGCGAGTTCGAGCTGTTGAACCAGCCGGGAGCCCCGCTGCGCGAGGTCACGGTGAAGGGCATCAGCAAGGCGCAAACCGGTACCCGGTACGGTGGCGTGCCAGCTGAGACCGGCCCGTCGGCGGACGACGCCTGGACCCGGGTCGCGGACCTGCCGGCGGCGGTCTTCGACAACTCCGCTGTCGCCCTGGACGGCAAGGTGTACTCGATCGGCGGCGGCACCGGCAGTGGGCTGGAGAAGAAGGTCTGGGTCTATGACCCGGACGCCGAATCCTGGTCCGAGCTGCCGGAGCTGGCCAGTTCGAGGGCGAAGCCGGGCGTCGCGGCGGTCGGCGGCAAGATCTATGTGACCGGCGGGTGGGCCGACAACGGCAGCCCCGACGCCACCGTGGATGTCTTCGATCCGGACAGCGAAACCTGGAGCCGCGTGGACGGGGCGACCAACCCCGCACCGGTCGCCGCCGCCGGGACCGCCGTCGCCGGGGGCAAGATCTATCTGGTCGGCGGCTGCGCCGACGGCTCCTGTACCGCCTCTGACGAGACGGTGGCGTTCGACCCGCAGACCGAGACCTTCACCACCCTTGCCCCCTACCCGCACCCGGTCGCCTGGATGGGTTGCGGTGGTATCGGCGACCAGGTCTACTGCGCCGGCGGCACCACCACCAGCGGCGAATACACCGACGGCTACCGGTACGACCCGGCGTCGGACACCTGGAGTCCGATCGAGGAGATGCCGCTGAACCTGTGGGGATCGTCGTACACCTCGGCCGGCGGGATGCTCGTGCTGGCCGGCGGGGTCACCGACGGCTCCACCACGGTGACGAACCAGACGATCGCCTACGACCCGGCGTCCGGAACCTGGCAGGACCTGCCGAACGCCGAGTTCAGCCGGTACCGGGGGGCTGCCGCGTGTGGCACCTACCGGATCGGCGGTTCGCCCAGCTCGTTCGTCGGATCGGCGGAGACCGAACACCTCGGCGGGCTGGGATCGTGCGTCGCGGAGGCGGATCTGCCGTGGCTGAGCACCTCACCGTCCAGCTTCACGCTGGAACCGGGCGAGTCCCGCAAGCTGGAGGTGACCCTCACGGCCACCGCTGAGGCCGGGGTCGAGCAGCCCGGCCGCTACAGCGGCGAGCTGGCGTTCGCGGCCGACGTGCCGAACTCGGTCCCGCCGGTGAAGGTGGAGATGAACGTGTCTCCGCCGAAGAGCTGGGGCAAGCTGCAGGGCACGGTCACCGGGGTGACCTGCGGCGGGGAGACGGTCGGCGTGCCGGCTACCGTCCGGGTGAACGCGTCCGGCAGCGGCGCCGGCTTCACCCTTAAGGCGGACGCCTCCGGCAAGTACACGGTCTGGCTGCCCAAGGGCCGCTACGACGTGATCGTCGCCAAGGACGGTTGGGTTCCGGAGTTCGACCGCATCCGGGTTACGGCAGGGTTCGTCGCAACCCTCGACTTCAGCCTGGAACCGTCGTCGGACTGCACGAAAGCAAGCGGCATCTGAGTAAGTCGGTGGCCGGTGACCCGAACGGGTCACCGGCCACCGACTTCGACGGGCTAGCGTGAACTGGCCAACGACCGGCGCCCCACCCCTTCCGGGTGGGGCGCCCTCGTGCTCTCACTGCAGGGCAGTCGCTACTTCCCGCCACAGTCATCAGTGACACCTTGATCAGACCCGTGAAGAATCAAGGTTGATTCGCCTCGTTACAGCGCTGTGCGCTACCAATTTCGGACAAACCGAAACCCACCCTTGTCGTCACCTTCTTCGTAACCCATGGCCTGGATCGTCTTATCCTCCGGCGACCTGCGCAGGAAGTCAAGTAAGCCAATCGCACGACCTCCGGAAAGATCATTCGCCGCAGCAAACTCCGAATTGGGATCGTGGCCGATCATCTCAGAGGCTCGATATAGCAATGAAAGCGCAGCCAGCGACTCTCGCAGATCGCCAGTAATTGCCTGAGCAATCGCTGCAGCCAGGATGCCGGCGCGAAGCTCGCGTGCATCCTGATGACGAACCGCGATGGACGCGGCTCGCTCCGCGAACGCGTTTAGAACCCGGTCAGCATCACCTGGCATAAGCCGCTTGACCTGCTCAAGTGAAGCGCTGTCTGCCGCGCCTAGTAGCAGGTCCCGAATCTGGCGGTCCCTGGCCGACGGCAGGGTATCGCGGCCATAGTTCACGTTCTTGCTTAGCTCAAGAAATGAAAATGACTGTTCATCGAGGTTCACAGCGATCAACTCCTTGGGGGGCGCAGATAGTCCCCATCCCACTTGTAGCCAGCGCCTGTCAGCATTTTCAGTTCCCGAGCCAAGACGGTCTGTCGACCGTTAGCCGCGTCCCACAGATTTCGGTGTGTCAGTGGGGATGCGACGTACACATCCTGCTTATTCTTAATAACCGCATTCACCCATGCATCATTCTTTGTGATGGTCCAGTCCGGGATGTTGAGAACATCGTGGCTCGCCCAGTCGCGGGCCACGGCAGTGTCCTCAAGACGACCGACAACTGCAGTGTTTCCTGCCTTCGGAGCTCCAGCACCAAGGATTGTGCAGTTGTGGACCAACACCGGTGTACTACCGGCTACCACATAGTACGTGTGGAGGCCGTCAACGGTGAGGTTGTAGACCTGCTGGTGCTCAGTCCACTTACGAACGGCCACCACCGTGGCCGGCCGGTGGTCCGCGGTTTCAAACTCATACCCGGGTTCGAGATCCCTCGCCTCGACCCAACGACCGTCGCCGTACTCCCAGAAGGGGTGACCGTCGGTGGCGGTGAGCTTCGCGGTTTGGTCGCCTGCATCACCATCGGTGTCGACAGTGATCTCGACCAGGTCCTTACTACCGGCACCTACGATCAACGCGGTGACGACACGCGCCTCGGTCCGGCCGGTGGTGGGGTCGGTGGCGAGTACCCGGTCACCGATACGGACCTCACTGATCGCTTTACGACTACCGTCGGCCAGCAAGACTCTGGTAGCCGAAGTGAAGCTGTTGGTCCGGCAGCCCCTGTTAAATTGGCGTCCGGCGAGACTACGGACCTTCGACGCACCAGCGCTGATTGCTCTGCCGCCAGAAGCCAGGAGATTTCCGCCGACGTTGCCGGCCGCCCGTAGGCCGCCGCCGACGGCGCGGACTCCGGCGCCGATCGCTCGGCCGGCGATGGGGCCGAGGGCGCCGCCGACCGCACCGAACGCAGCACCCGTCGCCACCTCGCCGAGCAGGTCCGAGCCGCGCATTCCGATCACGCTGCCGGTGACGGCCGAGCCGACCGCACCCGCGAAGGCACCACACGCCACCGCGCCGACGCCGGTCCAGCCGATCGCCAGACCACAGCCAACACCGACTGCGACGCCGGCCGCGATGCCGGCGATCTCGGCGGCATGGTCCTCGACGAACTGGGTTGACTTGTCCCATACGTCAGTTACGCCCTCGACCAGCGGCGCTACTTTCTCGGCTGCCGCGTTCAGGAGCTTCTCTCGGAACTTTTCCGGGTCCTTGATGGCCTGGGCGGTGACCGAGACGACACTGGCCGCGACTTTGACGCCGGCAGAAACCAGTTCTTTTGCTGCGATCAGAGGTTTTGTCAGCGCTTGAACAACCGGCAGTTTGGTGAATTTGACCAGCTTTTCCTGCACTGCCTTGGCTGCCCGCGTAACCTTGGCCTTGACTTCATGTGCGGCGGCCCTGGCCTGTTCCTTCGCCCAGTCGCCGAGCTTGCCGTCCTGGTAGGCTGCGTAGCCCTCTCTCGCCTTGTTCTTAACCGCGTGGATCTTATCGCTAACCCAGGTCTTCGCCGCGGTAAGGGCTGATTTCACACGGTTGTACTGCTTCGTAACCCAGGTGCGCGCATTCTCCCACAGCCTGGACCCCCAGCTCTTTGCAGAATTCCACGTCCGGCCCACAGCCTTCTTGGCGGACTTCCACTTGTTGGATACCCAGCTACTTGCTTTCTTGACAAAGCTGGGCCAGTGGCCGTCGGGGTCGTAGAAGTCGAGTGGGGCGCCAGCACCGTAGCCGTACCGGTTGGCCAGAATCGAATCCCCAGCGGCGTAGGTGACGCTGTCCCGCGAGGTGAATGAACCGGTACCGGGGTCGTACCAGCGGGCACCCATGTCGACCTGGCCGGTGTCTGGATCGGTCCAGTCACCCTGGAAGCCCAGGTTGCCGGTGTCGCCGACGCTGTCGATCTTTTGACCGAACGGGTCGTAGGCAGTCGAGTCGTTGAGTGCGGCGAGCTCGGTGTTGGCCGGGTCGAAGGCGGCCACGACATCGCCGTGCACGTCGGTCAGGGACAGCCGTTCGTTGTTGCCCTGGCCGGTGGCGAGCAGTTCCCCGCCCGGTCCGCGAGCGAAGTACTCCACCCCGTCGTGGACCACCTCATCCCCGAAGCCGGCGTAGGTGAAGGTCGTCCCGGTACGGGAAGTCACCCGGTCCAGGCCGTCGTAGGTGTAGGTCTGCTCGTCGGCCTCGGTGAGCCGGTCGAACGCGTCGAACGAGTACTGCTCGGACAGGCCGGAGCTGGTCCGGGTACTCAGGGTGCCGCGGGCGGTGTAGGCATAGGTGTAGTCGCCATCGGAGAGCAGGCGGTTTCGCTCGTCGAACGTAGCGGTCTTCGACCCGGCGCTGATCCGGTTACCGCTGTCGTCCCACTCGTACGCGACCGTGCCCTCCGCGTTGGTCCACGAGGTGAGCCGGCCCGCCTTGTCGTACGTGTAGGTGTTGTCGCCCGCGCCCGCGGTGCCCGTGGTCTTCTTCTCGGTCAGGTGACCGTTCAGGTCGAAGCCGTAGATCACTGAGGCGACGGTGGAGCCGGCGCTGTTCTGCACAGTGTCGCTGGCGACCCGGCCAAAGTCGTCGTACCCGAAGGTGCGAATCCGGCCGCCGCCGTAATCGACCGTCTCCACCTCGCCGGCGGCGTCGTAGCTCAGCCGCTGTGCCTGGCCGGTGATCGAGTCGGTGATCGTGTCGAGCCGACCCTTGACGTAGTCGAAGGTGGATGTCCCGGTCACGTCAGTCCGGGTCGTCATCCGACCGTCGTCGTCGTAGGTGAAGCTGGCGGTGCCGGACGGGCCGGCGGTGGAGAGCAGCGCCCCCTGGTCGTTGTAGGTATAGCTATTGGCACCGCCCGGGGCGCTCACACTGGTGGGCCGTCCCACCAGGTCGTAGCTGACTTCCCGCGCGGTGGTCGCGGTGTCGCCACCTGATCCGGTCTCGGCGGTGAGCCGGCCGCCGGCGTCGTAGGTACGCTGCCGGCTGACGTCGCCCGGTGCGCTCAACCGGACCGCCTGACCTTCGGCGTCGTAGCCGACAGTCCAGGTGCGGTCGGCCACCGCCGGGTGGGCGGTCGTCGCCGGTTCGATCGTCGACTCCGGCAGGCCGAGCGTGTTGTACGTGTAGATGGTCGAGTTACCCCGGCCGTCGGTGTAGCGGGTCCGGTTGCCGGCGACGTCGTAGCCGAAGGTGGTGGTGATCGACTTTTTGTCGGTCACCGGTTCGATCTGTGTGCGTAGCCGGCTCAACGCGTCGTACTCGTACCGGGTGACGGTGCCGTACGGATCCGTTGACCGGATCATGTTGCTTGCCTCGTCGTATTCGTACGTCTGGCGGCGAAGCAGTGTCCCGTCCGCGTCCAGGCTGGCATCGCTGGCCCGGTCGCCAAACCGGTCGTACTCGATGCTGACGGTGCGGCCCAGTCCGTCGGAGGCACGGATCTGCCGGCCCGCGTAGTCGTAGCCGAAGACCATCGACTCGCCAGTAGGCGCGGTGGTCCGGATCATGTCGCCCACGCTGTCGTAGGCGTTGACCGTCGTCGCACCCGACGGTGACACGACCGAGGTCAGATTGCCGTAGTCGTCGTAGGCCATCTGGGTGACGAGGTTCCGGGGCGTCGGTTGCCGTTCCACGCGGGTCTGCGTGATCTGGCGGTCCAGATCGTCGTAGGTGGATTCGATCCGAGCACCGGTCGGGTCGGTGACCGACAGCACTTCGCCGACGCGGGTGTACGTGTAGTGGGTCACCGCCCGGTCATCGTTGGTCGATGCCGGATCGTCCCGGGCGACAAGACGGTTGAGCTGGTCGTAGGTGAACTTGGTGGTGCCACTCGGACGGATTGCCTCGACAACGTTGCCCAGCCCGTCGTAGCTCTGTCGGGTTTCCGGGATGATCTGCTCGGAGACTCCCGGCGGCAGGTAGGCCGGGGCTAGGGTGCGCACCGGACGGCCGAGTTTGTCGTACTCGACGTGGGAGATCTGCCCGCGTGGGTCACGCGCGGCGACCTGCTCGCCGAAGGTGTTGTAGCTGAACGCGACCTCGACGCGGGTCGTGACGGGCCCGCCGCCGTCGCTCTCCGCCGCCGCCGCCGGGCCGGTCGAGCTGACCTGCCGGCCGAGTTCGTCGTATTCGTAGGTGGTGGTGAAGGCGGCCTTGTCGGCACCGCTCACGTTGCCCCGGGGGTCGGTGGCGCTCAGTCGCAAGCCCCGCTGGTCATACGTGTAGCTGGTCGTCCGGGTCTCGCTGCCTGCCGTCACCTTCTCGGTCAGCAGGTTGCCATCATCGTCGTAGGTGTAGTCAACGGTTTCCGTGACAACCGGCACGACCCACGGCACATTGGAGGCCTTGCCGCTGCGGGTCGTCCGTGTCACGTTGCCGTTGAGGTCGTACGCCATGGTCTCGGTCCGGGTCAGCCCGGTCGGATCCAGAACGCTGGTGAGAAGCTTGCCCGCCCGGTCGTACGTGAACTCGCTCGCCCGGGTGCCGTTAGCTTCCTTCTTGAGGGTGAGGTTGCCGGCCGCGTCGTACTGGCGTTCCTCGACTACATAGTCACGCGTGGTTCCGTCCTGGTCCCGGAAGTCCTTCATCGTGATGGCGTGCAGGCGGTCGTCCCGGTAGTACGTGTACTCCAGGCGACGACCCATCGCGTCGGTGTCGCTGGCGAGTCGACCCGCGTGGTCGTACGAGTAGGCGTGCAACACCAGATAGTCGCCGGTGTCCGGGGCGGGTATGCCATCCGGGTCGCTGCGCCAGCCGCGCAGCCGCACCTCGGCGACCTTGTTCTGAGCCGTGTACGCCCAGTCGTACCGGTTGTCGTTGGCATCCACCATGGATGTCCGGTTGCCGAACCGGTCGTACTCGTAGCTCTCCTCGTTGCCTTCGGCGTCGATCATCCGCACCGGGCGGTTGTACTCGTCGTACTCGGTGGTGACGATTCGCTCCGGGTCCTCGCCGAGCAGGTCGGCGACGGTTACCTCGGTGACGTTGCCGTCCGCGTCGTACTCGTTGGTGGTGCGCGCCTGATGCTCCGCACCGGAGATCTCCTCGGTGACTACCGGGCCAGTGACGGCCTTGACCCGGGAGTGATCGTCGTAGGTGAAGGTGGTGGTGACACCCTCGGGGTGGGAGTCCGAGACGATCTTCTCGGTGAGTTGCCGGCCGAGTGTGTCATAGGTGTACTCGCTGACCAGACCGCCTGGCTCGGTGACCCGGGCAAGGTCTCCGTTGCTGTAGTAGACGAAGCGGGTGACCTTGCCACGGGCGTCGGTACTGGTCTTGATCAGGCCGGCCGGTGGATTCCCGCCGCCAACGGCGACTTCGGCACCGAAGGTGTAAGTGTGCCTGACGGTGCTTCCATCCGGGTTGGTCTGCCGGGTTAGCTGACCGTCTATCGCGTATTCGAAGGTGGTGCGGTACTGATTGTCGGTGGGGCTGCTCGACCGGCTGTCCCTCGACTCGACGACCAGGTCCACCCGCGGGTCCAGCCGGTCGGTGATGGTGGCGGAGTAGGTGAAGTAGCGGGTATGGCACTCAGAGGTGGTACGGCAGTTCTTACGGGTCGTCAGGCGACCCTTGCTGTCGTAGGTCATCTCCACCGAGTCACCGTTTTCGTTGGTGACCTTGGTCTGGTAGCCCTTTTCGTCGTATGAGTAGCTGCGGATCGCCATGCCGTCGAGCGGATGCTCGACGAAGACCGGCCCACCGGAGTCGTCCGGAATGATGGTGCAGAAGGCAGGGTCGATAGGGTCCGGTTCCGTGCACGTCTCACCGGGCGGAGGACCCGGCGACGGAGTTGGCTCACCCGGCTGGTCCTCCGGCCGGGTTTCCAGGCCGAGCGGAATGCCGGAGCGCAACATCTGCCCGGTCAGCGCGTCGTACTCGTAGAGGTGCGGGCGGTTGGCCGGGTCCAGGAGCTGGACACTCCGGCGGAGATCGTCGTCGCCGCCGTAGATAGCCGGCTGACCGATCTTCCAAGTACCACCGTTCTCGTCGGTGTATTCCTTCACCCGGTCGGTGGCGGTGTCGTAGACAACCTCGCTGGCGACCTTACCGCTGGGAAGCGTGATCTTGGTGAGCTGCTGTGCGGCGGGCTTCGCGTACTCGAAGTGCGCCGCGGCGGTCTTCGGGCCAATGGGATGCGAGTAGACGGCGACCTCGTCGATCATGCCGGCGAAGTACCGCCGAGCCGTCCACCCCCAACCCGGCCACGAGCCGGGCGTCGTAGCCGAAGCGGCACCGACCTGGTTGAACGTCAGCAGCGAGTGTTCGATGGTCTGCCCGGTCCGCTCGCCGACCTTGACGCCGTCCAGATACATGGTCTGGACGTTGCCCATGGCGGACAGTACGACGTGGTGCCACTTGCCGTCGTTGACAGGAACGGTGGAGGAAATCGGTGCGATGGTGCCTCCGGCGAGCTGACCACGCAGGCGGCCATCGATGCCGGTGTAGAGGATCGGCACCCCGCTGGTGGCAGCGGAGTCGAGGGCCTTGTCCTGGTAGCCGATCAGCGGGCCACCGGTCTGGGTCTTGCCGACCTTGAACCAGAGCTCGACAGCGGTGTCACGACTCTTTTTCACCAGGCCCTTTGGGAGCTCCACATGGGAGGAGGTGCCGTTGAAGGAGGCCGCGGTGTCACCGACGCCCTCGATCACACCAGGTTGGGCAAGGGTCACGTGGTGATAGGTGGCGGAGTCCTTGCCCAGGTTGATCGCGACGTCGCTGGCCGCCGCGGTGCCCTCACTCTCCCCGAGTCGGTAGTACGAGTCCGGGCGGGCATCGAGCACGGCGGTACGGTAGTGCGAGCCCTCCGCGTACTCGTAGCTGGTGCAGGCGTCCGTCGGCGAGCACACCTTGGTGAGCAGATCGCCGCTGTAGGTGTAGGTCCAGGTCAGCGGGGCGCCGTCAATCGCGTCGGTCTTGACGGCGGTGATATGGTCGTCGGTCCACGAGAAGTGGAGCGCTCGGCCCGCGGTGTTGGTAAAGCTGTTCGCGACTTGCGCCCGTGCCAACTTGCCGGAGAAGACGTCGTACACCAGCTTGACCGACCGGGCCATCTTGTCAGTGATCCTGACCAACTTGCCGGTCAGGGAAAACTCGTAGGTGGTGCCGGAGCGGTCGCGCAGCTTCCAGCCCGTGTCATCGAGGGTCAGCCGGGCCACCCGACCCGACGGCGCGACGTACGTCCCGTCGGAGTTCCGCCCGAACCGTACCTCCTGCCCGTCCGGGTAACGGATCACCACGTTGCCGGAGCCGTCATCGTCCGGCGTCAGCTTCATGTCGTACCGACTGGACCAGCCGGCGCCGAAGACCGCGGACGGACGCGGGTCGAGGCTGTTGTACGTGCGGAGCAGATTCAGCTCCGGCCCAACGGTCATGGCCGTGACGTCGATCGCCGACGTACTGACGTTGCCGACCTGGGTGTCGAAATCACGCCCCCGTTCGGCGTCTGGCGATCTGGCGATCCGGGAGAGCACGTCCGGTTGGGGCACGGAGGTAAGTAACACCGAGTCGGGGGAGCGCACCTCGTTGGCGCCGTCCCTGACGTAGGCACGCCACAGGTAGGACTCGCCCCAGGACAGGCGACTGTCCGGGATCACCCACGCGTGTTCGTCGAGGTAGCCGGAGTCCGTGCAGTTGGCTTCCCCGCCGTCGTCGGTACGGTCACAGACCTCAAACTTGAAGCTGAGAGTTGCCCCGGGTGGGGCGTCGGTGTCCACGGCTTGCGCCCACAGCAGCGGGTTCAGGGTGGGGGCCTGGTACCCGTTCGGTGGGTACAGCTCCTGCACCACCGGTGGCACGTCGAAGACTTGGAGCACGATCCGGCCCGGCGGGACCTGGTGATCGGTGAAGACGGCGCCGCCGGTACGAACCATGGTGAAGTCGAGGAAGTACGTTGCCGGTTCCAGCCGTTTCACCGAGGCGTCGAGGGTGACCGTGGCGCCGCGGGCGAGGGTCGACGGCAGGCTTGCCGACCGTTGCTGGGTAACGGCCTCTCCCGTCTGGGCGTTGTAGACCCGGTAGGCGAGGTAGTAGTTCGCGGGCGTCCAGTCCTCGGAGCCCCGGTTGGTGACGGTCACCTGCACGTTGCCGTCCTGGTTACGCAGGACGGGCGGCTCCGGGGTCGGGTTCGGGATCGCGTACTCGGCGTTGTAGGGCGAGTGGGTGATGTACAGCGTTGGCGCGTTGGCGGTACCGGTACCGGCAAGCCGCTTCCAGGCCGAGGAGTCGGTCGTCGAGGCCCGCAGCGACAGACCGTTGTTGGCCTGTTCACCGTTCACCCACCGCTGTACCAGGTCCCGCCCGGCCGTACCAAGGTCGAACATCTCGTTGGCCGCCGGGCACGCCGACTGGGACTGCCCCAGGCCGATGTAGCCATGCGCGAACGAGCGGCTGGCAAGCGAGCTACCCACCGACGGACCGGGGTACGAGTGGCCGGTGCCCGCGGTCCACGACTCGGTGACCGGGTGGACAGTGATCTTTCGTGGCTTGCAGGAGGCCGCGTCGTAGTTGACCACGGACAGGGCGGCCCCGTGGATAGTTTGATCACGTAGCTGGTCAACCAGCCCGTTGAACGTGAGGTACGCCGCCGCGTTGGACCCACTGGCGCGTCCCACCAGCAGCTCCTGGCCTCCAGAGGTGGAGCTGCTGCCGTGCACGTACATGCTGCTGTCCGCGCCCTCGCCGGTCACCGGCGGACCCACCGTCGGGTCAACCTCGACCGGGAACCGACGATCCGGATCGCTCAACCACGCCGAGTCCAGCGTCAGTCGCAGCGCGGGTTGATCGTCAACGTTGACGAGTTCGTAGCGCACGCCGGTGGAAGTGGCAGGACCGCGATCGCCCTCACCGGCATCCACCATGTACCCGGGCGGAATGACCGCCCGTTGCATGCCGGCTTTGTCGGTCAGTACGACCTGCCCATCAACGAGCCGGGCGGTCAGGTCGCGTAGGTGAAGCGGAAAGAGATACGAGGTCGGAGCGGTGGCGGAGTGCAGAACGAGAGTTTCCTTGACCCCGCTGGGACGCGGTTCCAAGCGCAGATCCATCTCCGGTCGAACACCGGGATAGACAATCGCGTCACCAGTGACCTGCCCGACCGTCCCGGCGGCGTCGGCGACGCTGTAGCCGAACTCGATGTCCTCGTCGAAGATCAACCGGACGAGATCGCCCGCGTCAGACCGAGGAGCCAGTCGGACCTGGGTCGCGTCCGCCGCGTTCTGCCAACCACCGTCACCGCTGGGCACCAGACTGCTGTCAATCGGTGCCCAGCTACCGTCTGACGTCTGGTAGTTGATCGGCGCGGACGAGAATTCGATGGTCTGGGTGCCATCGGCGTTGTGGTAGACCCGCTGGTTGGCGTCACGCTCGGCCGGCTGCTCGCGACTGGTCTTCTGGTCGAAGCCCTTTGCCTCACCCGCCGGCGGCTGCTCCACGCTGGCCTTGTTGACGGCCGACTTCGGCTCCTGCGCCAGGCGATGCAGCGGGTAGCGGCCACGCTGTGTGGTCGGCAGCTCCCGATTGACCCGGCCCCGGGCAACGTGGTCGCTTCCGGTCGCCGTCGAACTCCACTTCTGGGCAGGCGCCCCAGCCGCTGCCCTGCGCCCGGCCTCGTCTCCTTCAACGGGCAGCGGCGACAGACCGCCCACCCCGCCGCCGCCCAAACCGAGAGCGAGTACGCCAACCATGGCAGCAGCGACGAGAGAACGCACCGTGCCCGTGCGCAGCAGCGGAGCACGCCTCGACGGCTGTGCCGACCGGTCGAACGTACGTCGAGGACCAAAGGACATCGTCAACCCCTGGGCTGATGGATCAATTGACAGCAGGAAGACTGCGGATCAGCCTCGAGCGACTCGACCTCGAATGGTTCCGCAGTGTTAGTGCATTGCTGAAAATAGCCGAACAACGCATAAATCCAGAAATTGCCAGCACATAAGCGCGCCGGGCGACACGCGACAGACAAACGTCAAGCCAGCGCGAGAACAGCCTCAAACACAGGGACAGTGTGCACACCCGCAGCGGCCATTAAAGGCAATCAGCCATTGTGAACTTCCCGTTAGCAAACCCGCTTCTTCGACTATCCACTGCTACTCTCCGTCACCGTCCCATCTCGACTCGCCGCCGTACAATCCCAGCAACGCAGGCCATTGTCAAGGCGTCATCCGACCCACTCAGCCGGTCAGGCACACCTCCTGACGGGACGGCAATGAGGGGGGCACGGTGCAGCCCCGATCGACTACCATCCAGCACGGCCAAACGAGCAGGGCCCGCAGAGCCTCCCAATTACAAAGACCTATTACTTTATTCCACACAATCCAAGAATGCCGGCATACCGGGCAAACAGCACACACAATGAGAAAGGGGTTTGAAAATGTTCCGTCCCACACATGTTCGCAGGCGGGGAACAGTCCCCAGGCGCAGCGCACTCCGTTTAGGACTTGCGATTGCACTGATCGGCAGCGGCATCACCGTCACCGCTGGAGCACACCCCGCACAGGCGTCCGAAGATGCGTTCAGCTGCACCGGCGCGGCACAGTTTTTCAACTCCACCAGCAGCGGCACACTGACTCACCGAAAATACGAAACCCCGGGATACGACGACGGCAGCAGCGGAAAGTGGACCGCCGCCACCACCATCGGAGTCGGCTGGCAACAGTTCGGACGCGTCCTCGGGGGCCCCGACGGGCGGGTCTACGGGATCAAATCGGAGGGAATGTTCCGCTACCGGTGGACCGGATTCGGGTGGGAAAGGATCGACGGCGCACAAGGACCGCAGATCAGCTCCAGCTTCGGGTCGTACGCCGAATCAGCAAATCGCAACAAGATCACCATTGACGAGTCGGGTGACTTCTACACCATCGACGACACCGGAAGGCTTCGCTGGCACCGCTACAGCGAATCGTCAAAGACATGGACCATCGACGGCCGAGTGATCGACACGGGATGGGACCGGTACAACCTCCTGTTCGCCACCTCCCCGGGAGTCCTCTACGCCCGCGCCGCCGACGATCGTCTCTACCGGTATCGCTTCGACCCGACGACGCAGCGATGGATCAGCTACAACCTCCACGTCGGTTCCGGCTGGGGCTACTACACCAGTATCTTCTCCGCCGGCGGTGACACCGTCTACGGCGTCCTGGACAACGGCGACCTCTACCAGTACCGCTACCGAGAAGACCTGCTCGACTGGGAGCTCGTCTTCCACAAGGCCGGCTGGGGATGGCGTTTCCCCGAGATCTTCGCGACCACGAACACCTGCCACCAGGGCGCGATCAGCAGCCCCGCGCTTCCTTCGATACCGTTGCAGCCGAACATGCCGATCGCGGCGATGCAGGCCCCAGCAGCCTCAACAGCCCTCGGCACCCTGGAAATCGCCTACAACGACAACATCGGCCAAATCCGACACGGCCGGGCTAACCCCGACGCCCTCAGCACAATCCAATGGTCAGCCCCCGCCAACATCGTGCACGTAGGCACGCCGGCCCTCGTCGCGGACGCCGAAGACAACGTAAACGTCTTCAGCCAAACCAGCACCAGCGACATCCAACGACTCACCCAGAAAGCCCCCGCCTCCCCCGACTGGAAACCCTGGCTGGAACTCGGCGGCGCAATGAAATCCGCCCCCGCCGCGATCCAACTCTCCGACGATAGCCTCGCCGTCTTCGCCTACGACACCAATGGCACCCTCTGGTCACGCCAACAAGACGGAACCACCGGCGACCTCCTACCCTGGACCTCCACCGGCGCCACCGGCCTAACCGGCACCCCAATCGCCCAAATCGGCCCTGACCGCACCGCCACCATCCTCGCCACCACCAGCACCGGCAAAGTCCAAACCGCCACCTGGCGAGCCGGAAATCTCACCACCGAATGGACCGACCTCGGCGACACCCAATTCACCGGCTCACTAACCACCACCCTCCTACCCGGATACCGAGTAATGGCCGTCGGTCACGCCACCAACGGCACCGTCCAAACCCAACTACAAAACATCAACGGCACCTGGCCCGGCACCTGGACCACAATCGGCGACAACTCAATCGCCCCTGACGGGTCACCCAGCACCATCCTCAGCCCCACCACCGGCCGCGCCTGGGTCTTCATCCGCGCCACCGACGGCAACATCTACCGCACCCGCCACACCGCCGCAGGATCAACCACCTGGACAACCTGGGGACCCGTCACCTCCGGAGAAACCTACCCCGTCGACCCCACCGCATTCACCTGGCAAAACTCAAACGGCCACCAAATCGCCTTCGTAACCCGCAACACCAACGGCTCCATCCGCCTCTACGCCGCAGACGAGACCGCCGCCATCACCACCAAGACCAAGACCACCACAGAACCCACATTCACCCAACACAACATCCCAACACCACACCAGTAACCAACCAACCCCGCCAGTGGCCGACAAACTCATGTGGCCATCGGCGGCCCACTCCAGATCGCGGCCACATTACCTCGGTGGCGTCGAAGAGTCACCCATCGGAGTAGGCCACCGATCGTTGCCGCAGGTGTCGTCCAGCCCGGACGTCACCTGCGGCTCATGGGTTACAGAGCCCGCGATCTCGGGCCCTCGAAAGGCCGCTCCGGACCAGCGACAGCGTTCACTCGACGCCTACGTGCCCGGTCACACGACAACGGATGGGCGAATCCGGCCGCCAGCGTCTGGTAGCACGACGTAAACGCCCGGTTGATCCGGCCATTCCGCCGACCGGAACCAGATCTCCGCTGCCCGCTCGGGTGGCCAGATAGTGGCCCAATCCCACCGTGCCCCCGCGAGTGTGGTGCTGGTGAGAACGGCACCGTAGAGGTTGGCCTCGCGGAGGTTGACGCCGGTGAGGTTGGCGCGATCGAGGTTGGCCTCACGAAGATCGGCACTGGTGAGGTCGACGCCGGTGAGATTGACTCCGCGAAGGTCAACACCGGCAAGGTTGACGCCGGCAAGGTCAACACCGGTGAGGTCGGCACCGATGAGCAGCGCGCCAGTGAGGTTGACGTCGGTGAGGTCCGCGCCGCGGAGGTCAACACCGGCAAGGTTCGCACCAGTGAGGTCGACGTCGGTGAGGTCCGCGCCGCGGAGGTCAACACCGGCGAGGTTCGCACCGGTGAGGTCAACGCCAGCGAAATTGGCGAGGTTGACACCGATGAGATCAGTCTCGCGAAGGTCCCTGTTGTTGAGCTCCACGCCAGCCAGGTCGGACTTGCGGAGGTCGGCGGTGCGAGTGTCGTCCTGGTGGAGGGTGACGCTGGGCAGGCTGCTGAGTTGGCGGCTGGTGAAGGCTGGGGTACGTCGGCTCAGGGCATCAATGAGGTGTCTTAAACGGCCAGGTCGGGCTGCTCGTGGTGAGTGAAAGGCGGGGGTGGATCGACCGAGCGCGAGCACAAGTTGGCGGCGGAAGGAGTCAGTCGACATCGGAAGAGCCCGCTTCTCCCGGGGCCCGCTTCTGGTCCTTTGCTATCGGGGGTGGTACGGATCGGGTGAGGGGTAGTGTCGAGTGGTGGTGCGGTGTGGTGGCTTCGGCTGGCGCCATGTCAACCTGGCGCAGAATCTTTTCGATCAATAGTGGTGCGGTGATACCGAGGAGCCCGGCGGCGAAAGGGCTGGCTAGCTGCCCGTCGGCTCCGATGAGGGCGGCGAGCCCTGCGCCAGCGGCGAGCCGGAGCACGACTGAGGCCAGGTATGCGGGGAGTCCCGGCTCGTCGGGGCGGTTCCATGGCAGGGTTTTCGCGCGGCGCAGCGCAGCGCCAAGTTCGAGTGCTTCCACAATAAAGCTACCTAGCAGCCCCCAGAGGGCTGACTCCATAGTGGAAAGGGGCTCGAACGACATAGGCGAACAATAGCCGCCCCCTTCCTTCTTCCACCGGTTGGCCGGTGGCTGACAACCGGCCAACCGGCGGCTACGGGAGAACATCGAAGTCGGCGAAATCTTAGAACCCGGACCGGGGATAAATCAATGCCGGGACGATGAATTTGGTGAACGATCACACTGACAAGTAGTTCACAGTGTTAAAGTGAACGTTCGATTTGTCATCGTCTTGCGGCATAGCTCCCACAGGACAACCGCCGAGGACACGGAAGCCGGCTTTACGCTCAAATCACCCAAGGCGCCCTGGCGCAGCTTTCGGGCATAGCCGATGATTAGGCCAAGCAAACCTTGGCGGTAGTCCACCCCACCGCCACGCCTGTGGCACCGGCCAGTCAACAGCCAGCCGCGCGACCATCGGTTGCGCGCCTTGCCCGAGGCCGGGCGACACCGGCGGGTCAGGGTTTACGGAGCCACGTCTTCGGATCGGTCACGAAGACACCCTTGCCCTGGTGACGGTTGATCACCTCCAGCGCCTCCAGCCGGATGAACACCTGGCGGATCGTGGACGCTCCGACCTGATGCAACTCGCAGAGCTGGGCGATCGACGGAAGCTTCTCACCCGGCTCGAGCTTGCCGCTCTCGACGTCCGACATGATTCGGTTAGAGATTCTCAGGTAATCCGGTACAGCAGGCATGGCGCTCCTCGCGTGGCTCGTTGATTCGATCACGCATCCCGGCACCTCGACAAGCCGATGCTCATCCGAGCCTTGGCTCCTGCGCCTTACGCGCATAAGTTTGCCGACAGGTCCTCCTCGCGTGGCAACGAGTAAGGGCTCGATCCCCCGGTCGGGGTGGGCTGGGCACGGCTCACCCCGACCCGTCCGGTCAGGAGAGGTGGTTGACGTGCGTAACCCGTTCCGACGATTCCGTCGCTGGCGAGACCGCCCCGCCCCGAGCCACCCCACTGCTCGCACCGACTCGCTGATCGGTGCGAACGTGCGCCGCCCCACCGGCACCGACAGCGAGGTGGACCGGCACCGGTCGTACGCCGGCAACGCAGGCGGGCACCACCGGTCGACGACCCGCTGGCCGTTGGCCCCCGAACAGGTACGCCAGCAACAGTTCCCGCAGGTCCGGCGGGGACTCGACGCATCCGAGGTGGAACTCTTCCGCTATCGGGTCGCGGCGGACCTGTCCGCGCTACAGACCGAGCTGAGGAGGACCCGGGACGAAAACATCCGGATCAAGCGGGCGCTGCGCGACTGGCAGTCCCGGTTCACCCCGGGCGTACGGGCATGAGCGCGCCCGACCGCGACGATCGACCGCGCTTCGTCGTCCATGTGACCCTGCACGCCGACGACCTCGCCGACGCGCGGCTGGCGCTGCATGCTGCGGCCCGACCACGACGGCGGCTGTTCCCGGCGGTTTCTCCAGCCCATCATCGGGCGCGCGCGACGCGGCCGGACGACTGCGGCCCGCAACCGGAGGCAGCGGGCCGCAGTCGAACCTGCTGTCAGTCGACGGCGACCGGGACGGTCGCCTCATTGACGCCCCGGCTGGCGGTGAGGACAGTGTCACCGTTGCCGTGCCGGGACAGCGCACGCAGTCGCCACGTGCCTGGCGCCGCGAAGAAGCGGAACTGCCCGGCCGGCGACGTGACCACCTCGGCGGTGAACTCGTCGGTGGAGTCGAGCAGGCGGACGTAGGCACCGGTCACCGGCTCACCCGCAGCGTCGCGGACAACGCCGGTGATGACGGTCTCCTTCTCCAGGTCGAGGCTGGCCGGCAGCGGGGCGGCCTGATCCGGGGCGGCGCACCCGGCCGTGGTCGAAGCTGTCATGACGTTCACTCCTTCCCGGGCTCGTCGCCGAGCGCCACCGGCACGCCGACCAGCGAGCCGTACTCGGTCCAGGAGCCGTCGTAGTTCTTCACGTTCCGGTGGCCGAGCAGCTCCTGGAGCACAAACCAGGTGTGCGAGGAGCGCTCACCGATCCGGCAGTAGGCGATGGTCTCCCGGCTGTCGTCCAGCCCGGCAGCGGCGTAGATCTCGCGCAACTCCTGGTCGGACTTGAAGGTGCCGTCCTCGTTGGCCGCCTTGGACCACGGCACGCTGATCGCGGTGGGCACGTGGCCGGCACGCTGCGCCTGCTCCTGCGGGAGGTGGGCGGGGGCGAGCAGGCGGCCCGCGTACTCGTCCGGGCTGCGCACGTCGACCAGGTTCTTCGTACCGATGGCGGCCACCACCTCGTCGCGGAAGGCCCGGATGGTGTGGTCCGGATCCTGCGCCACATACTGGGTTGCCGGGCGGGACACCGTCTCGGCGGTCAGCGGGCGGGCGTCCAGCTCCCACTTCTTGCGACCGCCGTCGAGCAGCCGGACCTCATGGTGCCCGTAGAGCGCGAAATACCAGTACGCGTACGCGGCGAACCAGTTGTTGTTGCCGCCGTAGAGGACGACGGTGTCGTCGTTGGCGATGCCCCGCTCGGAAAGCAGCGCCGCGAACTGGTCCTTGTTCACAAAGTCCCGGCGGACCTGGTCCTGCAGGTCGGTCTTCCAGTCCAGCTTGATCGCGCCGGGCAGGTGGCCGGTGACGTAGGCCGAGGTGTCCTCGTCGACCTCGACGAAGACGACACCCGGGGTTTCGAGGTTCTTCTCGGCCCAGTCGGCCGAGACGAGTGTGGTGTCACGACTCATCAGATCACTCCTGGTGAGGATGGATGGTGAGCCAGCCCGCGGGACGTCATGGTGCGTCAGTGGTCCACCACGCGCGGGAGCCATGGCTCGGATCGGATCACGGGTTCGTGCGACGGCGCCGCTGGTTGGCGCAGGAGGGCGCACCAGTCAGGTGCGCAGGCCCTGGGCGCTGGAAGGCCGCGTCAGGCGGCCGAGGACAGCCCCGCCGTCAACCGGACAGGGCGACACAGGCAGGTGGCCACACGGCACAGGTCGACCGCGCGCCGCTTGGTGAGGAACATCCCCATGGGCAGGGAGACTACCAGCGATATCGCCGCCAGCCACGGCTCAACCAGCATCCGGGACACGACTCGACTCAGCTCGCCGCGTGGATCGGCACCTCGACCGCCTCCGCGGTGACCTGGAGCCCTTCGGGTAGCGGCCGGACCTCAGTAACGGTGAGGTCGAACGGGAGCACCGGCAGTGGCACATCAACGGAGATGCCCTCGGCGAAGCTGCTCAGTAGCGCCTGGACCAGCGAGCCGTTCGGCATTCCCTCGGGGGTCGGTTCGGTGAACCGCAGCGACACCCGGCCCTGGTCGACGGTGATGTCGGCGGTGCCGCTGACCGGCACCCGCTGCCCGAGGAGCTCCACTGGAGCGGTCACCGTGAGTTGACCGTCCTGCTCCCCCAGCTGCAGCCCCTCCCGGTCGAGCTGGGCGGCGAGGCTGTCGTAGCTGATGGTGCCGGTGCCGGTGACGCTCCCGGCGACCACCCCGCCCCGTCTGGAGCGAAGGGTGTCCAGTGAGGCGGTCACGTCATAGGCGTCGATGTCGAGGCTCGGCAGGGCCACCACGTCACCCTGGACTGACCCCCGGACCTCCTTGAACCCGATGGAGATGCGCTCGTAGCGACCGTCGAGGACCTGGGTGACGAAGGGGAAGCCGCCGATCTCGACCTCGGGCGGCCCAGCCTGAACACCCTCCTTGGCGAGCTCCTCGCGGACCTGTTCGGTCAGTGCGCGTTCGGCCACCCCCGCCGCCACCCGGTCGGCTACCACCAGCAACCCGACCAGGACCAGCAGCAGGACCAAAAGCACGACGAGTACACGCCGCCCGCGCTGCGGCCGGGGGCGTTCGTCCTGGTCCGGGCGCTCCTCAGTCTGCACAGCTCCTCCTGGCACCGCCGTCGCTCCTCACCGCCGTCGCTCTCCTGGCACCGCTGTCGCTCCCGGCACCGCCGTCACTGCGGCGAGGCTACCCGGGCCCATGACGCTCCGACCGCTCAGAGGACCAGCTTGCACAGGACGTACGCGGCGGGTGCGGCGAGAGCGAAGCCGGTGAGCGGGCCTTGGATGTGCTGGATCGCCCACCCGGGGGTCGGCTCGCCGGCCATTTCCCGACCCGCCTCCGCAAACCCAACGGCGAGGTCGGCCAGGACGGCGACGACCGCCGCGACCAGTCCCATGATCGCAGCCCGGGTCGGGGTGAACGGGGTGACGAGGTAGCTGCCCAGGAACGCGCTGACCATGGTGCCGATCATGGCGCCGCCGACCACGCCGACCGCGCCCCGCGGCACCTGGGGGGCCAGCCGGGGCCAGGCGACAAACGCGTCGGTGATCCGGGCTACGGCGAGCGCGACCCCGGCCGCGGCCAGGCAGACCGTGATGACCTGGGTGCCCATCGGGATCCGGGTGAGCACGATCATGGTGGGGAAGGCGACGGACCCGGCCACTATGAGCATAGTGCCCCGCAGCGACTCGAGGACCTGTGCCCGGTCGGCCCGCCGGACGAACTGCCCCACGACCGCAGCGACCAGGCCGACCAGCAGGACCTGCACCAGCGGCATCAGCCGGGCCGGATCGCTACGGACGGCGACGGTGTCGGCGGCGATCGCGGCGACGGCACCCACCCCCGCAACCGTCATCAGCGCCGGTGGGCGGAACGCCATCGTCCAGGTCAGCACCGAGAGCGCCTGGACGCCGAGGATGACGGCGGTGAAAGGTAGCCGGTGCCCGGGGCCGCTGGTCTGCGCCGCCAGCACCAGCCCCATCCCGAGCAGCGCCGCGAAGCCGGCGACGGCCAGCGCGAGTGATCGGCGCACCTCGACCGACGGGACGTCCTCGGCGTCCTGGTCAGAGCCGTCGCCGGGGTCGCCCGCAGGCCGGCGGCTCGGCTCCCCGTCCCGCCGGGCTCGACGTGGGCCGCCGCGCTCCGGCCGCCCGTCGTCGCCCCCGGCCCGCGGTGCGGGCGGACCGCTGGACGGCTGTTCGGGCCAGGGCTCACGGCCGGTCTCGGGCCTGCTGGAGGGAAGCACCCACCGATCGTGCCAGACCGCACGGCGCCGCGGGCGGCACGGTTTCGGTGACGTTAAAACCTACCCCCCAGTCATGGATGTAACAGACAAAACGGATTTGCGCTGAAGGTTGACGCAGGGCAATCGGTTAGGCTCACCCTGTTTACCCGCCCGTCAGTGACGCCGGGACCACGCAGTACCCCCAGCGCCCTCAGTGCGGAGCGTGCGCTGGTCACGCGCGGCCACCGCGCCGCCGGGACGGAGGTGATCGTGGAGATCCTGCTTCTGGTGACGGCACGCGCAGGTGAACCATCCGCTGTGCTGCCAGCGCTCGACCTACTACCCCACTCGGTCCGCACCGCCCCACGCGACGTACGCACCCTGGTCGCCGGCCCCAGTCCGGACGTGGTCGTGATCGACGCCCGCTCCGAGCTGAGCGAGGCCCGGGACACCTGCCGCATGCTGCACGCCACGGGACTTAACGCGCCCCTGCTTGCGGTCGTCACCGAGGCCGGGCTGATCGCACTGAACGCCGACTGGGGCGTTGACGATGTAATCCTCGCCTCAGCCGGCCCGGCCGAGGTCGAGGCTCGGTTACGCTTAGCGATCGGCCGATTGGCAGCCACGACCATGGGGGCCGACAGCTCGATCCGGGCCGGCGAGTTGACCATCGATCCGGACACCTACGCGGCCAAGCTGAAGGGTCGCCCTCTCGACCTGACCTACAAGGAGTTCGAACTGCTCAAGTTCCTGGCGCAGCATCCGGGGCGGGTCTTCACCCGGGACCAACTGCTGCGCGAGGTGTGGGGCTACGACTACTTCGGCGGGACCCGCACCGTGGACGTGCATGTCCGACGACTGCGCGCCAAGCTCGGCTCCGAGTACGAGTCGATGATCGGCACCGTCCGTCAGGTCGGCTACAAGTTCGTTGTACCGCCCGCCCGGGCGCTACCGGAGTCGGAGCCCGCCCCGGTCTCCGTTTAATCCACTAATACCTATTTGCCCGATTATTACCGATAATCGGGACTATCCTCATGTTCTAGAACCGCTACCGGTAAGTACGGGGGTACATACGGTGCAGACGAAAGGCGGCGATCCCACCCGATTGAGCGGGCTGAGGCAGCTCACCCCAGCCACCCGCTTTCTCGCCATCGCGGCCGTGGTCGTGATCGCGTTGCTCGGCTCCGCGTTCGCAATCGGGCGTGGTATCGCGCCGACGGGGGCCCCGGTCACCGGCAGCGCCACCACGCCGAATCCCACCGACCAGCCAGCTGCCTCCGAAACCCCATCCCCCGACGACCCCGCGACCGCGGCGGGGCGCGACGGCGGCACGGCGGCGAACCCGGAGTCGACCGCGGTTGACGAGAGCTCCCCGGCCGCCCCAGAGCCGACCCCGAGTAGCGACTACTACGACGAAGGTGCCCTGCGCACCACCGGAACCTCGACCGTGACCCTGACCTTCGACGACGGGCCAGACCCCCAGTACACCCCGCAGATCCTCAGCTCCCTGCGGGAATACGGTGTCACCGCCACCTTCTGTGTGACCGGCCAGAACGCCAGCGCCTACCCGGAGTTGGTCCAAGCGATCGTGGCCGACGGGCACACCCTGTGCAACCACACCTGGGACCACGACATCGCCCTCGGCTCCCGGTCTCCGGACGAGATCCGGGCGGACCTGACCCGGACCAGCAACGCGATCCACGCCGCCGTCCCCGACGCCCCCATCACGTACTACCGCCAGCCGGGCGGCGCCTGGACCTACTCGGTCGTGTCGGCCGCCCAGGAGCTGGGATTGACCCCGCTGCACTGGACGATCGACCCGCGAGACTGGGAGTCACCGGGCGTCGATCCCATCACGGCGACCGTGCTTGGCGGCGTGCAACCCGGTTCGATCGTGCTGCTGCACGACGCGGGCGGGCCTCGGCAGGACACGGTGGACGCGCTCAACCAGATCCTGCCGGAGCTCACCGCCCGCTTCCCGGTCGCGGCGCTGCCACCCAACGTGACCTGACCGGTGGGCGGGCTACCGTGATCCGATGAACAGCACCGAACCCGACAGCGACCGGGTGACCCGAACCGATCGGCTCAGTCCGCCGGAGATCGCCGACGTGCTGGCACTCGCCCGAGCCGCGGGAGACGCCGACGGCGCGGACCCGTTCGACGAGCACACCCTGCTCCGGCTCCGGGACCCGCAGGCACCCGCCCACCACCTCACCGCCCGCACCGCAACCGGCACCTTGACCGGGTACGCGCACCTGGACATCACCGACCCGACCGCCGGCACCGGGGTGGAGTTGGCGGTCCACCCCGCGTACCGCCGTCGGGGAACCGGACGAGCCCTGGCCCGAGGCGTACGCGCGGCCGTCACCGGCCCGCTCCGCGCCTGGGCACACGGCGACCACCCCTCTGCCGCCGCGCTCGCCGTGGACCTCGACTACCGGCGTACACGGGTGCTCTGGCAACTCCGCCGACCGCTCACCGCCCCGATCCCGGAGCCGCCCCTGCCCGACGGGGTGACGCTGCGCGCGTACCGGCCCGGAGCCGACGACGACGCCTGGCTGGCACTCAACGCCAAGGCCTTCGCCGACCACCCGGAACAGGGCCGATGGACCGCCGCCGACCTGCGGGCACGCCGCGACGAGCCATGGTTCGACGCGGCCGGCTTCCTTCTCGCCGTCGACCCGACGGGAAAGCTACTCGGCTTCCACTGGACCAAGATCCACGAACGGCCCGGCTCCGCCCGAATCGGTGAGGTCTACGTGCTGGGTGTTGACCCGGCCGCTCACGGCGGAGGGCTCGGCAAAGCGCTCACCGCGGCCGGGCTGGCATACCTACGGGACCGGCGGGGCCTGGACCGGGTGATGCTCTACGTGGACGAGTCCAACACCGCGGCAGTGGCCCTCTACGAGCGAATCGGCTTCGCCCGATGGTCAGCGCACGTCAACTACCAACTGGGCTGACGGGCCGCGGCGCGGGGTCCTCAGCGCGGGGGGTGGCCGCCGTCGCGGCCTCCCCGCGGGCCTCACCGCGGAGTCGTCGCGGACGGCTCCGTCTGCTCCGGCGGGGTGAAGCGGTAGCCCAGGCCGCGCACCGTGATGATGAGCGGCTGCTGTTCCCCCTCCGCCTCCAACCGCTTGCGGAGCCGCTTGATGTGCACCGTGAGAGTGTTCGAACTCTCCCCGGTCGACCCGTCCCACACCGCCGACAACAGCTGCTCCCGGCTGACCGTCCGGTCGGCATGCGTCATGAAGAAGTACAGGAGCCGGAACTCCTTCAACGGCAGTGACACCGGACGGCCGTGCAGCGTCACCTCGTAGGTGGCCGGTTCCATCCGGAGACCGCCCAACTCGACCGGCGGATCCAGACTGCCGGCGGTCTCCGGCCGGATCCCACGCAGGATCGGCACCATCTCGTCCACCCGGTACGGCCGCCGGACGCAGGCCGTGGCGCCGGCCCGGAGCGCCCCGACGACCACCGACCCGTCGTCATCCCCCACCCCGACCAGGGTGGGGATGCCGGCCTGCCCGACCAGCAGCCGGACCAACTCGGTGCTGGCCATGGTGGTGAGCCCAGCCGACACGACAGCCGCGTCCGGTTGCAGGGCACCAGCGGCCAGCAGCGCCTCGGCGGCGTGCGGGAAGTGCCGCCCGTGCACCCGGAGGGTGGATAACTCCGTCACCAACTCTGCGCCGGCAACCTTGTCGTCATCCACCACAAAAAGTAGAAAGCGCCCCTCCGCTCGGTAGTCACCCTTGGTGTTCTCGACGACGTTGTTCATCGACACCAGCCGCTGGATCAGCCGAAGCGGCCGGTGATGTAGTCTTCCGTGCGCTTGTCCGCTGGGTTGGTGAAGAGCTTGCCGGTCTGGCTGAACTCGACCAGTCGACCGTGCCGCTCCTGCTGCTCGTCCACCTCGGCGGTGAAGAAGGCCGTGTAATGGCTTACCCGAGCCGCCTGCTGCATGTTGTGGGTGACGATGACGATCGTGTAGTCATTCGACAGCTCCGACATCAGGTCCTCGATCTTCGCCGTGGCGATCGGGTCGAGTGCCGAGCAGGGCTCGTCCATGAGGATGATCTCGGGCCGGACGGCGATCGTCCGGGCGATGCAGAGCCGCTGCTGCTGACCGCCGGAGAGGGCCAGACCGCTGGTCTTGAGCTTGTCCTTGACCTCGTCCCAGAGGGCGGCGTCGCGCAGTGCCTTCTCCACCAGGTCATCCATGCTGGAGACCTTCATGCCCGTCACCCGCGGCCCGTAGGCCACATTGTCGTAGATCGACTTGGGGAACGGGTTCGGCTTCTGGAAGACCATGCCGATCCGGCGCCGAACCTCGATCGGGTCAACATCCTTGGCGTACAGGTCCTGGCCGTGGTACGTCACCGCCCCGGAGACGCGGGCTCCGGGGATGAGGTCGTTCATCCGGTTCAACGACCGCAGGATGGTCGACTTGCCACACCCAGAAGGGCCGATCATTGCCGTGATCTGCTTCTCCTGGATCGGCATCGACGTGTCGCGTACGGCCTCGTAGGCGCCGTAGTACACGCTGACGCCGGAGAGCTCCATCACCGGGTCCGCCGCGTCAGACTTGGGGGCTCCGGTCGCTTGGGTGCCAACGCCGGCAATGCTGACGCCGGGCCGGTTGGTGGTGTCGGTGGGGTTCACGGTGCTCACCTCTGGATGGGGTGGGTGGGACGGTGGAGCCGGTGATCCGTCATCGGACTGCTCACCAGCGCTTCTCGAACCGGTTACGAACGAAAATCGCGATCGAGTTCATCGCGAGCACAATCGCCAGCAGTAGGACGATGGCACCGGCAGCGAGCTCCGTGTACTCCGACTGCGAGCGGGTGATGAAGGTGTAGATCTGGATCGGCAGTGCGGTGTACCCGCTGTCCAGCCCATCCGGGTTGAAGGTGATGAAGGTGACCGCACCGAGGACGATCAGTGGGGCGGCCTCCCCGATCGCACGGGACAGGGCCAGGATCGACCCGGTGGCGATCCCCGGGACCGCCGACGGCAGCACCTGCCGCGACACGGTCTGCCACTTGGTCGCACCGAGGGCGTAGGAGGCGTGCCGGATCGACTGCGGCACCGCCCGGATGGCCTCCCGGGTGGCGATGATGACCACCGGCAGGACCAGCAGTGACAACACGATCGCCGCGGTGATGACCGTGAACCCGAGGCCGAGCGCCCGGGCGATGATCCCCAGGCCGAGAATACCGAAGATGATCGATGGCACGCCGGCGAGGTTCTGGATGTTGAGTTCCAGCAGCCGGTTGTACCAGCGGGTGTTGTCCGCGTACTCCTCCAGGTAGATCGCGGACAGGATGCCGATCGGCAGGCAGATCAGCGCGACCAGCGAAATGATCCAAAGCGTGCCGACCAGCGCGGACTGCACGCCAGCACCATCCAACCGGCTCACCAGACCGGTGGGCATCTCGGTCCACAGCCGGGAGTCCAGCCGGTTCCAGCCCTTGACGAGCACCCAGGTCAGCAGGGCGGCGAGTACGCCGAAGGCGATTAGCAGGCAGGCCTGCATCGCCAGCCGGAACGCGACCTCACCCGGCCGGCTACGGCGCTGGGTCAGCGCGTTACCCGACGCGGACGAATCCGGTCGGGTCTCGGTGGTGGTGGTGGGGGGGGTGCTCACTCGTAGACCTCCCGGAAGCGACGGACCATCCGGATCGACACCGCGTTCAGCGCGAAGGTGATGAGGAACAGCAGCGCACCGACAGCGAAGACCGAGTCGTAGTCGAGCGACCCGACCGGGATGTCGCCCGAGGAGATGTTGGCGATGAAGGCGGTCATGGTCGCCGCCCCCTCCAGCGGATTGAGGACAATCCGGTCAGAGGTGAGGCCGCCCGCGATCGTAACGATCATGGTTTCCCCCACCGCGCGGGAGATACCCAGGACCACCGCGGCGACGATGCCGGACATCGCCGCCGGCACCACCACCCGGGTGGACACCTGCATCTTCGTGGAGGCCAGCGCGTACGCGCCCTCGCGCAGGCTGCGCGGAACGGCGGCCATCGAGTCCTCGGAGATGCTGGCGATGGTCGGCACGATCATGATGCCCATCGCGATACCCGCGATGAGCAGGTTCTGGAAGGCCGGTCCGTTGTCGGTCGGCCACCACTTCTGCAGCAGCGGGTTGAGCGCGAAGAGCGCGACGAAGCCGTACACGACCGTCGGCACACCGGCGAGCAGTTCGATGATCGGCTTGAGTACCTTGCGGGTACGCGGGTTGGCGTACTCCGAGAGGTAGATCGCCGAGCCCAGGCCGAGCGGAACGGCGATGGTCAGCGCGACGCCGGTCACCGTCAACGTGGCGGCGACGAGGGGCAGGACGCCGTAGGCCTTCTGCGCGAAGGTCGGCGTCCAGCTCGTACCGGTGACGAACTCAACGATGCTGACCTGCTGGAAGAACCCGATCGTTGGCTGTACCAGCGCGATGACGATCCCGATCGTGGTGGCGACCGAGACCAACGCGGCAGCGACGAGCAGGACCTTTACGGTGCTGTCAACGGGGCGACGCCGGCCCCCCCGCAGGGCGCTGCCTGCGGCGGAACCGGCGTTCGAGGTGCTGGTGGACACGTCAGGCCGCAGCCTTCAGGGCGTCGAACTCAGCCTGGAGGACGCTCTTCTGCTCCTCGGTGAGCGGGACGTACTTCGCCTCCAGGACGATGTCGTCGATCCGCTCGATGTAGAAGTTGACGAAGTCCGCGACCTGCTCCTTCTTGACACCGGCGTCGCTGACGTAGACGAACAGCGGCCGGGAGAGCGGCTGGTAGGTGTTCTCCTGCGCGGTCTTCAGGCTCGGCTCGACGCAGCCGGCGCCACCGTCAACCTTGAGCGCCTTGAGCTTGTCCGCGTTCTCCTCGAAGTAGGTGAAGCCGAAGTAGCCCAGGCCACCCTTGGTGCCGGCGACGCCCTGCACGACGACGTTGTCGTTCTCCGACGCGGTGTAGTCGGTGCGGCTGGCGCCCTCCTCACCATTGATCTCGTCGGTGAAGTAGTCGAAGGTGCCGGAGTCGGTACCCGGGCCGAAGAGCTTCAGCGGCTCGTCCGGGAAGCTGGGGTCGACCTGGTTCCAGTTGGCAACCTTGGAGTTCGGCTCCCAGATCGCCTTGAGCTGGTCAACCGTGAGGCAGTCGGCCCAGTCGTTGTCCTTGCTGACGACCACCGTGAGGGCGTCGTTGGCGACGACCAGCTCCTTGTACTGGATCCCGGCCGCCTCGCAGGCCTCGATCTCCGACTCCTTGATCGGACGGGAGGCATCCGAGATGTCGGTCTCCCCCTTGCAGAACCGCTCGAAGCCGCCGCCGGTGCCGGAGGTGCCGACGGAGACGTTGACGCCGCTCTGGACCTCCCGGTAGAAGGTGGCCGCGGCCTCACTCAGCGGAGCGACCGTGCTGGAGCCGTTGACCTTGACCTCACCCGAAAGCTCGCCATCGGCGCCTTCGTTGTTGCTGCTGCAGCCGGTAAGCGCGAGCGCGGCGAGCGCGGTGCCGGCGAGGACGCGCCGCGAAAGCACGTTGCGGTTCACCAGAAAGCCTCTCTATCGGGGTGTGCCAGCCCGTCCGGGCCGTACGAGAAGTCAAGGTAGAAGGCCCAGGTAGCCGCGCGACCGGCGCTAAGTGAACGAAAAGTGAACTCCACGACGAAGATCGTGACCGGGAACATCAGCATTGTGACTTTCAGACCCTTGGCTCCCCAGATGTCCCCTGTCGCGGGCCCCGAAATCCTGGTCGCGGCCAGCGCCCCGCCCGGCTGCGTGCGACCGGCGCTGACCCCGACCGCCTAGAGCCGAATCGTGCCGGTGACCAGGTAGACAACCTGACGCGCCACGTTGACCGCATGGTCGGCGTACCGCTCGTAGTAGCGGCCGACCAGGGCAAGGTCGATGGCGCTCTCCACCCCGTACTGCCAGCTGGCCAACAGGAGCGACAACAGACGCGACTGGGCGGTGTCGACCTCGTCGTCGTCGAGCCCGATCTGCATGGCGGTCAGCGGATCACGGGTGGCGAGCACGGTCGAGGCCTTCTCCGCGATCCGCGCCGCCGCCTCGGCCATCTCCGTCACCACGGCTGCCGCCGGCGGCGGGACGACCATGACCGGGTACCGCATCTGCACGACCTTGGCAATGTGAACGGCGAGGTCGCCCATCCGCTCGAGGTCGGCCGCGATCCGGATGGCGCAGAGCACCAGGCGCAGGTCCGAGGCGACCGGCTGCTGCCGGGCGAGCAGCTCCGGAACGGCCGCCTCGATGTCCCAGCGAAGCTGATCGAGGACCGCGTCGTTCCGAATGACCTGCTCGGCTGCCTCCCGGTCCACGTCCAGCAGCGCCGTGCCCGCACCCCGGATCGCCGCCGCGGCCTCCCGGCTCATCACCGCCAGGGCGCCAGTCAACCGATCAAGCTGCTCGTCGTAGCCGCTCCGGACCATCGCGCCTCCACCTGCTCGCCTCGCGGCTCCGCCGTCGTCCCGAGGGCGGGTACGCCGTTGGCGAACCACGAGTCAGCCACATCGCATAGACAGCAACCTACCGGCTGCGGCCCGGATCAGCCGAATTCAGCACCGGTGCTGGGACGGAGACCCTGACCGGCCAGTCAGCGCAGGAGAAACCGGGGCGGCCCGGCGCCGGAGTCCTCCAGCCGCGGCAGCACCGGGCTCGCCGAATCGCGGGTCGCCGCGGTGGCGATGACACCGGCCAGGTCCTGGCAGGCTGCCACCTGCCCGAGCGTGACCAGGGTGGGCGGAAGCATGGTCAGCTCCCCGGTGGCGCAGGCGTCGGCCGGGGAGATCCAGAGCGTGCGGTCCGCCTCACCGGAGACATCCCGGGTACGCTGCCCCACCGGTAGCCGGGCGACGAAGAAGTATGTATCGAACCGACGCGGCTCGAACTCGGGTGTGATCCACCGGCTCCACGGCAGCAGCAGATCCGACCGGAGGGTGAGCCCTCGCTGGGCAAGCAGGTCAGCGAAGCCCACCTCCCGCCGTTCCAGGGCTACCCGGACCGCCTCCCAGTCACCGCCGGACACGTCACCGACGACCGTGTCGGCGTCGGGGCCGGCGAGCAGGACCCCGGCCTCCTCGAACACCTCCCGCGCGGCGGCGCAGACAACCGCCTGCGCCGCCGTCGGAGCCAGCCCCAGCCGGGTTCCCCACTGGTCCGGGCTCGGTCCGGCCCAGTCGACGTGGGCCGTCGAATCCGATGGGTCCACGCCGCCACCGGGGAAGGCGTACACGCCGCCGAAGGCCATCGCCGCGACCCGGCGGATCAGGTACGCCTCGAAGCCGTCCCGATCGGCAGGCGGGGCGGCGGGCCCTTGGGGCTGGTCCACCCCGCTGTCCACGGCGGCATCTTCGGTCGGGCGAAGCAGCAGTACGGTGGCCGCCACCCGGGGCACCGCCGGGGTGCCCCCCTGCTCGCGGAACCGGCGGGCGTGCTCCACCAGCGCCGATGGGGCAGGGAAACCATCGCCGTCGCTCGTCATGGAGCGAGCCTAGATCCCGTCCGGCGGAACGCCCAGTGCCCCTGCCCGCACCTCAGCTGAACAACGGACGAACCAGGAAGTACGTCAGGGCACCGATGCTGCCGGCCGCCGGGAAGGTGAGAATCCAGGCACCCACGATGTTGCCGGCGACCCCCCAACGAACAGCGGAGAGCCGCTTGGTGGCGCCGACACCCATGATCGCCGAGGTGATCGTGTGGGTGGTAGAGATCGGCGCGCCCAGCACCAGCGCGTTGAAGTAGAGCACCGAGCTGGCCACGGTCTCGGCGGCGAAGCCCTCCGGCGGCCGTAGATCGATAATCTTCCGGCCCAGGGTGCGGATGATCCGCCACCCACCGGCGTACGTGCCAGCGGCGAGCACCGCCGCAGAGGTCCAGAAGGCCCACTCCGGGATGTGCGTCGGACTGTCCTGGAAGCCACCGACGAAGAGGGCGAGCACCACGATGCCGATCGTCTTCGCCGCGTCCTGCATGCCGTGGCCGACCGACATGGCCGCGGCCGAGGCACTCTGGGCCCAACGGAAGCCCCGGTTGAGCTTGCCCGGGTGCCCCCGCCGGAAGATCCATTGCACCGCGACCATCACGATGTAGCCGAGCAGGAGACCGACCATCGGCGACAGGACCATCGGAATGATGACCTTCTGGCCGATGCCGGTCCACAGCACCGCGCCGGACGCCGCCACGGTGGCACCGACCAGGCCCCCGATCAGGGCATGCGACGAGGATGACGGCAGGCCGAAGTACCAGGTGACGATGTTCCAGACGATGGCACCGACCACACCGGCGAAGACGATCGCCAGGCTGGCCGTCCCGGTGGGCAGATCCACCAGGCCGCTGCCGACGGTCTTGGCGACCTCCGCGCCGAAGTGCGCGCCGATGAAGTTGCCGATCGCCGCCATAGCCAGGGCGACCCGGGGGGTCAGCGCCCGGGTGGAGATGCTGGTCGCGATCGCGTTGGCGGCGTCGTGGAATCCGTTCGTGTAGTCGAAGACCAACGCAACTGCGATCACCGCCAGCACGGCGATGAGTTCAGGGGTCACGGATCAGGACTCCTTGACCGCGATTGTCTCGACTGTGTTCGCCACGTGCTCGAAGGCGTCGCAGGCGGCCTCGAGCTCGTCGGCGACCTCCTTCATCTTCAATACCGTCAACGCGTCGTACTCGCCGGAGAAGAGCCGGACCAGCAGCATCCGGTACGCCTGGTCGCCGTCGTTCTCCAGCCGGTTGCACTCGATCCAGTAGTCCTCAAGGTCCCGCATCGACTTCAGTCGAGGCATCGCCTCCGCGGTCAGCCTCGCCTGCTGGTCCAAGACGTTGACCAGCTCATGCATCTCCCGCGGCAGCGACGGCAGCTCGGTCAGGCCGTACAGGTAGAGCAGGTTTCCGACCGCCTCCAGGTGATCCATGACGTCGTCAAGCAGCGAGCCGAGCCGGTAGATGTCCTCCCGGTCAAACGGCGTGACGAAGGTGGAGTTGATCTTCTTGTACAGCTCGTGGGTGATCTGGTCGCTGTCGTGCTCCACCTCGGTGAGCCGCTCGCTGACCGACTGCACCACAACGCCAGGCAGGGCCAGCTCGTTGAGAAGTTCGGTGCCCCGCACCAAGTTTTGCGCGGCCCTGGTGAAGAGCTCGTAGAAGGCACCCTCGTTCGGGCGGAAGGAAAACTTCACAGGACGGACCTCGTCGTGTCGGTGGGGGGTGGCAGCCACCTCGCGGGGTGACCTGAGTGGGAATGCTAGGTGCCGCCGAAACGCCGAGTGAACCGGCCCACCACTAGCCTACCCCCGTTCACGTTCGGTTAACTGTCTGTTCACCTTTATCGGTTCCGGGCCTCCGTTCCGGCCCGGGGCGACGAGCCGACAAGCGGATACCCCACACATCCGATGCCGAACATGCCCCACGACCCCATGACCCCACGGCGACCCCACGAGAGCATGGACATGCGGTGATGCGCGGCATGGACATGCGGTTATGCACGCTGCAGAGCTGCACTCACGGGTGGGGCGGCGATATACCTCACACTGTCCCCGGCTCCGGGCCGCGACCACCCGAAGCAGCTGCCCGCCCGGCCCCGGCCCCCGGCCGCCCGGCCAAACCGAGAAACATGTATCCATCCTCGCGAGAGTGGCCCGACGAGCTGGTCGGTGGAGCGAGGGGCCACCGCTTCAGCCAGCCCGTTCAGACGACCAGGGCCAGCCACTTTCGGTACGACGTAGCGAACGGCTCGGTGCCATCGCCCAACGCAGTGAACAGCCAGTGGGCTGCGGCGTGCGCCTCGGAAACCACCTCGTCCGGGTAGCCGAACCGCTTGCGGTGCTCGGCGAACTCATCCTCGTCCAGCAACTCCACCAGACCGGAGCCACGCCGACGTACCACGTCAAGGTCCAAGTCGAAGAGGTGCACGGTGTCGTCGTTCTCCCAGCGGGCCGGACTGGCGATGTCGCAGTAGACCTCGCTGGTCCGCGGCGGCGGGTTGAACATGCCGGTCCACCACGCGTGATGTGGCACCAGGAGCACGAACGGGATCTGCTCGACGGAGGGACGGCCGTGGTAGACCGAAGGGGTGCCGACCGGCACGCCGAGCCAGACGCCGAGGTCGTCCTCGGCGAGCCGGCGGGCCGGATAGTCGCGGTGGGCGCTGCCGTCGTACTTGCGGTAGATCACGCGGACCACGTCGCTCGGCATGACTGGCACCCTAGCCGATTCGGTGGATCCGACGTAGCAGGGAGATAACCGGACGCCACCGGTAAGTTGTCAGACCGTGACGACGCCGCGCTGGCGGCCGAGCGCCAGCTGTCGGCGCCGACCGGTACCGTCGCACGGTGACCCCGCCCCGCACCGCCACCGATTCGGCCAGCCCAAAGTCCCGAACTGGCAGCCGGCGCTCCAGCGGTGGGGTGACCGGAGCCGACCTGCTCGCTGCGGCGGTCAACGCGGTCCCCGGAGGCGCGGCACGTCCGGGTCAGCAGGAGATGACAACGGCGATTGAGGCCGCCGTAACCGCCCGCGAGCATCTGCTGGTGCAGGCCGGCACCGGCACCGGCAAATCCCTGGCCTACCTGGCGCCCGCGCTCACCGTCGACGGCCCGGTGGTGGTCTCCACCGCCACCCTCGCGCTCCAGGCCCAACTGGTCGACCACGATCTCCCCCGGCTGGCCGACGCGGTGGAGCCGCTGCTCGGTCGGCGGCCCACCTTCGCGGTGCTCAAGGGACGGCACCACTACCTCTGCCTCGCCCGGCTCGACAACGCCACCGAGGCGGAGCCGGGCGACACCCTCTTCGATGCGCCGAGGCCAAGCGGCACGACGTGGCTCGGTGAGGCCGGGCGCCTCGGCCGGCAGGTCCAGCGGCTCCGCGACTGGGCCGAGAAGACCGACACCGGCGACCGGGACGAGCTTGATCCCGGCGTTGACGAGCAGGCCTGGCGCCTGGTGTCCATGCCGGCTCGCGAATGTGTCGGTGCGGCCCGTTGTCCATTCGGCGCCGAGTGCTTCGCCGACGCCTCCCGGGCCCGCGCCCGCGAGGCCGACGTCGTGGTGACCAACCACAGCCTGCTCGCGGTGGACATGCTCGCCGGGCGACACATCGTTCCGCCACACCAGCTGCTTATCGTGGACGAGGCGCACGAGTTGGCCGATCGGGTCTCCTCCGCCGCGCAGGCCGAGCTGGTGCCGGAGTCAATCGACCGGTCCACCCGTCAGGCCCGCCCACTACTCCGCCCGGAGACGGCCGAGGCACTCACCGCGGCGGGTGACGCCCTGGCCGTCGGGCTCGCCGAGGCACCCGCAGGTCGGATCACCACCGGGCTGCCGACCCCACTGCGGGAGGCGTGCACGCTGCTCGACGCCGCCACCCGCGCCGCGCTCGACGCGATCGGTGAGATCAAGGCCGACGACCCGGACCCGGTCCGCAAACAGCAGGCCAAGGCGGTGCTCGACGAGCTGTCCGGCACCGCGCAGCGGCTGCTGGAGGAGGCCGACCACGATGTGGCCTGGGTGGAGCGCAACGACGCCACCGGGCGGCGGGCGCTCGTGGTCGCCCCGCTCTCGGTGGCCGGGACCCTCGCCACCCACCTCTACGACGAACGCACCGTCGTCGCCACCTCAGCCACCCTAACCCTGGGGGGCCGCTTCGACACCGTTGCCCGCGCTCTGGGCCTGGAGGTTCCGGCTGCCACGACCGAGGCGCCTGTCACCTCCGGCCCGGACTGGCAGTCACTCGACGTCGGCTCTCCGTTCGACTATGCCCGACAGGGGATCCTCTACGTCGCCGCGCACCTACCCCGGCCCAGCGCCTCCGGTCTGCCCGATGCAGCCGGCGCAGAGCTACTCGAGCTGGTGGAGGCGCTCGGCGGACGGACGCTCGGGCTCTTCTCGTCCCGCCGGGCCGCGCAGCAGGCGGCGGAGCTGCTCCGGGAACGCACCGACCTGCCCGTGCTACTCCAGGGCGAGCAGGCACTGCCACTGCTGGTCCGCCGATTCCGCGAAGAACAGGCGAGCTGCCTGTTCGGGGTGATGTCGCTCTGGCAGGGGGTGGATGTGCCGGGCGACGCCTGTCAGCTGGTGGTCGTTGACCGGCTGCCCTTCCCACGACCGGATGAGCCGCTCGCCGCCGCCCGTGCCGCCGCCGTCGATGCCGACGGGGGATCGGGTTTTGCCGCGGTCAGCGTGCCGATCGCGGCCGTCCGACTGGCCCAGGGCGTAGGCCGGCTGATCCGCGCCACCGGCGACCGAGGGGTGGTCGCGGTGCTCGACTCCCGGCTGGAGACCGCCCGGGGATACGGCCCCTTCCTCCGCCGGTCGCTTCCGCCGTTTTGGTACACGACCCGCCGGGACGTGGCGCGCGGCGCCCTCGAACGCCTCGCCAAGGCGTGACCGGGTAACAGATCAGGGAGCCCTGCTCGCGACGACGACAGCATCCGATGGGGTCTCCGGGACGGTACGGGCGGCGAGGCGGCGTACGGCCGTGTTGAGCACCGCGATCAACGGCACTGCGATCAGCGCCCCGGTGATCCCGGCGAGTACCACGCCGGCGGCGATACCAACGATCACCGCGAGCGGGTGGATGGCCACCGCCCGTCCCATGATCAACGGTTGGAGCACGTGGCCCTCAAGCTGCTGCACACCGACCACCGCGCCCAAGATGATCAGCGCGGTGATCGGTCCGCTGTCCACCAGGGCGACAAGCACCGCGACCCCGCCGGACAACGTCGCGCCGATGATCGGAATGAACGAGGCGAGAAAGATCAGCGCGGCGAGCGGAAAGGCGAACGGAATATCGAAGATCACCAGGAAAATACCGATGCCGAGCGCGTCGATGAAGGCCACCAGCACGGTGGCCCGCACGTACGCGCCGAGCGTCTGCCAGGAGGCCCGGCCGGCGTCGTCGACCTTCCAGCGGGCGTTGACCGGCATCAGCCGGACCAGGAAGCGCCAGATCCGGTTGCCGTCACGCAGGAAGAAGAAGGTCGCGAAGAGCACCAGGATCGTGCCCGTCAGCACCTCGGCCAGGGTGGCCGCGGTGGAGAGCGCTCCGCTGGTCAACCCAGCCGTATTCTCGTTGAGCCACTTCTCGGCCTCGTTGATGTAGTTGTTCAGCTGCCGGTCGTCGAGTTCCAGTGGGCCGGTTCGCAGCCAGTCCTGGATCTGGCGTACGCCCTGGGACGACTTCGCGCTCAGCTCCGGCACACCCTGGATGAACTCATTGACCACCAGGGTCAGCGTGCCGATCACCGCGGCTAGCCCGCCCACCAGCACCACGGCGGTCGCCAGCGACCTCGGGAACCGGGCCCGGAGCAGCCAACCAACGGCCGGGGCCAGCAGCGCCGACAGCAACAGCGCAATGGCCAGCGGGATGATCACGATGCGGATCTGACCCACGATCCGCAGCAGGGCCCAGGCGACGATCCCGATCGCGAGCAGCCGCCAGGACCAGGCGGCCCCGACGCGGAGCGCGTGCGGCACATCCGCGTCGTCCCGGCTGGTCGTCGAGCTGTGCAGCGGCGCGGATTTCTCCGCGTCGCTGACCGCCGGTGGTGGCGGTGGTGGTGGTGCCGGGCTGGCTTCAGCCGGCGAGGTGGTACCGGGGGTCCCAGCGCGCAGGCCCGCCGACCGCCGCCGGACCCGGTACGACTCGTACGCGTGCCGGAGCCCTCCACGCATCCGTTCGAAACGGCTCAAGCGCACCTCCTGGCGTCGACGCGATCCGCTCCACCGGTAGGTCGGACAGGATACGCCGTTAACCCAACCATCGTGGGGCTAATCTGCCACCGGATGCCCACGGTCACCACCGGGGAACCACGGCCGGGCGGCGGAACGGGACACGGTAGCGTCTGGCCCCGTGACCAACGACGAGGATCTCGACTCCGGCCTGCCGATCCGGCTGCTGCACGATCGGGTGCTGGTCCGCATGGAGGGCAGTGAAGGTGAGCGTCGCTCCACTGCCGGCATCGTGATTCCGGCGACAGCCGCCGTCGGCAAACGGTTGGCCTGGGCAGCCGCGGTGGCGGTGGGGCCGAACGTCCGTTCCATCGTCTCCGGTGACCGGGTGCTGTTCGACCCGGACGACCGCTCCGAGGTCGAGCTGCACGGCCGCGGATACGTGCTGCTGCGCGAGCGGGATGTGCACGCCGTTGCCGCCGAACGCGTCGAACCGGACTCCACCGGCCTCTACCTGTAGCCCCTGAGTCCGCCGGCCCCCGCCGGTAGCTGTTTGCTCCGCTCCTTCCCGGGAAGTTAGCCGCAGCAGGTGCCCTGGGGAGGGACGATGCCGGTACTGCTCAAGAAGTTGCTGTTCTGGGGCTTCATCGCGTTCCTGATCTACTTCATGGCGTTCCGACCCGATGGCGCGGCGGAGATGGTCAAAGCGATCGGGGGCGTGCTGATGGCGCTGGCGCAGGGCCTCGGCGACTTCCTCACCAGCCTGATGACGTGACCCGTACGGGTCCTGCCTGATGCCCGTTCGGGCATCAGGCAGGACCGGGTCAGCGCTGGCCGGGCGGACCAGCGGCGGGTGGTGGTGGATTGCCGGGCGACGGTGGCGGATAACCGGGCCGCACCGAGTGACCGGACGGAGTGGGATGGCCGGGCGGCGCCGGATAACCGGGCGGAGCGGGCGGCGCCAGCACGACCGGGATCGGTACCACCGGCTCCTCCGGTGCCGCTACCGCGCGCTGCGACCCATCCGGGAACCGCAGATGGTAGCGGTGCCCGTCCCACACCCCGGCGGGGGCACGCGGATCCCGGCCGACAAAGAACGCCCGGTAGCCGCTGATCAACTCCAGCAGGTACCGCTCCTCGGCCACGGCCCGCTCCCGCTGCGCCGGGCGGTCGTCCAACCCACGACGCATCCCGTCACGCAGCAGCGCGAGCCGGGTGGCGGCGAACTGGTAACCACGCATCGCCTTTCGCCCCTGGTCGCCACCGATCCGCTTGGCCCACACCCGGGCGGCGTGCCGCCGGCCGAGACTGCTCAACGTCGCCACCTCCGGCGGAGTGAGCCAACCGGAGCGGACGTAGTCGGGCAGGATGCGCTCAGTTAGCCGCCCTTCCCAGGAACGCAGCCAGACCGCCAGCCCAACCATGCCGAAGAAGATCGGCACCATGACGCCGATGAGGCCGTAGAGCTGGATCAACAGCTCCCCGGTGGCCTGGGTCAACGTCGGCAGCAGGTTCCAGGCACCGTGCAACATCATCGCCAGCAGTAGGCCGGCCGCGGGAGCCAGCACCCGCACCCGCCGGTCGGCGCTACGGGCGGCGATTCCCAGCCCCACCCCGGTCATAGAGGTGAACAGCGGGTGGGCGAATCCGAAGAGCAGGATCCGGAGGATGAAGATCGAAATTACCTGCTGCGTGCCGGTTGCCGGACCGTACTCCTCCACACCCGTCCGATACCCGAGCCCGCCGAGATAGAGGATGTTCTCCACCATCGCGAAGCCGATCGCAGAGAGCCCGCAGTAGACCAGGGCGTCGGTGATTCCGGAGATCTCCCGACGCCGGAAGATCAGCAACAGGATCGGCCCCAGTGCCTTGGTCAGCTCCTCGATGAAGGGCGCAACCAGCACCGCCGTGAGCGCGGTCGACAGACCCGCTGCCTCGAACCGGTCCGCAGCGAAGGTGTTGACCACCAGCGACACCGCGGTGGACACGAACGCGCCCCAGGCGAAGCAGAAGACCAGATAGCGCAACGGCTCCGGCTCGTACCGGTCGAGCCAGAGGAAGCAGGCGACCAGCACCGGGACCGGAAGAACCGCCGCGACCACACCGATCAGCAGCGCCTCCGCGCCGAGGCTCTCGCCAAGGGACCAGAGCATGAACACGGCGCAGGCCGCGATCAGCAGGATCACCCCGGCCAGAATGAGGTAGCGAAGCCAGTTTCGGCGGCGGGACGGCATCTGCGGAGCGGCCGTCGGTGCGACGGTGATCGGCGACGGCGGGGGCGCGCCGGGCGGGGTGTCGGCCATTCCGTCAGCGTAGTCACCACCGACCCGCCCGGCCGGCCACACCGCTGCCCGCTAGACTGCAAAGCAGGTCACGAGCGCCAGCGACAAGCCCCGGCTTGCTGGCCGGCAACCCTCGTCGAGGTTCGCGGTGGGGTGCCCCGGGTGATGACCGGGCCTGGCGCGGCGCGCGCCGGGCAAGCGCGGACCCCACCCAGCCGGGGTCCCTGACTCCGAAGAGGCCACCCTGATGACCTGCGCCCTCGCTCCGTCGCCGACCGTCACCGACCCACTCGAGGTGCTCGGCGTCCCCGGTCAGATCAACCTGGACTACGCCGCCAGCGCCCCATGCGCGCAGGCCGCGGCGGACGCCGTGACCGCGCTGCTGCCCTGGTACGCGAGTGTGCACCGGGGCGCCGGGGCCCTGTCGCAGCACTGCACCCAGGCCTACGAGCAGGCCCGGCAGACGGTCGGCGACTTCTTCGGCGCCCGCCCCGACGACCACGTCGTCTTCACCCGGAACACGACGGACGCGCTCAACCTGCTGGCCCGCGCGCTACCCGCCGGGACCACGGTGGTGACATTCGGCGGCGAGCACCACGCCAACCTGCTCCCCTGGCCACGCGGGCCGGTCCGGCTACCCATACCAGAGCACCCCGCCGGTGCGGTGCGCGCGCTCGACGCCGCCCTCGGCGAACTGCGCCGCGGCGCCGACCGCGAGCCGCCGGTGCTGGTCGCGGTGACCGGCGCGAGCAATGTGACGGGCGAGCGGTGGCCCGTGGCCGAGCTGGTGCAGGTGGCCCGGCGGCACCGGGCCCGAATCGTGGTGGACGCGGCGCAGCTCGCCCCACACGCCCCCGTTGACCTCCGCGCCCTCGATCTGGACTACCTGGCCGTCTCCGGTCACAAGCTGTATGCGCCGTTCGGCGCGGGAGTGCTCATCGGGCGGGCCGACTGGCTGGACGCGGCCCCGCCGTACCTGGCCGGCGGGGGCGCGACCAGCCACGTCGGCGTCGCGACCCACGACGTCCGGTGGGTGGCCGGACCGGCCCGGCACGAGGCCGGCACGCCGAACCTGCTCGGCGCGGTAGCGCTCGCCGCGGTGTGTGACGCCCTCGCCAGCGCCGACCGGGCTGCGCTGCACGACGCCGAGCAGCGACTGCTGGACCGGCTGCGGGCGGGCCTCGCCGAGTTGCCGGACGCGGTTGAGCTGCACGCCTTCGGGCCGGCGGCGCCGCGGGTGGGGATCGTCTCGTTCGTGCTGGCCGGTCGGGACTCGGCCGAGGTCGCCGCCCACCTGGCCCGGCAACACCGGATCGGGGTACGCGACGGGCTGTTCTGCGCCCACCCGTTCGCCCGACGACTACTTACCGAAGCATCCGCCCGCAGCGGTCGGCGAGACCTGCCGGCGACCGCACTGCGGGCGAGTATCGGACTGGGTAGCACCCGGGAGCACGTGGACCAACTGCTCGCCGCACTCGCCACGCTCGAGTGAACCACGTTTCCCGACGGCTCATCGGGACGGCGGCGGGGATCATGACCCACGCTTCGCTGGATCAGCCAGCCGCAGGCGGGGGCTCCGACGTCCGCTCCGGCTTCCCCGCAGACTGCTCCGACTTCCCCGCAGACTGCTCCGACTTCACCACGCGCTTGTTCTTCTTCAGGTCGCCGAAGGCCTCGCGGACCAGACGGTTCGCCTCCTGCTGAGTGATACCGGAGGCGACCAGGAGGTCGCTGGCGACGGTACGCACCTGGGCAACGACCACGCTGCCGGAGAAGCCCACGCCCTCGGTGTACGCCTGCGCGGCCTCACTGACCGCGCGCAGCGACCGCTCGCGGGACCGCTCCGGCTCCTCACCGACGGCGAACTCGTGCCGGAGCAGCCGCACCGACTCAGCGAGGTGGACCATCGAGGTCGGCATCGGGTCGGGGATCGGCTCCGCGTCCTCGACCAGGGTGATGGAACGCCGGGTCAGCGTGGTGCTGTTTCGAATCGCCCGTTCGATCGGGTCGGCCGCCTCCGCGTAGTGGGTCAACTCGTCGCGGCGGTGCCAACGTGCGGGGGACAGCGTCGCGGTCTCCTTCGCACCCTGGATCGCCTCGTCGAACGACGCCACTTCCTCCTTGTGGTCACGGAGCTTGTCCAGCGAGTGTTGCACCTTGTCCCGGTCCCGTTGTCGCAGCCCTTCAGCGGTCGCAGCGATCTGGTTGGCGAGCAGGTCCAACGCCGGCTGGGCAGCCCGGTTGAGTACCTGTACCGGGTTCAGTGGTAACAGCAGCGCGGTCACCAGTAGCGCGGCGCTACCGCCGATCAACGCCTCGAGGAATCGCGGTATCTCCAGGCTGTGCCCGGCCGGGCTGAGCGTGACGATCAGGACAGCCGTCGCCGCCGCCTGGATCAGGATCGCGACGCTCCCGCCGGCGAAGACGGTCAGGAGAATCGCCGAGGTCACCACGAGACAGAGCTGCCACGGCCCGGTGCCCAGCAAAAAGATCAAGAGGTCACCGACCGCCACCCCGACCGCCACCCCGATGATCAGCTCCATCGTTCGACGGAAGCGCTGGCCGACCGAGACGGCGAGGGTACCGACCGCCGAGATCGGCGCGAAGACGGGCTGCGGGATGCCCAGCAGCTCATGCGCCACCAGCCAGGAGATGCCGGCGGCGAGTCCGGCCTGCACGGAGAGCACCAGCGTCGCGCGGACCCGGGACACCCGGTCCTGGAGATTCGCCTGACCACGACGGCGCAGCCGCTGCACCGTCGCCGCGAGCCGGGCGCCGTCGATGTCCATTCCACCGCCATCCCGCGACCGAGTCGCTACCCCAGTGAAGGTCGCTCGTCCCAGGCCACGGCGGGTACTACCCACACCACACCCGGTCGAATCCTCTCCGCAGCGTTTCCCTACCGCACGCCCGGATCGGACCGGCAACGGCCGGTGCCAGCGGAACGGGAGGAGGCGGGCGTGAGGGCGGTCTTAGGTCAGACGCGAGGATGGGTCTGAGGCAGACGCGAAGACGGGCGTGAGGGCGGGTTTGGGGCCGGGCAGCGCGGGTCGTAGCCTCGGCTCATGGGTCCCCTCCTCGACGAGCTGCGGGCCGCGCTCGGTGACGACGCGGTGTTGACCGACCCGGACCTGCTCCGGGCTCACCAGCGTGACGAGGCAGATCTCTGCGCCGCCGGCACGCCACTCGTGGTTACCCGCCCTCGGGACACCGCCCAGGTGGCGGCGGTCGTACGCGCCGCGGCGCGGCACCGGGCGCCGGTGGTGCCGCAGGGTGCCCGGACTGGGCTGGCGGGCGCGGCGAACGCGGTGGATGGCGCCGTCGTGATCAGCACCTCGGCCCTGACCACCATCCTGGAGATCGATCCGGTCAGCCGAATCGCGGTGGTGCAACCCGGAGTGGTCAACGCGGCCCTCGGCGCCGCCGTCGCCGAGCACGGGCTGTGGTACCCACCGGACCCCGGCTCCTGGGAGTCGTCCACCATCGGCGGGAACGTCGCCACCAACGCCGGTGGCATGTGCTGCATGAAGTACGGCGTGACCACCGAGTACGTGCTCGGCCTCGAGGTGGTGCTCGCCTCCGGCGAGGTGCTGCGCACCGGACGGCGTACCGCGAAGGGGGTGGCCGGGTACGACCTGACCCGACTCTTCGTCGGCTCCGAGGGCACCCTCGGTGTGCTCACCGAGGTGACCGTAGCGCTGCGGCCCGCTCCGGCGGAGTCGCTGACCATGGTGGCGGTCTTCCCGAGCACCATCACCGCGGGGGCCGCGGTGGCGAAGATCGCCGCCGAGGGCCTCTCCCCCAGTCTGCTGGAACTGCTCGACCAGACGCACCTGCGCGCCATCGAGGCGTACCGGCCGATGGGCCTGCGCCAGGATGCCGCCGCGCTGCTGCTGGCCGCCGTCGACACCGGCGCACGCGCCGCCGACGACCTCGCCGCGCTCACGGCGGTCTGCACAGCGGCCGGCGCCGACGAGGTGTACGCGGCCACCGACGCAGCCGAGGCAGCAGCGCTGCTACAGGCGCGACGACTGGCGCACCCGGCGATGGAGCGGTTCGCCGCTGACACGTACCCGGATGGCAACGGCGGCCTGGTCATTGACGACGTGGCGGTGCCGCGCGGATCGCTGGCCGCCATGCTCGACGGGGTGGCGCGGATCGGCACCGAGTGCGACGTGCCGATCGGTGTGGTGGGGCATGCCGGAGACGGCAACCTGCACCCGAACATAGTGGTTGACCGGGCAGACCCGGCAAGCCTCGACCGGGGACGACGCGCGTTCGACGAGATCATGCGGTTGGGGCTCAAACTGGGGGGCACCTGCACCGGCGAACACGGAGTCGGGCTGCTCAAGCGCGAGTGGCTGGCCGAGGAGATCGGTCCGGTCGGGATCCGGGTGCATCAGGCAATCAAGGCGGCGCTGGACCCGACAGGCCTATTCAATCCGGGCAAGGTGCTCTGACCCAACGGGCCCGTTCAACCAGGTTAGGTGCGCTGACCCGGCTCCGTCGCTACGGGGAGGGGGCGGCGCTCTCCACCGAATCCTCGTCCCCCCGGTCGGCGGCGAAGCCACGGACATCGGGTGCACCGAGCCGGGCCGTGTCGGCCGTCGCGTCATCCGGCATCAGCTGTGAGTTGCGCTCCGCCGCCACCCGCGCCCGGTAGTGCGCCACCTCCCGGGCCCGGGTCTCGGCGTTCCAGCCCAGCACCGCGCCCATCAGTTCCGCCGTGTGCTCGGCCGACGCCAAGCCGCGGTGCGCGGTCTCGATAGAGATCCGGGTCCGCCGATCCAGCACGTCCTCCAGGTGCAGCGCCCCCTCCGCCCGGGTCGCGTAGGTCACCTCGGCGGCCAGGTACTCCGGCGCGCCGGCCAACGGGGAACCGAGCAACGGGTCGGCGTCGATCAGAGCCAACAACTCCAGGGTGAGGCTGCCGTAGCGCTCCAGCAGATGCTCGACCACGCCGACCGGCACCCCGTGCCGGCGGGCCAGGTCCGCCCGGTCCCGCCACATGGCGGCGTACCCGTCGGCGCCGAGCAACGGCAGGTCGGCCGTTCGGGACCGCCGCGCCGCGCCGAGCCGGTGCGCCGCCCGGTCGACCACGTCCGCGGCCATCACCCGGTACGTCGTGTACTTGCCCCCGGCGACCAGCAGCAGCCCGAGCATCGGCTCGATCACCGCGTGTTCCCGAGACAGCTTGGAGGTGGAGTCCGCCTCGCCGGCCAGCAGCGGTCGCAGACCCGCGTACACGCCCTCGATGTCGGCGGTGGTCAGCGGCCGGTCCAGGACGGTGTTGACCTGTGCCAGCAGATACTCGATGTCCCGAGCGGAGGCCGCGGGGTGGGAGCGGTCCAGCCGCCAGTCGGTGTCGGTCGTACCGATGATCCAGTGCCCGCCCCAGGGGATGACGAAGAGCACGCTGGTGGCGGTTCGCAGGATCAGCCCGGTCTCGCCGGTGATCGCCGATCGGGGCACCACCAAGTGCACGCCTTTCGAGGCCCGGACCCGAACCCGGGGGCGTAGCCCGACGTCGTCGAGCATCCGGGACATGTCGTCGCTCCACACCCCGGTCGCCGCGATCACGGTGCGGGCCCGCACCTCGAACTCGGCGTCCGGGGAGTCGGCCGGCGCCTCCAGGTCCCGAACCCGAACCCCGGTCACCTCGCGGGCCTGCCGGATCAGACCGACGGCGCGGGCGCTGGTGACCACGGTCGCGCCGAGGCTGGCCGCGGTCCGGGCGAGGGTGACCACCAGCCGCGCGTCGTCGACCTGACCGTCGTAGTAACGGATCGCACCGGCCAACCCCTCCGTCTTGAGACTCGGGAAGGTCCGGCGGACCCCCTCTCGGGTCAGGTGCCGGTGCAGCGGCATCCCCCGGCCGCCGCCGAAGACGCCGGCGAAAGCGTCGTACGCCGCCACGCCCGCGCCGTAGTAGGAGCGGCGCAGCGTCCTAGCCGGCAGGTCCCGGAGCCCGCGACCGAGCAGCGGCACCAGAAACGGCACCGGACGGACCAGGTGCGGCGCGAGCCGGGTGGCCAGCAGGCCCCGCTCGGTGAGCGCCTCGTGGACCAGACCGAACTCGAGCTGTTCGAGGTAGCGCAGGCCACCGTGGATCAGCTTGCTGGACCGGCTGGACGTGCCGGCCGCGTAGTCGCGCGCCTCGACGAGGGCGACCTTCAGGCCACGCGAGGCGGCGTCCAGAGCGGCGCCAGCGCCGGTGACCCCGCCGCCAATGATCAGGACATCGAAGTGCTCGGCCGCCAGGCTACGCAGGTCGGCGGTGCGCCGTTGCGGAGAGAGCTGGCTGGCCGTCGCTCGGGACACATTCGGGTCACGCACGCCTCCACGTTAGCCCGCCCCGTCCCGGCCAGGGCAGCAGCGAATTCCGGGACACTCCGTCCCAGCACCGACCGACGACGGTTCGACGTCGTACGGCGGTGAATCCGACGACGTACTGCGGCTAAGCCGACGACAACGTACGGTGTGCCGGTGCAGCCCGGACCCTGGCCAGCCCACCCCCTCCCGAGCCCGGCCGGCCCACCGCGGAGCAGCCCCGTGCCGGTGATCGCCGCCGTCTTCCTCGGCCTGTGGATCGTCGGCCTCACCGTGGTCACCCAGCTCGGCGGCTGGTTGACCGACCAGTTCCTCCTCCTGATGGGCGTGGACCGGCTGGTCTGGCTCTGGCCGGTGACCACCGTCGCGGTGGTGGCCCTGGCCGGCATCCCCACATTGCCACTCGCCCTGCTGCCCCGCTCCCGCGTGGTCCGCGCCGTCGGCCGGCTCTGGCTGGTGGGTCTGCTGGTGTTCGGCGCGCTGAGCCTGCTGCGGGCGCTGCCGCCGGTGCAGCACGAGGCGTATCTGGTGACGCTTGCCGGCACGGCCGGGCTGGCCGCCCTGCTCATCCACCGGCTCGTCGCCCACCGGATCGCCCCGAGGGGCCCGGGGGGCGAGTCGGACCGGCGGCGCACCTCACCCCTCGCCCCGGTGACGCTGCTCGGGCTCACCGGCGGGCTGGCCCTGCTGCTGCCGTGGGTCTGGGTCGGTGCGCTCGGTGGGCTGCTGGAGACACTGCTCGCCGCACTCGCCGCTGCGGCCGTCGGTGGGCTGGCAGCCGTGCTCCTGTCCGACGGGTTCTGGTCCCGCCGCAGCGCCGACACTCCGCCCCGACCAGGCCAGCTGGTGCTGGTGGACGGTCTGGTCGCCGGCGTCGTTCTGCTGCTGCTCGGGGCGGGAGTCGGGCAGTCCGGCGCCCAGCTGCCGCTGCTGCTGACGCTGCCGCCGACCGGGTTCGCGCTGGCGGCCCTGGCCACCACCGCCCGGCGGACAGCGACCGGCGTCGGGCCCGCCGTCGCCGGGCTGGTTGGGCTGAGTGTCTTCGGCCCGCTCGCCTGGGCCGACCCGGAGGAGGTCAGCCTGGTGCTGGCCACCTCCCGGGACGTGCCCTTCTGGGTGGCGGTCGCCGCCGCTGCCGGCTTCACCGTCGTGGTCCTGCTCGCCATCGGGTACGGGGTGACGCTCGTCCGCCGCCCCGGCGCCCGGCCCAGTCGGGCGGTGGCCGGGGCGGCGGCGGCCACCCTGCTGGTGGCGACCGGGGCGGTAGCGGTCGGGCCGGGGCAGCCCGGGCTGCATGGTGAACGGCTCTTCGTGGTGCTCCGGGAGCAGGCCGACCTGAGCGGCGTACCCGCCGCCACCGGGCGGGCCGGTCGCGACCGCCGGGCAGCCGAGGTATACCAACGGCTGGTGGAGACCGCCGAGCGGACGCAGGCCGACCTGCGCCGGGAGCTGCGCCGGTTCCGGCTGGACCACACGCCCTACTACCTGGTCAACGCGATCGAGGTCGACGGCGGGCCGCTGGTGCGGGCCTGGCTGGCGGACCGTCCCGAGGTGGATCGGGTGCTGGTCAGCCAGCGGGCCCGCCCACTGCCCGCGCCCGCCCCTGTCGCCCAGGGGGACACCGCACCACAGCCGGGCGCGGAGTGGAACATCCGGCTGATCCGAGCCGACCGGGTCTGGTCGGAGCTGGGGATCACCGGTACGGGGGTGACCGTGGGCAGCTCCGACTCGGGGGTGGATGGCACCCATCCGGGGCTGGCGGCCGGCTTCCGGGGCGGTGTCGACTCGTGGTTCGACCCCTGGAACGTCACCTCGGCCCCGCGGGACCGGGGCGGGCACGGCACCCACACGCTCGGCAGCGCGGTTGGGCGGGACGGGGTCGGGGTCGCCCCCGGGGCCACCTGGACCGGCTGTGTCAATCTGGACCGCAACCTCGGCAACCCCGCGCTCTATCTGGACTGCCTCCAGTTCATGCTGGCACCCTTTCCCATCGGTGGGGACCCGTTCCGCGACGGTCGCCCACACCGCGCGCCGGAGATCCTCACCAATTCGTGGGCCTGCCCCGCGCTGGAGGGCTGTGATTCTGGGGCGCTCCAGCCGGCCGTTGCCGCCCTGGCCGCTGCGGGGATCCTCGTGGTGGTAGCCGCCGGCAACACCGGGCCCCGCTGCCGCTCGATCGAGGATTCGCCGGCCTTCCACCCGGATGTCCTGACTGTCGGTGCCGTCGACCGGCAGCGACAGGTGGCCGACTTCTCCTCGCGCGGCCCGGGCCCCGGCGGCGGCGCCAAGCCGGACCTGGTCGCCCCTGGCGCGGAGGTGCGCAGCGCGCTGCCGGGTGGCGGGTACGGCACGCTCAGCGGCACATCGATGGCGACTCCGCAGGTGGCCGGGGTGGCGGCGCTGATGTGGTCGGCCAATCCGGCGTTGATCGGGGATCTACCTCGGACGCGCCAGATCCTGACCGAGACCGCCACCGCGGTCCGGGTCAGTGGCGACCGGTGCGGCGACGCGGCGCATGTCGCGGGCGCCGGCCTGGTGGACGCGTACGCCGCCGTCCGCGCCGCCCGAGGCTGAACGCCACGCGTAGGCCGAAGTTTCCGCCGACCGGGCCGGGCGCTCCGGTGCGCGGACGCAGGCCCCGTACGCCGACGGCAGGGAACCTTCTTAACAACAGTGCTCTGGTGGCCTAGGGTCAGCGTCCATGGACCTGTTGTTCACCGAGCTGACGCCGGAGCAGTTGCCGACCGTGATCGAGCTGTGCGGCCGGTCCCTGGATCTGCCGGACGACGCCGCCGAGGCGGGGGCCATCGTGGAGACGCTCTGGCCTCGGGCGGTCGCGAACCGCCCCGTCGTTGCACTGGGCGCGCACCGGGAAGACCGGCTCATCGGCGTACTGCTCGGCTCGCTTTCCGCGCCGAGCAGCCCAGCCGCACATGTGGACCTGATCGCGGTGGAGCCGGCGCACCGGCGGCGGGGCGTGGCGCGGGCACTGGTGTCACGCGCCGAGCAACGGCTCGCCGACCTCGGGGCGAGGGAGGTGCTGCTGGCCGGCAACCCGCCGTACTATGCCTGGCCCGGCATTGATGTGCGCTACACGCCGGCGATCTGCGCGGCGGAGGCGCTCGGGTACGCCCGGGACAGTACGGCCTGGAACATGACCGCGGACCTCTCCGATGTCGAGAGCCCAGCGCTGCGGACGACGGCACCGGCGGAGCAGCGGCTGGCCGATCAAGGAGTGACGGTACGGCGGGCGGAGCCGGCAGATCTGCCGGCGCTGACGGCGTTCGCGTCGGGGACCTTCGACGGCACCTGGGCTGCGGAGGTGGCCGAGTCGATCGGCCGGGACCGGGCCGGCTGCCATCTCGCCGAACGCGACGGCGACCTTCTCGGCTTCGCCGCCTGGGGTTCGTCCCGGCCGGGTTGGTTCGGCCCGATGGGCACCGCGCCGGCCGCAGCGGGGTCCGGGATCGGTGGGGTGCTGCTGCGTCGCTGCCTGGCCGACCAGCGGGCCGCGGGGATCACGCAGGCGCAGATTGGCTGGGTGGGGCCGGTTCGGTTCTACTCGGGCAGCGCGGGCGCCTGGATCGAGCGAGTCTTCTTCGGGTACCGGCGGAGCCTCGGGGGGCAATAACCGACGAATAGGATAGATCATCCGATAGCGTCATTCGCCCCCATTAGCCGGCAACGGCCCCTACCGTTTCGGTGGAGGAGGCCCACATGACGACGGACGACGAACAGCCCGGGCCGCCGTTGCCCTTTGACCGCCTCGACTTCGGCGACGCCGAGCAGCGGGCGGAGATGGACGGCACCGACGAACCGCCCGCCGACGAACCGGTGCCGGTCGTGGACGAGCCGGTCCCGGCACCCCAGCCGTACGACCAGACGCAGAAGCGGCGCAATCAACGGCCGCTACCGACATAAACGCGCAAAGGGGCGGACCGCTGAACGGCCCGCCCCTCCAATCTCGCGAGACTGGACTCAGAAGTCCATTTCCCCGCCGCCCGGGCCAGCCGGGGCAGCCGGGGTCTTCTCCGGCTTGTCCGCCACGACGGCCTCGGTGGTGAGGAAGAGCGCCGCGATCGACGACGCGTTCTGCAGCGCCGAACGGGTCACCTTGGCCGGGTCGATGATGCCCGCGGCCATCAGGTCCACGTAGCCACCGGTCGCGGCGTTGAGGCCGTGGCCGGCCTCGATGCCACGAACGTGCTCGACAACAACGCCACCCTCAAGGCCGGCGTTGACGGCGATCTGCCGCAGCGGGCCGTCCAGCGCGATCTTGACGATCTGGGCGCCGGTCGCCTCGTCACCGGTCAGGTCGAGCTTGTCGAAGGCGGTCTTGCCGGCCTGCACCAGCGCGACGCCACCACCCGGGACGATGCCCTCCTCGACGGCAGCCTTCGCGTTGCGAACGGCGTCCTCGATGCGGTGCTTGCGCTCCTTCAGCTCGACCTCGGTGGCCGCGCCGACCTTGATCACCGCAACGCCGCCGGCCAGCTTGGCCAGCCGCTCCTGCAGCTTCTCCCGGTCGTAGTCGGAGTCGCTCTTGTCGATCTCGGCCCGGATCTGGTTGACCCGACCCTGGATCTGCTCGGCGTCGCCGGCACCGTCGACGATCGTGGTCTCGTCCTTGGTCACCACGACCTTACGGGCGCGACCCACCATGTCGAGGCTGACGGCGTCCAGCTTGAGGCCGACCTCCTCGCTGATGACCTGGCCACCGGTGAGGATGGCGATGTCACCGAGCATGGCCTTGCGGCGGTCACCGAAGCCCGGGGCCTTGACGGCGACGGACTTGAAGGTGCCCCGGACCTTGTTGACGACCAGGGTCGCCAGGGCCTCGCCCTCGATGTCCTCGGCGATGATCAGCAGCGGCTTGCCCGACTGCATGACCTTCTCCAGGATCGGGAGCAGGTCCTTGACCGAGGAGATCTTGCTGTTGACGATCAGGATGTAGGGGTCGTCAAAGACGGCCTCCATCCGCTCCGGGTCGGTCATGAAGTACGCGGAGATGTAGCCCTTGTCGAAGCGCATACCCTCGGTGAGCTCAAGCTCCAGGCCGAAGGTGTTGCTCTCCTCGACGGTGATGACGCCTTCCTTGCCGACCTTGTCCATCGCTTCGGCGATGATCTCGCCGACGCTGGGGTCACCAGCGGAGATGGAGGCGGTGGAGGCGATCTGCTCCTTGGTCTCGACGTCCTTGGCGAGCTTCAGCAGCTCCTCCGAGACGCTGGCGACCGCGGTCTCGATGCCCCGCTTCAGGGCCATCGGGTTGGCGCCGGCGGCCACGTTACGCAGGCCCTCACGGACCATGGCCTGGGCCAGGACGGTCGCCGTCGTCGTGCCGTCACCGGCGACGTCGTCGGTCTTCTTCGCGACCTCCTTGACCAGCTCAGCGCCGATCTTCTCGTACGGGTCCTCGAGCTCGATCTCCTTGGCGATGCTCACACCATCGTTGGTGATGGTGGGAGCGCCCCACTTCTTCTCGAGCACGACGTTGCGGCCCTTGGGGCCGAGGGTCACCTTCACGGCGTCAGCGAGCTGGTTCATGCCCCGCTCGAGGCCGCGGCGAGCTTCCTCGTCGAACGCGATCATCTTGGCCATACGGCGTTGTCCTCCTGGACACTCACGGGCCACCCGAGAGGGTGTCTCCCGGATGGGCCGCCTGGTTACGCACCTTCAGACATCGCCACCTGGCGACGACGATGTCCGTCGGCCGGGCCGGATAGCCCGCGACGACCGGCCAACTGCCGCACCCGCGTCTTGCGACGCCGCTGCAACCGTGGCCCTCCCGCCCCGACCATTGGCACTCACGGTATGCGAGTGCCAAGACCTGTTTAGCACTCCCCCTTGCCGAGTGCAAGCACGATCGCCCAGGGCAGTCGAGTTCCACCGTCTGCCGAGCGAGGCTCGACCAGCCCCTCGTACGTCGACGGCGCGGCAGCCACGACAACGAGCCCTACCTGCTACATCAGGTAGGGCTCGGAGGTGACAGTGCGGCGCCGGGACCACTGCGGCGAAAAGGAACAGCAGCACAGCGGGAGCCGCGTCAAACAGGGAAGCAGCAATGCACAGCGCGAGCCACGTCAAGCACGGGAGCACCACCACGGCGAGAGCCGCATCCGGCAGGAGAGCATCAACACGGCGAGAGCCGTGTCACGAACGAACAGCGGCGGGAGCCGCGTGATCCGACCGCGCACCAGCCCGAGCCAGTCGGTCGACTGAGCGGCTGAGCGGCTGAGCGGCCGAGCGGCCGAGCGGCCGAGCGGCGACGATCTTGGGGACGACCGCTATGCCGGTCGCCCCCTGAGGCGGCGCCGGTCACTCAGGCGACAACCCGCACCCGTTCGGCCTGCGGGCCCTTCTGACCCTGGGCGATCTCGAACTCCACCCGCTGGCCATCGTCCAGCGCCTTGTAGCCGTCCATCTCGATAGCAGAGAAATGGACGAAGACATCCTGCCCCCCGTCAACGGCGATAAAGCCATAGCCCTTCTCGGCGTTGAACCACTTCACGGTGCCCTGTGCCACGGTGCACTTCCTAACTCTGCGCGACTCCACTCACCCCGGCCGAGCCGGCACGCCGACCGGCGGGTGGCACCGGTTCGACGATCAGCGACGGCCGCTGAACCGGTGACCGAAATCGCACGCTACACGAGGCGTGACGGCGGCGCACGACCACAAATCGGACATGAACCGAGTGGATTCCATCGTCGAGCATCGTTGTGATAGATAACCGACATGACGAGCGAGCCCGATCCGCGGCCGGCATCGGCCCAGCGGGCGCGGGTCCGTCGCGTCCAGCCAGCCGACGCCGCCCGAATGCGGGCGCTGCGGCTGGAGATGCTCGCCGACGCACCGCTGGCCTTCCTGGAGACGATTGCCGACGCGGCAGCCCGCCCCCACACCGACTACGCGGCACGCATCGCCTACACCTCGGCGGGCATCACCGACGCGCAGTTCGTCGCGGACCCGAGCGGCCGGCTGGTCGGACATGCCGGGGGCACGGTGGCTCCGGACGAACCGGGGCTCACCGTCATCTTCGCCGTCTACATCACCCCGTCCTGGCGGGGGAGCGGGCTGCTCCCCGACCTGATCGACGCGGTGGCCGGCTGGTCCCGCGCCTGCGGTCGTCCCGAGCTGATGCTGGAGGTCGTGGTCGGCAACGAGCGGGCCTACCGGGCGTACCGGCGGTTGGGCTTCATCGACACCGGCCTCCGCCTGCCGCACCCGACGATCCCGACCCTCACCGAGCTGCAGATGCGCCGCCCGGCCTGAACGACACGGTACGACGCCGAACGGGTCCCGGGCCACCGACCCGAACACCGACCGGCGTACCCAGCTCAGGGGCGCACCCGATGCCGCCCGCACCGATCTCCCGGGAATGCCGCTGGTGTCGATGTCCGGCTAGGCTGAGTGCCGCCCGCTCCACGAGCATCCTTAGTAGGAGGTGACCGTGCCCAGCAGCAACCCGGCCACGGCAGATCAGCAGCGGACCAAGTCGTCCACGATAGATAACGGTGTGCCACACTCCGCGCGGATCTACGACTACTGGCTCGGGGGCAAGGACAACTTCGCCGCTGACCGGGCCGTCGCCGAGGCCCTGATTTCGGCGATCCCGACGCTGCGGTCCATGGCCGCCGAGAACCGTCGGTTTGTCCACCGGGTGGCCCGCTACCTGGTCGGACAGGCCGGCGTGCGGCAGTTCCTGGACGTCGGCACCGGCATCCCCACCCGGCCGAATCTGCACGAGGTAGCCCAGCAGATCGCCCCGGAGACCCGAGTGGTCTATGTCGACAACGACCCCATCGTCCTGGCCCACGCCCGGGCCCTGATGATCAGCACCGAGCAGGGGCGCAGCGAGTACATCCACGCCGACCTGCGTGAGCCGGAGTTGATTGTCAACCACCGGAAGCTGCGCGAGGTGCTTGACCTTGGCCAGCCGGTCGCGCTGACGATTATCGCGACCCTGATGCTGCTCGAGGACGCCGACGACCCGTGGCGCAAGATTCGCGTACTGATGGACGCCCTGCCATCCGGTAGCTACGTGGCGATTACTCATCCGACCGGCGACTTCAACCCGGAGGCCGTCAAGACGGCCGTTGACGCCGCCGTTGACAGCGGCATGACCCTCGTGGCCCGCAGTCGCGACGAGGTGGCCCGGTTCTTCGCGGGTTGGGAGCTGGTGGAGCCGGGAATCGTCCCGGTGGCGGCCTGGCAGCCCGACGACGGCGGGCCCGCCGACCCGCACGCCGCCTACTACTGGGCCGGTGTCGCCCGCAAGCCCTAGGCACGCGCTGGTTGAGGCCGAGGCCGGTCTTCAGTTCGCGGTAGTCGTGTGCGATTCGCCAGCGTAGTTTCGCCCATCGGGCGAGGGTGCGTTTCGCGGCGGTGGCGGGCAGGTTCGACAGCCAGTACTTGGTGGGTTCGTCGCGGTCGGGTGGCCATTCGGCGATCAGCCACGCTTCGGGTAGGTCCTGGTCGCGGCGGGCGGCGAGCAGGACCCGTCCGGCTGGCGGGACGCGCAGAAGCACGAACCGGGAGCGCATCCTCACCCGGCCTGCCCGCGCGGGTGCGGGACCGTCACGCCAGGACACCGACAGACGCCCGCGCCATCAGCTGGATCGGCCCACGCCGCCCGTCCACCATCAACCCACGTGCATACTGCCCGATTCGATCCTGCCACCCGGGGCGGGTCAACGACCCGAACACCTCACCGCGGCGGACATCAACGCCTGCGCACACGTCTTCGCCATCGCCTGCAACACATCTAGCGACGCGACCTCGATCGGCTCACGCAGCAGCTCAACAGGGTTCACCCTCTCAGATAGGCCATCGCGTCCGCACTTCCTTCACTGACTTGGTCACCTTGAAGGATCGACGCGATGGCCGTCTCTCGGCTATGCGACACGCCCATACTGGGCAGACGGGAAGATCGTCTCGGCCGTGGGTGGCCACGGCCTTTCCACAGGCAAAGACTGGTGGCAATCCGTAACGGCAATCGGATATCCAGGAAACTACGGGCGCGGCGCATTTTCAACAATTCCGCCAGGCCCAGACCACCCAAAACTACCCTGACAAGCTCCTCATCATGTCAAACGACATGCAGGACGAGACGAAGGTGGCCCCTGGCTGCTGAATTACGATAATTCTACCGGCAGAGGAACAATCAACAGCATCACCAGCCATACTTCGGCTGCCCCGGTCTTCAGGAACGGTCCTTACTTCGACAGCGCTGTTTGGAACCTCTACCAAGATTCGGAAGCTCTTTCCGCTGACTGACCCCACCTCGCAACGGAGTCCCGTCTGGTCGGCCGGGACTCCCGCATATCACCGGTAGCTACCACCTGCCGCGTTCACCGTCGGAGGCGGCAGCATCAGCAGCGAACCGCACCACCAGCACGCCACCGAGTAAGAGTGGCAGAACGTCACCGACAAGACCTTGCCAGCCGCGTTGGACGGGGGACAGCCCGGCACCGGGCGGGCAACAACTCAAAGGAGCTACCCGCCCGGAATTGCCCACTGCACATCATGATCGCGAGGGTTGCACCGCGCTTGCGAGCGCCGCAGTCGCTGAGCGGTGGGTCTGCTCAGACGTGGCGACGGCTCTGCACGATGCGGAACCGGTTGGCGACGTAGGCACCGTCGGTGAGAGCCGCGTTGGCCGCCGGGTTGGCGCCGCTGCCGTGGAAGTCGGAGAAGGCCGCCGACTGGTTCACGAAGACGCCTCCGGTCAGGTTCGCCGACAGGTGCACCCCAACCTCGACCGCCGCCGTCTCGGCCGCGTCCAGCACCGCCTCCCCGGTCGAGTAGACCGCCGCGGTCAACGCACCCTGCTCACCCACCGTGGCGCGCAGGAGCTCCAGGCTGTGCTCGGTCGAGTCGGTCCCGATCACGAACGAGATCGGGCCAAACCACTCCCGGGTGTAGGTGGCGGTGTCGTCGGCGTTCAGCCGGACGATGGTCGGCGTCCGGACCACCGCGCCGGGGAAGGCCGGGTGGGTCACGGTACGGGACTCCAGCACCGACTCACCGACCTTGGTCACCTCGTCCAGCCGCTCCAGCACCCCGTCGTTGACGATCGCGCCGGTCAACTCCACGCTACGGGCCGGGTCGGCGGTGAGCTTGCCAACCGCCGCCGCGATCCCGGCCGCCACCTCGGCGAAGCTCTTGTGCCCCTGGTCGGTCTCGATGCCGTCCCGGGGAATCAGGATGTTCTGCGAGGTGGTGCACATCTGGCCGCTGTAGAGGGTCAGTGTGAAGCCCAGGTTGCGGCACATTCCGCTGAAGTCGTCGGTGGAGTCGATGACCACCGCGTTCAGGCCGGCCTTCTCGGTGTAGACCTGCGCCTGCCGGGCGTTGGCCTCCAGCCAGTCGCCGTACTCGGAGGAGCCGGTGAAGTCGACGATCCGCACCGCCGGATGCTGGGCCAGTGCGGAGGCGAGCTTCTCGCCCGGCGCTTCGGGGGCGAGTTGCACCAGGTTCGGGTCGAAGCCGGCCTCGGCGAGCACCTGGCGGGCGTAGCGCACCGTGATCGCGAGCGGCAGCACCGCGCGCGGGTGCGGCTTGACGATCACCGGGTTGCCGGTGACCAGCGAGGCGAAGAGCCCCGGATACGAGTTCCAGGTCGGGAAGGTGTTGCAGCCGATCACCAGCGCGACGCCGCGCGGCACCACGTGGAAGGTCTTGGTCATCCGCAGCGGGTCGCCCTTGCCCGCCGCCTTCTCCCAGCCGGCCGTGCCCGGGTGCCGGGTCATCTCCGCGTACGCGTAGGCGAGCGCCTCCAACGCCCGGTCCAACGCGTGCGCCCCACCCGCCTGGAAGGCCATCACGAACGCCTGCCCACTGGTGAACTGCACCGCGTTGGCCAGCTCGAAGACGTTGCGGTGCAGCCGATCCAGGATCTCCAGGCAGACGCCGACCCGCGCCCGGGGGCCGGCGTCCCGCCACGACGGCAGTGCCGTGGCGGCCGCAGCGGTGAGCTGGTCGGCGCTCGCGTGCGGGTAGCCGACTCCCAGGTCGACGCCGAAGGGGCTGACCTCGGTCCGGACCGTGCTCCCGTCGCCAGCTTGGTCAAGGGGAAAGTCACGACCGAGGTACGCCTGGAAGGCCGCCTTGCCGTCGTCGGCGGCGGTCTCGCCGTACACCCGCGGGCTGGGCGACTCCGGGTAGGCGGACCAGTACCCGCGCTGCGAGATGGCGGTCAGCGCCCGGTCGAGGGTCTCGGCGTGCCTGTCGTACAGGGGGTGCGGGGTCTCCGTCATGCCCGCCATCATGCAACAGATGTCAGCACGATCAGTAGGGCCGCGTCACACTCAGATCGTCAACTGCCAGTTGGTCCAATGGTCCGCGACCCGGAACCCGAGCTGCTCGTTGATGGCGATCATGTGGTCGTTGGCGGCGGCGTTGAAGGTGTTGATGACCCGCACCGCCGGTTCGTGCGACCGCAGGTACCGCAGGTTTTCGAGCTTGACGAGCAGGCCGAGGCGGTGGCCCCGGTGCTCCGGGTCCACGAGGGTGATCTGCTGGAGCGCGTGCCAGTCGACGGTGGCCGCCACGTCGAGCAAGGTCCACCCGACAAGCCGGCCGGAAGCCCGGTGCCGTACTCCGGCTTGGTAGCGACGGCGGCCGCGCGCGTCCAACGCGGCCTCGGTGGCCCGGACCCGCTCGGCGTCGTACTGCTCCGGCTCCCACGCCAGGCCCCCCATCGGGGCGTCACTGACGAGTCGCCCCTCGAGGTAGGCGACATCGGCCTGGTATTCCGCCGGGGTGTGGCCCTGCCAGAACACCACCTGGTAGTCGGCGGCCCGGTCCTGGGCCTCGGCCAGCAGGCGAGCCAGCACCGCGGGGTCGAGCTGGTCGAGGTCCAGCTGGCGGCGGACGTCGGCCAGCACGGAGTCCGCCCCGAGTGTCCGGGCGAAGGCGGCGCCGGCCGCCACCGTGTCCAGGGTCATCGCGGTCAGCCGCTTGCGCCCGTGCTCCCGGGCCAGCTCGACCGCGCGATCGAACAGCACCCGGCCGACTCCCCGGCGTCGGGCGGCCGGATACACCGTCAGTTCGACGGAGGCGTTCTCGGTGTTATCCAGCTGCGGCAGCTCGAGGGTGAGTAGGCCGGCGGCCGCACCATCGAGGTGGGCCAGCAGGTGCACCGGCGCGTCGCCGGGCATCGGGTGCCGCACAGAACCGATGAGCCGCTGTGGGCAGAAAAGCGGAAAGTCAGGCATATCAACCACGGCGGCGGCTGCCCCGATCTGGACTGCCGCGGCGATTGCCTGGTCGTCGGCGGGGCCGAAGGGAGTAACGATGACGCTCATGCCCGCAGCCTGCGCCACGAGGCGCTGACCGGTCCAGCCATTTATCGGCGGCCCGAATCAGGAAAAATAGGGATGGTCGGGAGGGACTCCCACACAACGCCGCTGGCGCTGGGTCGAAAGAACAAGTCTCCGGCGAGAGCCCTCCCGCACTAGATATTTTTCGCCATGATAAACCGGACGTCAAGCCCGCACGGGCAGGTTTTACGCAGTCCGGGCCTGATCAATCTTCAACCGGCCGATCAACCCATCAGGCCGGCGTCCCGGGCCGCCCGCAGCGACGCCTTGATCCGGTGGCTTGGGCCGGCCTGATCCGCCACCGCCTCCAGGGTCTTGAGCCCCTCGCCGGTATTGAAGATCACCGTCTCGGCGGTCGGGTCGAGCCGGCCGGACTCGACGAGCTTTCGCAGCACCGCCACGGTCACCCCGCCGGCGGTCTCGGCGAAGACCCCGGCGGTACGGGCCAGCAGCCGGATCCCGGCCCGGATCTCGTCGTCGTCGGCCGCCGCCATCCAACCGCCGGTACGGCGGACCGACTCCAGGGCGTACGGGCCGGCGGCCGGATCACCGATGTTCAGCGACTTGGCGATGCCGGTCGGCTTGACCGGGTTGATGGTGTCACTGTCGGCATGCAGGGCAGCGGCGATCGGGCTGCAGCCCGCCGACTGCGCCCCGAACACCCGCCAGCCACCGGCCGGCGCCTCGACCAGGCCAATCTCGACCAGCTCGGCGAACGCCTTGTCAACCTTGGTCAGCAGCTCACCGGAGGCCATCGGAATCACCACCTGGGCGGGGATTCGCCAGCCGAGTTGCTCGGCCACCTCGTAGCCGAGCGTCTTCGAGCCCTCGGCGTAGTAGGGCCGCACATTGACGTTGACGAAGGCGGTGTCCTCGAACTCGTCGGTCTCGACCAGTTCGCCGCAGAGCCGGTTCACGTCGTCGTACGAACCGTCGATCGCGACCAGGTCCCCGCCGTACACGGCGGTGGTGAGCACCTTGCCCTGCTCCAGGTCGCTAGGGATGAACACCACCGACGGGGCACCGGCGCGGGCGGCGTGCGCGGCGACCGAGTTGGCCAGGTTTCCGGTGGAGGCGCAGGCGAATCGGGTGAAGCCCAACGACCGGGCGGCGGTCAGCGCCACCGACACCACCCGGTCCTTGAACGAGTGGGTCGGGTTGGCGCTGTCGTCCTTGACCCAGAGCGGCGCGGTGAGGCCCAACTCGGCGGCCAGCCGGGGGGCCGCGACCAGCGGGGTGAAGCCCGGGTCGAGGGTGACCCGGCTGACCGGGTCCTGACCGACCGGCAGCAGCGGCGCGTACCGCCAGATGTTGCGCGGGCCGGCCTCGATCTGCTCGCGGGTGACGGCGGCCAGCGCAGCGGGGTCGTGGTCGACCTCCAGCGGGCCGAAGCACTCGTAACAGGCATGCTGGGCGATGAGTGGGTACCGGGCCGAACAGGCACGGCAGACCAGGGCGCGGGCCGGGCTGGTGGCGGGGTCGATCCCGGACGGGGCGACGGTGGACGTCATCTCGAGATTCCTCTCATCTGCCCCCGCGTCGCACTCTGCGGCGGGGCCGGAATTGGCACCTGCCCCGCCGATCACTCTGGGTGATCACGTGGGGTGGTTGCCGGGGCGTCGTCGGGCCGTGTCCCTCAGCCCCTCTGGATGAGGCATTCAGTTGTGCCGCCGAGTGTAGGCCGGCGACCACGACCGATGACCACCCGTTCCCACCCTGTGGCGAAGTGTGATTCACCCCGCAGCGGCACCGAGCCACCGCTCTGCCCGGCCCACCACGACCACCACCGCATAACTCCCTGTGACGGTCGGGGTGGTCATGAGGGTTGACATCGCCCGGGGCGGTTGCCAGGGCCGGGGCTGGTGGCGGTGCCGGGGCCGGTGGCGCGGCCGGGGCTGCCAGTGACCAGTTCGCTCCGCTCGCTGTCGAGCTGCCCCATCTGTGCGCCCGCTGCGCCCTGCCTCAGCATCCGCGTAGGGGGGTCACATACATGACAGACGTCAATCAAAATATCGATTTACGTTCTGGCGGGAACTTAACGTGTCCACAGTATCGTTCGAAAGCCTTGCGTTACGCACGGGGCAGGTCTGCTTGCTGGCGGCTGCTCGGAAGTCGAAGGAGGTGTCCCTATCCTCGATGATTCGCGACCGACGCCGGCTCCTTCGGCCCGGCTGAACTCATCGATGTGGATCGGTTGCGGGCGTGGTGGTGGGCCGTCTGTCGCGGCGATGGGCATGCTCGCCTGGGGTCCTCCGGGTTGTTGGCGCAGCGGCTACGGGCCGCGCTTGTTCGCCAGGAGGCGATGCAACGGTTGCGCTCACGAGCGAGACGGCACAGCCAGCCATCCTCGTGATCCACATCGCTGACGCCCAACCCTTCTCATCCGGTGGGGTAGCATCTCTGCGCTCTACTTCACGGGAGGGAACCACATGCGTGGGAAGATCCTGGCCGGCGCCCTAATGGCGCTGGCTTTTGTCATACCGGCAACACCGGCAGCGGCCCAAACCCCGCCACTCGGCCTGGACGAGACCTGCCAAATGGTCGAGCGCAAGGTCTACAAGGACATCCGCGAGCTCGTCACCATTGATCCGGACACCGCCCACTACGGCAAGGTGCGGCTCTTGGCGTTCCGGCTCCTGGAGGCGGCAAACGACCACTCGTTTGTCGCTACGCCTCGCGCACTGCAGACCGCGCTGAGCGGCAGCGAAGATGATCTCCGCACATTCCTCAAGACAGGCATAGAGGGCTCGTGGTCGATTGACCTGAGGATCAAGGTGAACCAGGCGATGGCGGCCGGTGGCACCAACGTGGACGAGGCCGCGCAAGAGGTGTTGCACACCTCGAGCATGGACGCCTACCTGGCTTTCCTCAACGACGGCCTGTACGCCGCACGTGAGCTTGACTGCGCAGCTCAGCCCACACCCACCCCGAGCACCACGGCGACCGCCGCACCCACCCCGAGCACCACGGCGACCGCTTCGCCCACCACCCCCGCCACTGACACACCGACCCCTACCCCCTCCACCAGCCTGAGCGCCGCCAGCGGCGAAGGAGGCGGCCTCCCCCTAACCGGCGCCAACACCGCGACCGCGGCCGGCATCGGTGGCGCCCTCCTACTCCTCGGCGGCGCGGCCTACCTGATCGGACGCCGCCGCCGTACCCGCTTCCTCACCTAGTACTCCAGCCGGGGTTGTTGACCTTGACTGAGCTGCGGTTTGATGCGACGCGGGAACGAGGGCAGCCACCGCCGATCATGGACGGTTGTGTGGACTGACCATGATGCAGCGGTGGCTGCCGGATACAGGGTAGACGCCCAGCGGTGGCGGGTGTTGTTCGACGACTTGATGCTGACGGTCGGGCAGCGTTTCCGTAGGCCGGAGCCTCGCCGTCGGGTGCGTGACTTTGTCCGGGGCTTGCTGGCGCCGTTGCCGCGGAAGAACTGCTGGACGATCGCGGAGCATGCCGGTG
>NZ_AXVR01000019.1 GCF_000484695.1 Salinispora cortesiana | reverse complement strand
ACCGTGCGTGTCCCCGGACCGCGGTAGCCGAGGATCTTCTTTCCCTGTTCTGTTGAGCGCCGGACGGTGCTTGCACCCCTGCCGCCTGACCCCCCTTTCGGGTGCGTGTGGGGTGTCGACCCCCGAATGGAGCATTCTCATGAACACGATTCTGCGTCGTAGTGTGCTGGCCGTGGCTGCGTCCGCGACTCTAGGCGGAGCGTTCGCGGTGACCGCCACGCCCGCAACCGCTGCTGGTAACCCGGACAAGGTGGCCGAGGCTTCGTCGTGGCTGCAGGAGGAACTTCTGAAGTTGCAGCCAGGCACGGCCGACGGCGGTATCTACACCGACAAGCCCGGCTATCACAACACCCGCGCGGCCAACGGCCCCACCGACTACTCCGTCCTTGACGACAACGACCAGGGCGGACCTTCGGACAAGGCCGCTGCCTACGACTGGACCTTCTCGGAGGCCACCAACATCGCGGAGTACTCCAGCCGCCTGCTCGCCTCCGGCCAGGATCCCGATGACCCTCGACTGGACGGCTGGCGTGAGTTCTTCGGGCAGGCCGACAGTGACAACGAGGTGGAAGGCTGGGACTTCCGCAAGGATGAAGCCGCCTCTTCCGACCCATCACACCTTTGGCACATCCACCTGAGCGAGGACCGGGACAAGGTCACCAGCTTCGAAAACAAAGAGGCACTGCTCAGCGTTCTTCGAGGCGAGACCGTGGACCAGTGGCGGCTCAACAAGTGAGCCGACCGGGTCGCTGACCACGCCGCCGGGCTGGTCACCGAGCACGGGACCAGCTGAACCACCAAGATCACGACCCCACCCCGGGGGGAGCACGCTGTTGGCCGGCACCGGAGTCGGGTGCCGGCCAACAGCCGTATCTCGGGGTTTAGGAGACCGGGTCATCTTCCGTGGGACTTCCCGGACCGCCAGTGGATGCTGGGCTTGGCCGAGTGGAACATCACCAAGGCCCTGGCCGCGATCTGACTACGCACACGTCGCCGTCCAACTGGACGAAACGGCCGGCCGGGATCGCCGAATGAGGTGTGGCGATGGCTACCGCTCTGTACTCCCGAAGGCACTGGACAGGTAGGTGCGGGCGTCGGCGATCGCATCCGCGATGATCTTTGCTGCGGCGCGGGCCTCATCCGGCTCATGGTTTGCCTGCACCTGAAGCCGGAACCGGGACGAGCCCGTCGGAGTCACCGGGAACTCCACCATGAACGCGAGCACCCCGCGGTCGAAGAGCAGGCGGTTCGCGATCCGCGCCAGCTTCTCGTTTCCGATCAGGAGCGGCACGATCGGCGACGGCTCACCCATGCAGGTCAACCCGTACCCGGTCAGCTCCTCGCGAAGCGCGGTGACGGCGGTGTGTAGCCGGGAACGGAGGAAATCTCCCTCCGCGGAGCGGATGATCTTCGAGGCTTCCAGGACCACAGCGGTCTGCACGGGGGACAGCGCGTTGGAGAACATGTGCGACCCGCCGAACATCTTGAGGTACTGCTTGAGCGCGGGAGAGGCCGAGGCGACGAAGCCGCCGTTGGAGCAGAACGTCTTGGAGAAGGCGCCCATCACGATGTCGATGTCACCGAGCACGTGCTGCATCCCGAGCACACCGGTGCCACCCGGGCCCATCGAACCCAGGTCGTGCGCCACATCAACGAGCAGCGTCGCGTCATGCTCCCGGCACACCCGCTGCAGGGTCACCAGATCCGGCCAGTCAGCATCCACCGAGAAGAGGCCGTCCGTGACGACGAGGATGCCGTTGCGGCTGTCTCGCCGACGGATGTCGACCAGGTGGCGACGGACCGCGTCAACGTTGAGATGTTCGTAGCGCACCACGTTGCGGGTGGTCGCCCGGGCCCCCTGTTGGAGGCAGGAGTGCGCCAGCCGGTCGATCAGAACGTGGTCCTCCTGGCGGACCAGCCCCGCCATCGCCCCGAAGCCGGCGGCCCACCCGGTTGGGAAGAGCGTCACCTGATCAGCGCGCACCAACTCGCCGAGCGACGCCTCCAGTTCGTCGGAGATCCGGGTGTTCCCGAGCACCATCGGTGACCCGGCGCTGTGCGGACCGTAGTCACGCATGGCCTTGGTCGCCGCCTCCCGGATCGCCGGGTGCGTGTTGAACGACAGATAGTCCTGCGAGTTGAAGTTGATCCCGCGGGTACGCCGGCCGATGTCGTTGGTGATCTGGGCGACGCTGCTCGGCGCGGCCTCCAGCGTCCTGGAGTACTGCCACGTCTCGGTCCGCCGCCGCGCCTCCACCCACCCATAGAATTCCTCGGTACGGGTCATCAGGTTACGGCCAGCCGGCCGGTAGAAGTCGTAGGCGTTCTTGTCGAGCGCGTACTCCTCGTCGGCGTCAACCTGCAGGTCGACGGGTTCCCACATCTGGGTCAGGTCGGCGACCACCTCGCCGAGGGTGCTCTCGTCCAACGAGCCGAACTCGTCCCACGGGATGTGGGTGGCCCAGTTACGGGTCATCTCGGAGACCTCGGCCGCGGCTACCGCCATGGCCACCAGATCGCGCCGGCCGGCGGCCGCGAGGATGGTCTCGATCAGTTCGTCGTCGTCGCGTTGGTCAAGCTCAGGCAGGGACACAGTCGATCTCCTGGCGGGGTACGGGTCAGGCGAACAGGTTCTGCTGGTACATCCGAGCGGTCGCGGGGAAGTCCTCGAACACCGGATAGCCGGCCGAGGTCTCCTTCGCGGCGTCGTTGAGGAGGAGAAGGTTCGACGCCTGGAAGAACTCCGAAACCGGCGCGACGTCGGCGTGGGTGGCGACGAACCGGTCGATCTCCTGCTGGTTTCCGCGCAACGCCACGAACAACTGCAGTTCGTCGTGGCGGTACGGTCGCATCTCCGCGAGCGTGCAGACGTAGTCGTAGTAGGCGGCGGCGTTCTGGCTGCGGCGGCGGCCTTCATAGCTGGCCATCGCCTCGTTGAGCGACACGTCCCCGGAGAGCCACCGGCCCAACGCGTCGGCGACCAACTCCGCACCCCGGAAGGCATGGGTCATCCCGATCGCGGTGCACTGGTCCTTGGCCGACTCGGCATCGCCGACCAGCACCCAGCCCGGTCCGGCCAGCGGCCGGAGGAACGCGGACTGGTCCAGCGTGCCGTAGATGCGCTCCGCCCGCACGCCCTGCGTCCGGACCACCTCGCCCAGGTCCGGGCTGACGAAATCCAGCGCCCGCTGGAGGTTGCCGGGCACATCACGGCGGAATTCACGGGACCACTCGCTCGGACCCCAGACCAGGACCATGTTCTGGTCGTGGTTGGTGGGTGCCACGGCGCAGGCCAGCCGACCACGCCGGTGCAGCTGCGCCGGGCCGAGGTCAAAGCCGGAGTAGTAGCTCCAGTAGGCGAAGGTGCACCGGGGCCGCTCGTCGAACTTCGGCAGGCCGAGGGAGCGGGCGACGAACGAGTTACGTCCGTCGGCACCGATCACGATTCGGGCACGCTCTTCGACCAACTGCCCGTCGGAGTCGCGTCCCCGTACCCCGACGACCTGGTCGCCCTCGATGATGAGCTCCCGGACCGCAAAGTTTGTTCGCACCTCGGCGCCGGCCTTGCTCGCCGCCTCGACCAGTATCTGGTCGAGCACGTGCCGGCGGATCGAGGCGTACGAGCGCACCACGCCCGAGTCGTCGCCATGCCAGTCGCGGAAGTACGCGCGCAGAAGGTCGTCCGGCACCGAACCGGTGAGCGGAATTCCGTCGTTGACGAACGTGACCTCGGTGTGCGCCGGGGTGACCGCCAGCACCTGGTCCAGCAGGCTCCACCGGTTCAGGTAGGAGGTCCCGTGCGGCCAGAGAAAGTGGGTCGAGATGACGTCGCTGGGAAAGCTCGATCGGTCTACGACCAGCACCCGATATCCCTGTCGGGCCAGAAGCATGCCGGTGGACGCGCCCGCGCAGCGGGCCCCGATGACAATCGCGTCGTACCTGGGCATGCGGATTCCCTTCCGAGGAGTGAATAGCTCGACGATCTCGGCGGCTCCAGTGTGCTCGCTACAATCGCGTCTGTCTAACTAGGTCAGTGCTACCACCACAATGGCACCGACCAGACAGGGGCCACCGGCGCCGCCGGATGCAGCACCGTCGGCAAAGTGATTACGCAGAGGTGTTAACCGTCGGCGTCAGCTGAATGTCATCTTGAGGGCGTTTCTTCGCGTATACCGACGATAGTTGGTGGAAAATCGGGCCTGTCCTATTGGCGGTTTTTGCCGGTATGGAGGTAGGAGCAATGGGGAGGCTCTGCCGATGGGCAGGCGGCGGCGGGGGCCGGGCCATCACCGGCTGGCTTCTTCTGGTGCTGGCGGTGATGGTACGGCGACCGGATCGCCATCTAACAACCTTGATCCCGCCCACCGGCTAAACATTGGAAAACGCCTCACTCCTGCCGGTGCTGCAGCAGCCCCGTGGGCTCCCGAGTGAAGAAGCGACTGCCTCGGTCAAACCGAGGGGCCGTCGCGCTCAGTTCTGATCACCGGGGCGTGGGTTACGGGCCGCGTATTCGGTGGCGATCTCGTCGAAGGTGGCCCACCGCGCACCCTCATGCTGGTTGATGTGTTCGATCAGCCGCTCGAGCATCAGCAGTACCTGCGGACGCCCCGACACGTCGGGGTGGATGGTGAAGGTGACGACGCCGTGGTCCAGCTCCCGGTGGACCCAGTCGAACTGGTCACGCCACAACTCCTCCAGGTGCCGTGGGTTGACCCAGCCATGACTGTTGGGGCTGGCCTTGATGAACATCATCGGTGGCAGGTCATCGAGGTACCAGTTCGCCGGAATCTCGATCAGATCGGTCTCCTCGCCGCGGACCAACGGCTTCATCCAGTCGCGCGCGCTCCCGTCGTAGTCGACCTTGGTCCAAGTGTCCCCCGCCCGAACCCGGTAGACGGTGAAGTCGTCGTGCTTCAACGAGTGGTCGTACCGGATCCCCCGCTCGAGCAGCAGCTTGTGCGTGACGGGCGAGAACTCCCACCAAGGAGCGGCGTACCCGGTGGGGCGTCGCCTGGCTGTCGCCTCGATCAACTCGATACACCGGTCCAGGACCGCGGCCTCCTGGGTCGGACTCATGGTGAGCGGGTTCTCGTGGCTGTAGCCGTGGAGAGCCACCTCATGGCCGGCGTCCACGATCTGCTGAACCTGGTCGGGGAACGTCTCGATGGAGTGTCCAGGTATGAACCAGGTGCTCGGAAGGTCGTACCTCCGGAACAGTTTGAGCAGACGCGGCACGCCGACCTCACCGGCAAACATGCCTCGGGAAATGTCGCCGGGCGAGTTCCCGCCACCGTACGATCCCAACCAGCCTGCAACCGCGTCCAAATCCACACCGAACGCGCACAGAGTTTCCCTCGACATCGTGTCCTCCACCGTGCACCTCGAGAACCGGCAGCCGAGGATGTCGTCCTCGGCTATTCACCGCTTTGTATGCCGAGCAGCGAATTCGACTCAATATAACGATCAGCGCGGCATGACAGCTAGTGCCGTGACCACGAACGTTCACGGTGTTGGTTGACAGGGAGTGTCAAGTTAACGGCTCTGTCTCACTTTCGGTGGTGACGGAGGGTGGCGGGTGTCGTTACTCCTGTGTGGAGGATGTCAGGAGACTCGTACAGGCGGTGTTCTCGGGGTTGTCTCCGCTGGTCATCGAGGATGTTGTCGATGGCGGTGAGCGGATCGTGGTGTGGGCCGGACGCCGCATGACACCGCGGTCTGCCCGAGATGCGGGGCCTCGTCCGGACGGGTGCACGGCTATCACTGGCGGACCGTGGCCGACGTTCCGGTCGACGGGCGCCGGGTGGTGGTCCGGGTGCGGGTACGGCGTCTGGTGTGCCCCACGCGCGGCTGCCGTCACACCTTCCGGGAACAGGTTCCCGGGGTGCTGGAGCGATACCAGCGCCGCACGGCCCGTTTGAACAGGCACGTCGAAGCCGTCGTCAAGGAGTTGGGCCGGGTAGTCACGTCTGCTGGCGATCCTGGCCATGGGCCTGTCCCGTCACACGGCCCTGCGCGCCATGCTGCGCATCCCGTTGCCCACCGGGCGGACGCCTCGGGTGATCGGCGTTGACGATTTCGCTCTACGCCGGCGGCACCGCTACGCCACCGTGGTGATCGACGCCGAGACCCATGAGTGGATCGAGGTACTACCCGACCGCATCGCCGACACCCTGCAAGCGTGGCTGCGCGCACATCCCGGCGTCGAGGTCGTATGCCGAGACGGCTCGGCCACCTACGCCGAGGCCATCCGGCGCGCCCTGCCCGACGCGGTCCTGGCCGGCGTGGGGGTTATGAGGCAGCCTGCAGATCGGTAGCGTTGGGCGTGATTGTGCCCTGATGGGTCGGTGGTGCGTTCGGTGCTACGCGAGGAGGTGCCGGGTGGATTCCTTGCCGGAGTTGACATTTGGGCAGCGGCTGAAGGTCTACCGCGAGCGGTCCGGGAAGAGTCGGACGGTGCTTGGTGGTTTGGTGGGCCGTAGCGCTGAGTGGGTAAAGGCGGTCGAGACCGACCGGATCTTGCCGCCGCGACTTCCCATGCTGGATCGGATCGCACGGGCTCTGAAGGTCGACGTGTCTGCCGTGGCCGTGGAGTTGGGTGACCGGTCTGTGGTGGTCAATGGGCCGGAGCATCCGGCATTGGCGTCGGTGCGGGATGCGGTGAACCGTGTCGTGTTCGTCGGTGACGTACCGGCGGAGTCGTTGTCCAGGCTGAGGGAGCGGCTTGCGGTGGCGTGGCGGGCACGTCACCAGGCGTCGGATCACCGGACGGTGCTGGGCGGGTTGTTGCCGGGGTTGCTGCGGGATGCGCAGCGTGCTGTTTTGGTGTACGAGGGTGCCGAACGGCGGCAGGCGCAGGTGCTGCTGGCGGAGACGCTTGGGTTGGCGCAGATGTTCATCGCGTACCAGCCGGCGGCCGAGTTGTTGTGGCGGGTGGCGGATCGGGCGATGGTGGCGGCGCAGGAGTCCGGTGATCCGGAGGCGGTGGCCGGTGCGGGATGGTTCCTGTGCCAGGTGCATCGGGACGCTGGGGACTGGGACACCGCGATGGCGGTGACGCTGGATGTCCTGTCCGCTGTAGAGCCGGCAACGGTCGACGGAAACACGAATCTGCTGGCGCTGTGGGGTGCGTTGAACTTCGAGGCCGCGTACACCGCCGCTCGTGCCGGTGCGGAAGGGCGGGCCTGGCGGTACTGGGATCGCGCGGATCGCGTGGCGCAGCGTTTGCCGCAGGGTTTCTACCAGCCGCAGACGTCGTTTTCCCGGGCCATCATGGGCGCGCACGCAGTAACCGTGGCGGTGGAGTTGCAGAAGTCCGGCGAGGCGGTGCGGCAGGCCCGCCGCCACGATGCGGCAGCGATCCCGTCAAGGCCGCGTCGGGCACGCCATTTGATCGAGGTCGCGCGGGCGCACCACGGCAAGGGCGATCCGGAAGCGACGGTGGCGACGCTGCGGCAGGCGTACAAGTCGGCCCCGGAGACAATCCGTTTCAACGGGTACGCCCGTCAGGTCACCTTGGACCTGCTCAGTGGCCCGCGTGCCACCCGAGACGATGCCCGGGACCTCGCAGTCCGAGTCGGACTCGTCTCGTGATTCGGGGGTAGGAACCTTACCCATTCCAGCGTGCGACCCACCGTAGCTTCTCGGTCACGGGATGCGGTGGGTGGTGCGAGTTGAGCCCGGGCGCCGTGTCCTCCGCAATCAGAGGGCGGCGAGGCTGCCTTCGTGAGCGACGAGGGAGGGTGCGTGCGGCGCATCTCGTACGACGACTACCTGTCGGCCACCGCGTTGACGTTTGCCCGACGGCATCGTTCCGTCTGGTCGTGGCAACGATGGCGGTGTGTCTGCCGGTGCGGAGCCGAACTGCCGTGCCGTGCGCGGCATCGGATACCAATCAATCGGGGTCACTGGCCCCGAGAGGGCGAGCAGTGACCGGCGGGCCGGAGCGAGTGATCCTTGCGGTGCACGTCCGCGGGATCGACGGTATGTGCGCTGGCTGTCGAGTGTGGTGGTCGCGGGCTGGCTCCATATCCGTGCTGGCAGGTGAAGTGGGCGACCAGCCGGCTGGCCCGCGCGAGCGTAGCCCGGTTTTGGGTGGTGTGCGGTGACGGGGCAACCCCTTGCCCGACGGGAACCGGGTGCGTCAGGAGGGTGGCCGATTGTGTGGCGTGAACCGCGGCTACACAGCGCAAGTGCGGAAGTCGGGGTTGAGCCGGTGTTAGATGGGGCGCATGCGCCCCATCGTGAGCGACCGCCTCCGGCTGCGCCCCTGGCAGGATGAGGATGCCGACTTTCTGTTGGATCTCGAGTCGCGCTGGGAGGTCGTGCGGTTCCTGGACCCGCAGCCCACGATCATGAACGATCGCGAGAGCGCCCTCGCCTCGATCGCACGCCGCCGTGCCATCGACGATCCGGTTTACGGGATCTGGGCTATCACTACGGCGGCGGACGGCCAGCTGGTCGGAAATCTCCTGCTCAAGCCGATTCCCTTGTCGGCAGGGGAGCCGACCGGCACGCCGACCGAGGTCGAGATCGGCTGGCACCTGCATCCGGACTCCTGGGGGCACGGGTACGCCACCGAAGCGGCGTCGGCGGGCCTGGCCGATGCGTTCAACCGGGGCCTGACGAGGGTCATTGCGGGTCACGCATCCGGAGAATCATGCCTCCCAGGCCGTCTGTCAGCGGCTCGGCATGGCGCACCTGGGCCGAACAACGAGGTACTACGACATGCCGAACGAACTCTTCGAGAGCGAGACGGTGAAGCCCCAGCCGGTGTGAGACCCGATGGGGTTCGTCTCTTGTGGCAAGGTGCCGAAGGTGGTGACCAGCGAAGCAGACTGGGAGAGTCGTGTCACGGCTCTCTGGTAGAAGCTCGACAAGTATGAGCCGGCCGAATTCCGCGCACAGGTAGCGGCCTTGGCTGCGGAGCGTGATCCCGAGGACGCGAAGGCCCTGTTCGAGCGGGGCTGTGCGAACGATTCCACCGGACAGGGCGAACAGGCAGCGCCGCTCTACCGGCAGGCACTCGCCGCTGGGCTCGAAGGAATTTGGGCGTTCGCCCCGCGAGGTCTTCCCCGAGGTCTCGGACGCCGACATCCGAGCAGCCGCTCGGGTGGAGTTGACCGGCTACTGGGGTTTGGCCGTTCGGCGTCCCTGGTGGCGGCTGGAACCCACGATCGCTGAACTCGGTCTTTCCGCCATGGCCCGGGGCCGGCACGCCCTCGACCACGGCAAGCTTCTCACCAAGACACAGGCCATCAAGCAGGCGAACGCTCCTACCTGCTTGATCGGCTACCTCAGCGCCAGACGGCGCGGCGGACCGCCTCATCATCGATACTGTGGCCGCGAGTGATCACCGCATGATGGAGGGACGCCGGGATGCCGTTGACGAATCCGTGGCTCGCTGAACCCGCGCCGACACAGCGGCTGCCGCGGGACCGGCTTGCGGAACGGATCCGCAACCTGCTCTCGTCGCAGAACATGTGTGTGCTGGCCAGAGTCGGGCCCGACAGGCCGCTGGCCACTCCGGTGCGCTACTACCCGCTCGACTTCGCGGTGATGTTCACCGCCGCGCCGCGGTCACCGAAGCTGCGCAACATCGCCGCGGACCCACGGGTCTCGGTGGGCATCTTCGCCCCGCTGGTCGGGCTGGCTAGCAGCCGCGGCGCGCAGCTCTTCGGCGAGGCTCGGGTGCTGCCGCCCGACCACCCCGACCGCGAGCCCTACTGGGCCGCGTTTCGGTGGGAGAACGAGCATGCCGAACGGGGCAGATCGCTCGCCGAACCGCCACGGGACACCCTGGTGGTGATCGAGGCGGACCGGATCGTCTACACCGAGCACTGGCTCCGACGGGAGGGGTTCGCCGCCCGTCAATTCTGGCGACGCCGCGACTGCTGACGGTGGAGCGAGGAGGCCGTCGAGTGGGTCGGTGGGGTAGCCCTGACCGGAAGTGCTGACATGAAGCGCGCAGCCTACGCCGTCGGCTGATCTGCCAGTGGCGAAACATCTGCCTGGCCGGGCTCGACGATCGCTATAGTCCGGCTTCATGACGTCCATCACGACGAGAACGGTCGAGTACCCGGCCGACGGCCTGACGATGATCGGGCACCTCGCCCTGCCCGTCGGCGTCGACCGCCGGCCAGCGGTCCTGGTCGGACCCGAGGGGCCGGGGCTCAACGACTTTCAGCGCCGTCGGGCCGACGCCCTCGCGGAGTTGGGGTACGTGGCGCTGGCCTTCGACATTCACGGCGGACACTGGTTCACCGACCCCCAGGAGATGCTGGCGCGCCTGAATCCGATGCTCGCTGACCCCGACCGGATGCGGGGCATCGGCCACGCGGCGCTTGACGTGCTGCGCGCCGAACCACGGACCGACCCGGACCGGATCGCCGCCATCGGCTACGGCATCGGGGGAGCAATCGTGCTGGAACTCGGCCGCGACGCCGCCAATCTGCGCGGGATCGCAACGATTAACGCGATGACCACAGGCCGGCCGGGCGAGGCGGCGCACATTCGCTGCCCGGTGTGGGCCGGAGTCGGGTCGGAAGACCCGATCGTGTCGCCGGCCCAACGGGACGCGTTCACCGCCGAGATGCAGGCCGCGGACGTCGATTGGCGCCTCGTTGTCTACGGCGGAGCCCTGCACGCCTTCCATCACCCACCGATGGGGGCCGACCAGACTGTGCTCCCCGGCGTCGGCTACCACCAGCGGCACGCGCAGCGGGCCTGGCTCGACATCGTGGCCCTGCTGGCGGAGTACCTTCCCGTACCGGAGGACGTTGGCCTGCGTCACTAGCGCTAACCAAGCTGTCCGACCTCGGTGATTCGGATGACCGCCGCGCCCGCCTCGTCGGAGGCCGCGAGGTCCACCTCGGCGCTGATTCCCCAGTCATGGTCACCTTCGGGGTCGTCCAGGATCTGGCGTACGGTCCAGGTCGCGCTGCCCTGCTCGATCAGCAGCAGCGCCGGCCCGCGGGCGTTCGGCCCGATGCCGATCTCCGGGTACTCCTCGAAGTACGGTTCCAGGGCGTCTTCCCAGGCGACGGCGTCCCAGCCGGCGGCGCCGTCCAGCTCGCCCAGCTCGTCCCAGCGGTGCAGGGCGGCCAGTTCCACCCGACGGAACAGGGCGTTGCGGACCAGCACCCGGAAGGCCCGGGTGTTGCGGGTGATCGCCGTTGGCTGGTCGTCCAGGGCGACGGCGACCTCGTCGACGTCGGAGGGGTTGCGTAGCCGCTCCCACTCGTCGATCAGGCTGGAGTCGACCTGGCGGACCAGCTCGCCCAGCCACTCGATGAGGTCGACCAGTTCCTCGGTCTTGGCGTCCTCGGGCACGGTGTGCCGGAGCGTCTTATACGCGTCGGCGAGGTACCGCAGGACGAGGCCCTCCGACCGGGACAGCCCGTAGAACTGGACGAATTCGGCGAAGGTCATCGCCCGCTCGTACATGTCCCGGACGACGGACTTGGGGGAGAGCTGGTGGTCGTCCACCCAGGGGTGCCCCTGGCGGTACATCTCGTAGGCGTTCTCCAGCAGCTCGGCGAGGGGCTTGGGCCAGGTGACCTCGTCGAGCAGTTCGAGGCGGGCCTCGTACTCGATGCCTTCGGCCTTCATCGCGGCGACCGCCTCACCGCGGGCCTTGAACTGCTGCGCGGAGAGCACCTGGCGCGGGTCGTCGAGGATCGACTCGATCACGCTGAGTACGTCCAGGGCGTAGGCCGGGGACTCGCGGTCGAGGAGCTCGATTGTCGCGAGGGCGAGGGGCGACAGCGGCTGGTTGAGGGCGAAGTCGAGCTGGAGGTCGACGGTGAGTCGTGCCCGTCGGCCGGACTCGTCCGGCTCGGGTAGCTCCTCGACGACGCCACCGGCCCGCAGCGCCCGGTAGATGGCGATGGCGCGACGGATGTGCCGGCGCTGGGCGGCGCGGTCCTCGTGGTTGTCGGTGAGTAGGTGCCGCATCGCCGCGAACGCGTCGCCGGGGCGGCCGATGACGTTGAGCAGCATGGAGTGGCTGACCTGGAAGCTGGAGGCGAGGGGCTCCGGATCGGCCTCGACCAGGCGTTCGAAGGTGGGTTTGCCCCAGCCGATCGACCCCTCCGGCGGCTTCTTCCGGACGACCTTTCGGCGCTTCTTCGGGTCGTCACCGGCCTTCGCCAGGGCCTTCTCGTTCTCGATGACGTGCTCTGGTGCCTGCACCACGACCCGGCCGAGGGTGTCGAAGCCGGCCCGCCCGGCACGGCCGGCGATCTGGTGGAACTCACGGGCCTTGAGGAGCCGGGTCCGGGTCCCGTCGTACTTCGACAGCCCGGTGAAGAGCACGGTGCGGATCGGTACGTTGATGCCGACCCCGAGGGTGTCCGTGCCGCAGATGACCTTGAGGAGCCCGGCCTGGGCCAGCGTCTCCACCAGGCGGCGGTACTTGGGCAGCATCCCGGCGTGGTGTACGCCGATGCCGTGCCGGACCAGCCGGGACAGGGTCTTGCCGAAGCCGGAGGTGAAGCGGAAGTTGCCGATCGCGGTGGCGATGGTGTCTTTCTCTGCCCGGGTGCAGACGTTGACGCTCATCAGCGCCTGGGCGCGCTCCAGGGCCGCCGCCTGGGTGAAGTGTACGACGTACACCGGGGCTTCGCGGGTCTCCAGTAGCTCCTCGAGGGTCTCGTGCATCGGCGTCGTCGCGTACGAGAAGAGGAGGGGGACCGGTCGTTCGGCGGTCTGCACGACGGCGGTCGGTCGTCCGGTACGCCGGGTGAGGTCGGCGACGAACCGGGTGGTGTCCCCAAGCGTGGCGGACATCAGGATGAACTGTGCCTGCGGCAGCTCGATCAGCGGGACCTGCCACGCCCAGCCGCGGTCCGGCTCGCTGTAGAAGTGGAACTCGTCCATGATCACCTGGCCGACGTCCGCGCTGGTGCCTTCCCGTAGCGCGAGGTTGGCCAGGATCTCCGCGGTGCAGCAGATGACCGGCGCGTCTGGGTTGACGCTGGCATCGCCGGTGAGCATCCCGACGTTGTCGGCCCCGAACACCTCGCAGAGCGCGAAGAACTTCTCCGACACCAGGGCCTTGATCGGCGCCGTGTAGAAGGTCGTCCGGTCGTCGGCTAGCGCGGCGAAGTGCGCTGCCATCGCGACCAGGCTCTTGCCGGATCCGGTCGGCGTATTCATGATCACGTTTGCGCCGGAGACGATCTCGATGACCGCCTCGTCCTGGTGCGGATAGAGATCGAGGCCGCGCTCGGATGCCCAACCGGCGAACGCGTCGTACAGGGTGTCGGGGTCGGCGCTGGCCGGCAGCGCGGCGGTAAGTGTCATGGCGGGGTCCATGGTGCCCCGACCGTCACACCGCGCGCCAACCGGGCCGGTCAACGGCGTCCCGCGGTGGGCCTCAGCGGCGGTGGTAGATCAGGTCGGCCACCGGGCGACCGGCGGTCAGGGCGCGGCGTTCGAACTTCGTCACCGGGCGGTGCGCGGGGCGGGGCGCGAATCCGTCGTGCGGGTTCACCAGGCCCGGGTCGGCGTCCAGGGTCCGCCGCATCGCTGTGGCGTACTCGGCCCAGTCGGTCGCGCAGTGCAGCGTGCCACCGGTTGCTAACCGCGAGCGCAGCAGGGCGACGTGATCGGGCTGGATGATGCGCCGTTTGTGATGCCGGGCCTTCGGCCACGGGTCCGGAAAGAAGACGTGCACCGCGTCGAGTGAGTCGGCGGGCAGGGCGTTTACCAGGTCCAATGCGTCGCCCTCGGCGATCCGAACATTGCTCAGGGAGTGCCGCTCCACCAGGTCGAGGAGGTTGGCGATTCCCGGCGTATGCACCTCGACCGCCAGATAGTCTCGGTCCGGATCGGCGGAGGCCATCGCGACGGTGGCGTCGCCCATCCCAGAACCGATCTCCAACACCAGGGGCGCCCGGCGCGGGAACAGGACAGCCGGCTGCACCGGCGTGCCGGGCACCTCCGGAACGGTCAGGCCGTATCGCGGCCACAGCTGTTGCAGCGCGCTGGTCTGGCGCGGCGACATCCGGCCGCGTCGCGGGTGAAATGTCCGGATGCTCCGCGCGGGCGCGGTGGGGTGGGGGTCGGTGATGGTCACAGCGATCCGAGCCTACGCGAGGACCGCGCCGGATCGGATGTGATGTGCGACGGGGATGTCGGGATTCCCCGTGCGACAGGCCGGGCGTGCGTGCTGCCCAGCCGGGTCGGGAGGGGGCTGTGGTGAAGGTGACCCGCGGGGGCCTGGTGGCGACGATCGCGGTCGCGGTCGTCGGCCCGCTGCTCGCCGTCGGGGCCGCGACCGCGACGGCTGGGCCAGCGTCAGCCCAGGGGGTATCGGCCGGACCGGCTGCTGCCGGAGCGGCGTCGGCCTGGTCCTCCGCTGTTGCGGCGTCGATTCCCGAGGGGGCGCTGCGCCCGGTTGCCGTCCCCATGCAGCCGGAGGGGCCGCAGCCGTCGACCGTCTTTGTTGAGGTGAATCCGAGCACGGTGAAAGCCGGCTACCTGGTCGGGATCCGGGCGAGTTGCCGGGACAACTCCATCCCGGCGGTCGTCTGGTCCGACGCCTTCGGCCGCGTCCAGGTGAAGTCGGACAACGGGCTGTTGACCGCGACGGCGATGGTGCGGGAACGAACCCTGCCCGGCAGCTATCGGGTCAAACTGGAGTGCCGCGGCGGTGAGACCGCGTCGACGATGCTCCAGGTCGTCAAGTCGGTCGCGCCCAGCCGTGGCCCGGCCACCGGGTTCGGCGGGTCCGCCGGCAACGTCTCCGGGGGGCTGTTGCTGCCGTTCGGGGTCGCGCTGACCGTGGCCGGTCTGGTGGTGTGGCTGGTGTCGCTCCGTCGCCTCCGTGGGGCTGCCCGCCGATGACCAGGGTCCGTGCCGCCCGCGCGCCCCGCCGACCGGCGGGCCGGCGTAGCCCGTGGGTCGTACCGCTCGCCGTGCTGTTGGTGCTGGTGGGGGTCTTCGCCATGGGTGCCGGGTTGGGCCGGACCGCCGGTCCGCTGGAGTGGGCGAGCGCGGCAGACGTCGACCGACCCGGCGGTGGCGCCGGGCCGGAACCGGCCACCAGCCGGCCGGTTAGCCTCGCCGTACCCGCGATCGGTGTCGCTGCGGCGATCGCGCCGGTGGGGCAGGCCCGGGACGGCTCGATCGCTGTCCCGCCCCTGGAGCGGGCAGACGAGACCGGCTGGTACGACCGGGGGCCGGTCCCCGGCGATCCGGGACCGGCGGTCATCGTCGGTCACGTCGACACCAGGGCTGGTCCGTCGGTCTTCGTTGACCTGCACCGGCTGCGCCCCGGCGATCCGATCGAGGTGACCCGCGCCGACGGCTCGGTCGTGGGATTCCGGGTCGACTCGGTGGAGCGTTTCGCCAAGGATCAGCTCCCTGCCGAACGGGTGTACGGCGATTCTGGGCCGGCCGGGCTGCGTCTGATCACCTGTGGTGGAGCCTGGGTGGGGGGCCGTACCGGCTACGCCGACAACGTCATCGCCTTCGCCACCAGGACGTGACCGACCCGATGATCTCGGTCAGGAAACCGCGCCGCGGGCCGGGTAGCCGAGAACCTCAACGAGATTTCCGGTTGCCGCCGTGAAAGCCGCGTAGACCTCGTCATCGAAGTGGTTGCGCCAGTCGCCGGCCTTGCCCTTTCGGTAGTGGGAGATCTTCCCGGCGCTCTCCCGGTCCTTCCGCATCTTGGTGAAGCTGTAGCGGGACAACAGGGGCTCCAACTCGGCGGAGGGAAGGGCGATCCCGCAGTGCCGCATCAGCTGGTCCACCTCCTCCAGCTGCCGTTCACCGGTCAGGTCCTCGTAGCGGAACAGGCGGAATGTCTCGGAGCTCGGGGCGACTGCCCAGGACCGAAGCCGGGCGAAGAGGTTTCGCTTGGAGTGGCGTTCGATGACGTGGAGCAGTCCCTCCTTCATCGGGATTTCCCGCAGAGTTTTCCGTACCTGGAGAATGTCGCCCATTGGTGCGTGTGAGTTGCGCAGTGAGAAATAGCTTGAAATGACGATGTCGCGCGGGTCGCGAATTACGAAGAATGCTCGATAGGTGCCGGGTTTTGAAATTCTCTTGAATTGTGGATAAGAGTGAAATAATGCTAGGCCGGCCCGGCCAGCTGGAATGACGGGTAGCTTGCGTCGCCGGTAGAATCGCGGGTCATAGGGGAGTAGCCCAGAGTGGCGATAGACCGTGGGGTCGCTGAACAGGGCCTTGATCCACTGGCTGCCCGTCTTGTGTACGGTGCAGTGGTAGATGTTGTCGAACTCGCACCGGTCGGCCACCGGGACGATGAGCCGCTTTCTTGTGTTGTGGGCTTCGAGCTGTGCTCGGCGCGCCATGCGACGCATGGAATTGGGCGTGTGGTGCTTGGCGAAATCGATCGTGCGATTGATCATTGTGAGGCCTCGTCTGCGCCTTCAAGTTGTGGGAGGTTCTGGGGTATTGTAGGGGGGTGTCGGTTGAATCCCCAGGTCTAACCGTTCCCGTCCCGGTATGTCAAGGTGTCACTAGGAATATCCCCGACAGTCCAATTAAAGTCAATCCTACCCTCGGCGATTGGCTGGTAACGTGGAGTGTGGCGTGAATTGTCGCCGAGCGGGTGCTCAGAACGCCTCGACCGCTGGGACAAGGTCGGCGTCGACGACGATCGGGGCATGGTCGGAGGGGCCCTTGCCCTTGCGGGCCTCCCGGTCCACGTACGCGGCCCGGACCACCCGGGCGAACGGAGCAGAGGCGTATACCAGGTCGATCCGCATGCCCTTGTTCTGATGGAACATTCCGGCCCGATAGTCCCAGTAGGTGAACGGGTGCGGGCCCTTCATCGGGGTTGGGACCACGTCGGCGAGGCCCAGATCGCGTAGCGCCGCGAGCGCGGCCCGTTCGGCGGGCGTGACGTGGGTGGAGCCGGTGAACAGGGCCGGATCCCAGACGTCCGTGTCGGTGGGGGCCACGTTGAAGTCGCCGCAGACCACCAGCGGTGCGCTGCCGGCCAGCTCGACCTCCAGCGTGTCCCGGAGCGCGCCGAGCCAGGCCAGCTTGTACGCGTAGTGCGGGTCGTCGAGGGTCCGGCCGTTGGGCACATAGACCGACCAGACCCGTAGTCCGGCGCAGGTGGCGGAGAGGGCACGGGCCTCCGGATCGGGAAAGCCCGGCTCGTCGGGGAAGCCGAGGGTGACATCGGTCAGGCCGACCCGGGAGAGAATGGCGACCCCGTTCCACCGGCCGTCGCTGTGGCTGGCGACCATGTAGCCGAGCGCGCCAACCTCGGCGACCGGGAACGCGCCGTCCGGGCACTTGGTCTCCTGGAGGCAGACCACATCCGGGTTCGTGACCGCCAGCCAGTCGAGCAGCCGGGGCAGGCGGGCCTTCACGGAGTTGACGTTCCACGTAGCCAGGCGCATGTGTCCCAGACTGCCCGATGGATCGGCGTCTTGCTGCCTGCCCGGGGCGTGTCACCGACGGACTGTCGGGGAGGGCGCTCGGCGCCGCTCCCCGACCTCGCCCGCACCGCGGCCCGCCGGGACCGGGCTCAGCGCTCCGGCGGGGATCCCTGCGGCCGGCGAAGCGACCCGTCCGACCCGGCGACCAGCTCAGCCGCCGGGGTTGTCGTTGGGGCGGGTCTGCTCGGCCAGGAAACGCTCCAACTCGGCACCGAGCTCGTCGGCGGTCGGCAGGGCCTCGGTTCCAGTGTTGAGCAGGTTCGGTTGGCCGTGCCCACGGGTGAAGGCGTCGTACTGCTCCTCCAGCGCCTGGACCAGCGCTGCGGCGTCCTCGGTCTGGGCGACCTGCCGGTCGATTTCCGTCCGGACCGCCTCGGTCGCCGCCCGCAGGTTGTCGCTGGGAAGGAGGAGCCCGGTGCTGCGCGACACGGAGGTGAGCAGCACCTCGGCCGCAGCGGGGTACTCGGTCTGCGCGACGTAGTGCGGCACGTGCGCGGCGAAGCCCAGCGCGTCGCGACCCTGCTCGCCGAGGCGGTACTCGAGCAGGTGTCCGATGCTGCCGGGCACCTGTACCCGTTGCAGCCACGGCTCGTAGCCGGCCGTGAGTTCACGCCGGGTGGCGTGGGCGGTGACACCGGTGCGGCGGGTGTGTGGCACCGCCATCGGAATCGCGTTGAGGCCGACCGTCAGCCGGACGTCCAACCGGGCGGAGAGCCCGGCCACGGCGGCGACGAAGCGTTCCCATTGCAGGTCCGGCTCAGGGCCGGTGAGCAGCAGGAACGGGGTGTCGGCATCGTCCCGGAGCAGGTACAGCTCCAGGGCCGGGGCGTCGTAGGACTCCCAGTGGTCCTCGACGAAGGTCATCACCGGCCGGCGTGAGCGGTAGTCGAAGAGCTGGTCCAGGTCGAACCGGGCCACTGGCCGCGCGTCGAGCGAGGTGAGTAGTTGCTCGCGAGCCAACCGGGTGGCGCTACCGGCGTCGACGAAGCCGGATAGTGCCTGGATCAGGACGGGCTGCCCGAGGTCGGGCAGATCGTCGTTGAGTTCGTAGAGCTCGTGTGGGTCGAGCACCGGTGCGGACCTCCCTGGATCTGGCTACGGGCCGTCGTGCACGGACGGCACCCGGTTGGGGAAACTACCTGCAGCCCCGCGGCATTCCACCGGGCCCCCGGGCCAGGCTTCGGAGCCGCGCTCCCGGCCGGGGTGGCCAGGACGGGCGTTCGCTTGCCGGGACGCCCCCGCCGACGGGGGGCGAGCCCGGCGACCGGCATCAACCCGCCGTACGCTTACCGACCAGTCAGGCACCGCGGACGGGTGCTTCCCCTGCCTCAGCGCGGGTGTTGTCCCGGCGCCATACACCTGGATACAGCAACCCGGAAGGAGGCAGACATGTCCCTCATTCACCGGATCAGGGCGTTCCTCCGTTCCCCCTGCGGACAACATCTGATCGAGTGGGGCGGCGGGAGGCACGGTCCCGTCAGGCCGCAGCAGACGGGGTTCGCCGTGCGAACTGAGCTCCACCGTTGACCGCGTCCGCGTCAGCCGTGAGGCTGGCAAGCAGGCCGCCCAGCCGCAGACCCCGGGGAGCCCACCGTGACCGATGCCGCACCCGCCGATGGTCAGTCCGGCGTTCGCCCGCCGCAGAAACCCGAGGCGGCCCCGGCCGTAGCGGGGCCGCCAGCCGGGCTGTGGGACCGGATGCGCGAGGACCCGCAGTACGCACCGGAGCACCTCGCCCTGGCGGCGGTGCGTCAGCTCGGTCCGGAGGCGGCTCAGTGGGCGCGGCGGGTCCGCGCCGAGCAGCCGGCGATGGTGCCGGTCGAGGCCATGGCCGAAGAGGCGGTGCGCCGCTTCGTCAACCACGCCCGATTCCCCGAGGTGGCCTCTGGGGCGACGGGCCTGCCCGACCTGGTGATCGACGTGGGTCTCCTCGCCTGGACCCAGGCCCGGATGGTGTTGCACGTCGCAGCCGCCTATGGACTGGATGCCACGCACCACGACCGCGCCGTTGACCTGCTGGTGTTGCAGAGGATGCACAAAGCCGAGCAGGGCGCACGGCTCGCGCTCGGGGTGGCCGCCGGTCGAGAGCGCGCTGATGCGCTCTTCGGCTCCAGTGCCGGTCCGGCCCCGCTCGGCCAGGTGACGCTCCGCCTCGGTGCGCGGCTTGCCCAGATGGCCGGCGCGCGGGCCACCAAGCGGGTTGTCGCGAAGGTGCTCCCGGGGGTCGCCATCATCCTGGGCACCTGGGCGAGTTCCTCGGCGACCAAGGAGCTCGCCGCGCGGTCCCGGGTGTTGTACCGCCAACACCGTGGGGTGGATTGCCGGTGTGGTGCAGCGGGGGACCACCGACTCAGGCGTCGCGTCCCCAGGCTCCCCAGGTGACCTCGGCGAGCCGCTCCTGGCCGGCGAGGTTGGGGTGGAACCAGTCAAAGGCGTTGACCAGGTCCAGTGTGAAACGGAGCCGGTGGGCGGCGCCGTCGTCGTAGCGGCAGCGGGAGCCGTACGCCGCGCAGGCCGCGGCGAGTTGGTCGTTGTAGTCGGTGACCCGTTCGCGCACGGCGTCTCGTCGGGAACGATCCGCCGGGTCGGTGGAGGTCGGATTCTTGAGCAGGGCCGGGCAGATTCCCAGACTCCAGGCCCGTACCGCCCGTTCGTTGGTGTGCCCCACCTCCCAGAGCCGGTACAGGTCCGGAATGCTGACCACCAGCAGCCGCGCCTTCGGCAGCTCCGCACTCAGCACCCGCAGCCCCCGGTCCACCTGACTCCGGAACGTCTCCACCGGGGTCATCTCCGCGACCTCGCCGTGGCAGACGTCGTTCGCGCCGATGAGCACGGTGATCCGGTCTGGTCGGTTCCGCGTCGCCTGCTCCGCCTGGCCGGCGAGGGCGGACGCCCGGGCTCCCGCCTGAGCGTGGTTGAACGCCCGCCCACGGATCGCCGGATCCTGGTCGAGCAGCCGTCGGTAGTGGCTCCGCAACCGGAGGCTGTTCCCGGTTGACCAGGAGTTGCGTTCGCACGGAGCCACTACCAGGCAGGAGCCGAGGCCGGTGCTGATCGAGTCGCCGAGGGCGGCGATCCCGCCGGCCTCGGTGCCGGGTGACCCGGGACTGGGGCTAGGTGCTGTCCCGCCCCCGCTTTCGCAGGCGAGTGCGACCAGTGCGAGCAGGCAGACGACGGCGGTGACCCAGCGTCGAGGCATGGCTTCCCCAAGCGGCCGAGCGGCGAGTGATTGCCTGGGCACCCTATGTGTGTAGTCGGGGTGGCGGTTGGGCAGTGTCGGATATCCAGCACCGAACCGCTATCCGGCTCCAGCTGGCTCGTGGAACCACGCCCACGGAAGTGGCGCTCGCGGCCCGAGGTCGCTCCTCATCGTGGGCCGCGAGCGGGAGATCGGCCGTGCAGCCACCAGCCGAGCGTGTGGGTGATCCGGGGCAACACCACGTATGTCATCAGCGGTGTCAGCGTCAATGTCATGATCAGTACGCGAGCCGGCACCGGGACATCCGGGATGAACCGGCCGGTCAGCAGAGTAGCGGTCAGACTGAGGGGGAAGAACGCCAACCAGATCGTCACCGCCTGCTTCCACCGCGGCGGCGACGGTGGTGCAGCGGTCGGCTCCGCGCTGACCGGCTCGACAACCTGTCCCCGCCGGGAGAACCAGCCCTCGACCCCGGTCCGGCGTTCCACCTGGGTGTGCTCGACGACGCCCTGCGCCGAGGCCAGCCACCAGTGTCGCTGCGGTGACTCCTCCCAGCGACGCAACGTCTCGTCGTCGGCGAACCGGTAGAGCATGTGCCACTCGCCGGACCCGGGGGCGCTGCGGATCCATCCGGCCCCGAGAAAGCCGGGAAATGCCTCCGCCAACGCCGTACCAGCGCGCATCCACGCCACCATCTCCTGGGTCCGAGCGGGGTCGGTGCGTCGGGCGACGGAGACGGTCACTGGCATCGCGGGCGTCATGGTCATGCCTCCATGTTCCTCACTGATACCCGGATTGGCTGGCGCGCGGTGCGTCGGTGTAACGCGACTAACCCGGGTGGTGAGCCGATTCACCGAAGCCAGCCCGAACAGTCGGAACAACCGGCCGGGAGGTGCTCCTGGCGGGGATGTGCTCCTGGCGGGGATGTGCTCCTGGTTAGACGGGCCCTGGATGGGTAGGTCCAGGTGATGACGAGATCGCAGCCCCGGCGTGCCCGTGGCACCGTCGGTCACGCCTACAGCGCGCTCAATCTACGCCTCGTGCTCGCCAGCTTCGGCCTGGTCACGATGGTGGTCTTCGGCGTGCTGGCGTTCCGGGCGGGGGTGGTCTGGCTGGGGGTGCTCTGCGTCCTCTTCGCCGTGGTCGCCGTCGTCGACCTGGTGATCATCCAGCGGCGACGGGGCGCTCGCCGGCGGGAGGAGCCGGGCACCCGGCATTCGCTGTTCGAGTGACAGGAGTTCGCGATGCCCATCGCCACCACCAACCCGGCCACCGGCCAGACGCTGAGGACGTTTTCGCCGATCTCGTCCGAGCAGGTGGAGGCGGCGATCAGCCGGAGTTCCCACGCGTGTCGGCAACTGCGGGACACGACCGTCGAGGAGCGCGGTGACTGGCTCAACCTGGCCGCCGCCCTACTGGAGGCCGAGCGCGACGACGTGGCCCGACTGGTGACAACGGAGATGGGCAAGACCTACGCCGCTGCCCAGGCCGAGGTGACCGTCTGCGTCAACGCCTGTCGCTTCTACGTAACGAAGGCACCGGCGTTTCTCGCCGACGAGCCCGCCGACGCAGCCGGCGTCGGTGCCGCTCGGGCCTTCGTCCGGTACCAGCCGCTCGGGCCGGTGCTCGCGGTGATGCCCTGGAACTTTCCGCTCTGGCAGGTGCTCCGGTTCGCCGCACCGGCGCTGATGGCCGGCAATACCGGCCTACTCAAGCACGCCTCGAACGTCCCCCAGACCGCTCTCTACCTGGCGGACCTCTTTCGCCGGGCCGGCTTTCCGCCGGGGGCGTTCAGCACCCTGCTGGTCGGCTCCGACGCGGTGGAGGCCATTCTCCGTGATCCGCGGGTCCGCGCCGCGACGGTGACCGGCAGCGAGCGTACTGGCCGCGCCATCGCCCAGATCGCCGGTCGTGAGTTGAAGAAGACGGTGTTGGAACTCGGCGGCAGCGACCCGTTCGTGGTGATGCCCTCGGCCGACCTGGATCGGGCCGCCGAGGTGGCGACCGCTGCCCGGTGCCGAAACAACGGCCAGTCCTGCATCGCGGCGAAGCGCTTCATCGTGCACACCGACGTGTTCGACGCCTTCGCGGAGCGGTTCGCCGCGCGGATGTCCGCACTGCGGGTGGGTGACCCGATGGCGGCGGACACCGACGTGGGCCCACTCGTCAGCGAAGAGAGCCGTGCCGAGATCGTCGCCCAGGTACGTGACGCCGTTGACCAGGGTGCGACCCTCCGCTGCGGGGGTGAGCTGCCGGCGGGGGAGGGCTGGTACTACCCACCCACGGTCGTCGCCGACCTCACCCCGCGGATGCGGATGTGGGCCGAGGAGGTCTTCGGGCCCGTCGCCGGGCTGTACCGGGTCTCGTCGTACGACGAGGCGATCGAGGTGGCCAACGGCACCGCGTTCGGGCTCGGTGCGAACGCCTGGACCCGAGACCCGGCGGAGCAGGAGCGGTTCGTCATCGACCTGGAGGCGGGCAACGTCTTCGTCAACGGGATGACCACGTCCTTTCCGGAACTGCCGTTCGGTGGGGTGAAGAACTCCGGGTACGGACGCGAACTGGCCGCGGTGGGGATGCGCGAGTTCTGTAACACCAAGACCGTGTGGGTTGGTGGCGACGACCGCACCGAGCCGGTGGCAGCGAACGCCGAGTGAGGCGGATGAGTGGTGTCGCGAGCCAGCTGGATGATCGTTGGGCTCGGCAACGGTGAGATTCGCCGCGCCACGCCGGCTCGGGGTGCCTCCTTGAGACAACGGCGCCTCCGCCTGGCAGGCTGCCTCCCATGACCTTGAAGCTGCGTTCGTTCGGGATGAGCGACCGTGGGCTGATCCGAAGTGGGAACCAGGACGCCCTGTACTCAGGTAGCTGGCTCGTCGCCGTCGCCGACGGCATGGGTGGGATGGCCGCTGGTGATCTTGCCAGCTCGGTGGCGATCACGTCGATTGCTCCAATCGACGTGGCGACCCCGGAAGATGAGTTGGTAGCTGCCTTGCAGCAGGCCATTGCGGTGGGGACGGCACGAATCCGGCAGTCCGTCAGCGAGGAGCCGGAGCGCCAGGGCATGGGTACCACGCTGACCGCCCTGCTCCTTTCCCGAACGGGCAGCTGCCTCGCGCTGGCTCACGTCGGTGACTCCCGGGCGTACCTGTTCCGCGAGGGCGTGCTCAAACAGATCACCCGGGACGACACGTTCGTGCAACTCCTCGTTGACCAGGGGGTCATCACCCCCGACGAGGCGAGTAGCCACCCCCGGCGAGCGGTTGTGACCCAGGCGCTGCAGGGCGAGGAGGTCTCCCCGGCCTACGCGACGATGATCCCCTGGGCCGGCGATCGTTGGTTGCTGTGTAGCGATGGGCTGTCGAACGTGGTCCGGCCGGAGACGCTCACCGAGGTGCTCGCCGAAACCCCAGACCGGACCGAGTGCGCCCGAAAGTTGATCGACCTGGCGCTGCACGCTGGCGGCCCGGACAACATCACCGCCGTCGTCGCCGACCTGGTGGCGGAGTGATCCTCAGCGGCGGCGCGGATTTGCCCGCCGGGTCGGCTCGGCGGTCGTCGGATCCACCGGCCAGGAGTGCCGTGGATAGCGCCCGCGCAGCTCCGCCCGGACCTGCGGGTAGCCGGACCGCCAGAAGGACGCCAGGTCCCCGGTGACCGCGACCGGACGTCCGGCGGGGGAGAGGAGCCGCAGCAGGACGGGGACCCGACCAGCAGCGATCCGGGGCACCTCCGGCCAGCCGAAGGTCTCCTGGAGCCGGACCGCCAACATCGGTGTGGTCGGATCCGTGTAGTCGACGCGGATCCGGGAGCCGCTGGGCACCGTGAGCCGCTCCGGGGCGAGCTCGTCCAGGCGGGCCGCGGCTGGCCAGGGCAGCAGGCGGCGCAGCGCGGAGAGAACGTCAATCTGGGCCAGGTCAGCCCGCCGACGTGCCCCGGCCAGCTCCGGCGCAAGCCAGTCCGGCGCCGCGGCCAGCAGCGCCTCGTCGCCCACCTCGGGCCACTCGTCGCCGAGGGCCGTGTGGCAGAACGCCAACCGCTCGCGTAGCGCCCGAGCTGCCGGAGACCAGGTCAGCAACCCCAGCCCGGTACGGCGCAGGCCGTCCACGAGCGCGTTGCGCAGCTCCTCCCGGTCTGGCTCGACGAGCGGGCGTTCAACGAGGTCGAGGGAGCCGAGCCGGACCACCTCCCGAGCCACCACATCCGTCCCGGACCAGGCCACCTCGCGCGCCGTGGTCAATAGCGAACCCCCGGCCGCCCGGGCGGTCGCCTCGTCTATCGGAGCCGCCAGTCGGATTCGGGCAGCCGGCGCGCCCGGCGTGCGGTCGGCGACCGCGACCGCCAGCCACACCGAGTCGGTCAGCCCCGACCCGGGCGCCAGCGTCGCAGCGGTCCCACCGCTCATCAGGTACGTCGGCTCGCCCGTCCGCCGGATTCGGGCCAGCCGTTCCGGGTACGCCAGGCCGACGACCAGCCCCGCGGCCAGGTCGTCGGGGAGGCGGGGCTCCGGCCTCGTCGGCGCGGGGCCCGGGGGCAGGGCGGTACGCAGCCGGCGTACCTCGGCTCGCCAGCGGTTGGTGGCGGTGGCGTCCGTTCCGGAGCGAAGCCGTCGCAGTGCGGCGGTGAGGTCGTCCCGGGGACCGGCGGCCCCCTCCTCAGCGAGGAGGGCGACGACCTCGGCCGCGCGGTCCGGGCCGAGCTGGGCGGCGCCGTCGATCAGGGCGCGGCCCAGCCGGGGGTGCGTGCCGACCGCGGCGATCGCCCGGCCGCGGCTGGTGACCCGTCCATCGGGGTCGAGCGCGCCGAGAGCGACGAGGGACTTCTTGGCCACGGCGAGCGCAGCCGGTGGCGGTGGGTCTGGCAGCGCGAGGCCGTGTCCGTCCGGCGTGCCCCAGGCCGCGATGTCCAGCGCGAACCGGGTGAGGTCGGCGGTGGCGATCTCTGGCTCCGGCTGTGCGGCGAGTCGCTCGTGGTCCGCAGCCGACCAGCAGCGGTACACCTGTCCCGGGCCCTCCCGGCCGGCCCGGCCGGCCCGCTGGGTGGCGGCGGCCCGGGACACCGGGACGGTGACCAACGCGCCCAGCCCGCGGGCGAGGTCCGTGCGCGCGATGCGGGCCAGCCCCGAGTCGACGACCACCCGTACCCCCGGCACCGTCAGGCTGCTCTCCGCGACTGATGTCGCCAGCACCACCCGCCGACGGTCGCGGTCGGCGCCGGCGCGGGGCGGGGTGTCGGACGTGCCGGACCGGAACGGTTGCGCCCGCAACACGGCGTCCTGCTCCGCCGGGCGCTGCCGGCCGTGCAACGGCAGGACCGCGATCTCGGTGGGTAGGCCGGCCAGTCGGGCGCTGATGGCGGAGATCTCTCCGGCGCCGGGGAGGAAGACCAATACGTCGCCGTCGTTCTCACGTAGGGCCCGCCGGATGGTGGCTGCGACATGGTCGAGTAGCACCGGGTCCACCCGGCCGCTGCCGGCGGGGAGGATCGGGCGGGGCGGCGGTGCCCAGATCCGGGTCACCGGGTGCGCCGCCGCCGACGCTCGGACCACCGGTGCGGGCGCGTCACCGCCGAGCAACGCGGCGACCCGATCCGAGTCGGGGGTGGCCGACATACCGAGTAGCCACAGCTCCGGGCGGAGCGCGGCCCGCGCCTCCACCGTGAATGCGAGCGCCAGGTCGGCGTCGAGCTGCCGTTCGTGGATCTCGTCGAGCAGGACGGCGCTGCTGCCGGCCAGCTCCGGGTCCTGGTGTAGCCGGCGGACCAGCAGGCCGGTCGTCACCACCTCGACCCGGGTGCGTGGTCCAACGCGGCGGTCGCCCCGCACCGCGTACCCGACCCGCTCGCCCACCCGCTCGCCGAGCAGTGCGGCCATCCGGCGGGCGGCGGCGCGGGCGGCCATCCGGCGGGGCTGCGCCACCAGCACCCGGCCGGTCACCTCCTCGGCCACGGCGAGCGGGAGGAGCGTGGTCTTGCCGCTGCCCGGCGGCGCTACGAGCACCGCGGTGCCGGTGGCGCGTAGCGCCGCCAGCACCGCGGGCACCACCGGCCGGACCGGCAGGTCAACGGGGGCGTCGGAGTACACGGCAGGAGTGTCCCACCGTCGGTGGGTCAGTCGCCGCGTACCCCGTCGATGCCGGAGACGAAGGCGCGCCAGGCCGGTGTGGGAAAGGCGAGTACCGGGCCGCGACGGTCCTTGCTGTCCCGGACCGCGACCTGATCAGTCGATGTGGACACCTCAATGCAGTTCCCGTTGCCCACACTGCGGCTGCTGGTGCGCCACTCAGTCCGGTCGAGCGCCGTCATCGCGTACCTCTCGTCAATGTCGGCGTGCCTCGCCGACGTTACGGAAAGTTACGAGAAGCTGCCAAAAGATGTGCCTGGGACGCCGCTGGATCGAGCGCCAGACGGCGCAGCTCCTCGTGCACAAGGCTATACCCAGCAACGTGTTCCGCCCCCTCCAGTGCCAGACCTGTCGTGAGATTTTCCAGGTAGACCACGGCCGCGTCGGCCGTGTCGGCGAAGGCCAGGATGACGTAGGGCGCGCTCATGGCGGGATGCCCGCCGGTCGAGAAGGGCAGTACCTGCACCGTGACGTTCGGTAACTGTGCGACCGTCGCGATGTGCTTCAACTGGTCGGCCATCACCGAGTTCCCGCCGACCGGCCGGCAGAGCACCGCCTCGTTGAGAACGACCGACAGCCCCACCGGGTTGTCGCGGTGCAACACCTCCTGGCGGCGCAGGCGCGCGGCCACCTTTCGCTCCAGTCCTTCCTCGCCGGCGGTGTGCCGGAAGACCTCTCGCGCGTACGCCTCGGTCTGGAGGAGGCCGGGTACAGCCTCGCCCTCGTAGGTGTGCAGTGCGGCGGCCTCCGCCTCCAGGCCGACGTAGAACTCGAACCACTCCGGCAGGACGTCGCTGTAGGACTGCCACCAGCCCCGCTGCTGGGCGCTGCGGGCGATCTCGATCAGTGCCTCGGCGTCGGCGCCGGTCACCTGATAGAGGGCGAGTGCGGCGCGGACGTCGCGCGGCTTGATTCCAATCTGGGCGTTCTCGATCCGGGACAGGTTGCTTTTGGACATGTCCAGCTGGCGCGCAGCAACATCGAGGGTCATGTTGGCGCCTTCGCGGAGCTGGCGGAGTTCACGGGCGATACGGCGGCGGCGTACGGTCGGGCTCGCGGTCACCCTCCGAGTCTGCCACGACAAGATCCCCAGGTCGTCCGGATACGGAGTGCAACCCTCCTGGTTGGGAGTTGCAGTTAGGCGCAGTGCAGTGCATCCTTGCCCAGTTGTGATCACTGTGGACGAGGTGGGAGGACCGGGTTGCTGGTCGCCGACGAATTCTTCCTGATCGCCCACAGCGACACTCGGGGTAGGGCGAAGCTGCACTCGGCTGCCAAGGGTCTCGGGCTCGCTGGCTGCCTCCTCAGTGAATTAGTCCTAGGTGGACATATCACGGTGGTTGACGGAGACGTTTCGGTGGTCAGTAACCGGCCACCCGCCGATGCGCTCGCCCATACCGTGCTCGACCAGTTGGTCGGTGAGGCGCAACACCGGTCGGTGCGTATCTGGCTCAGCTTCCTCGCTCAGAGCGCCGCCACCTCGGTGGGGGAGCGGCTGTCCCGGGCAGGCGTGCTGCGTCGTCAGGAGAGCCGGCGGCTGCTGCGCAGCAAGGTGGGCTACGTCCCGGTGGATCCGAACGCGGCAGCCTGGCCGGCGACCCGCCTGCGGGTGCTGTTGGAGCGGTCGGACCCCCCACCGACCCTCGCTGACGCGGTGCTCCTCGGGCTGATCGGCGCGGCGGGCCTCAGCCGGGAGGTGCTGTGGAGCGTCGGGCCCCGAGCCGAGCACCGGTTCACCGAACTGGTCGCCTCACTGCCCCCGCCGTTGAAGGAGCTGGCGACGCAGACCGAGGCCGCTGTCGGGGCGGCGGTGCTGCGCGGTTCCCTGTGATCACGAAACAACATCCCTCGTGTCCCTCAACCGGAGTGGTCTATGCCCTCGACAGCAACCACAGAAAAGCCGAGCAACGTCTCTGAGGCGCTGGCCCGGGGCCGACTCGGTGTGCCATCGGTGGTCTTCTTCGTCCTGTCCGCAGCCGCGCCGCTAACCGTGGTGGCGGGGGTGGTGACCACCGGCTACGGGGTCATCGGCGTGCTCGGCATCCCGCTGGCCTTCCTCACCGTCGCCGTGTTGCTCGCGCTGTTCTCAGTTGGCTACGTAACGATGGCGCGCCGGCTGGCCAACGCCGGCGCCTTCTACTCGTACATCTCCCGCGGATTGGGTCGGCCGGTCGGTGTCGGCGCCGCCTGGGTGGCGCTGATCGCGTACAACGCCCTGCAGGTCGGGTTGTACGGCACCATCGGCGCCGCCGCCGAGCCGGTCCTGGACCGGCTCTTCGGCATCAGCGTGCAGTGGTGGCTGGTGGCCCTCGGTGCCTGGGCAATCGTCGCTGTGCTGGGGCTGCTTCGAGTCGACATCAACGGCAAGGTCCTTGCTGTGCTGCTGCTCGCCGAGATTGCAGTGGTCCTGGTGTTCGACCTCGCCCAGCTGGGCAACCCCGCCGGTGGTCAGGTCAGCTTCGCCGCGTTCGCACCGGACAACCTCTTCGTCCCAGGCCTCGGCGCGGTGCTGGTGCTGGCGATCCTCGGGTTCGTGGGGTTCGAGTCGGCGGTGGTGTTCAGCGAGGAGAGCAAGGACCCGCGCCGGACGGTGAAGGTGGCTACCTACCTGTCCATCGCGATCATCGCGGGGATCTACGCGCTCTCGTCGTGGAGTATGACCGTCGCGGTCGGGCCGGACCAGATCTCCGAGCAGGCCGGCGAGCAGAGTGTCGCGCTGATTTTCAACCTGGCCGCCGAGCACCTCGGCGACACCGTCGTGACCATCGGCCAGGTGCTGTTCCTGACGTCGGTGGTGGCCGCGATGATCTCCTTCCACAACACCACCGCCCGGTACGCGTTCGCCCTCGGCCGGGAGCGGGTGCTGCCGGCGGCCTTCGGGCGGACCTCGCCGAGCAGCGGCGCCCCCCGCACGGCCTCCCTCGCCCAGAGCGCTCTCGGCCTGGTCGTGATCCTGCTGTACGCGGTCAACGGGTGGGACCCGATCGTGCAGCTCTTCTTCTGGTGCGGCACCAGCGGCTCGTTCGGGGTGCTGCTGCTGATCGCCACCACGTCGGTCGCGGTGATCGCCTACTTCGCCCGCGACGGCCGGGAGGAGTCGCTGTGGCGGCGGGCAGTGGCACCCGGGATCGCCGCGGTGGCGTTGCTGGGTGTCTTCACCCTGGCGGTGCTCAACTTCGCCGACCTGCTCGGCGTCCCGGCGGACCACACCCTGCGCTGGGGAGTCCCGATCGTATACCTGGTGGCCGCGCTGCTGGGCGTGGTGTGGGGGCTGGTGCTCCGGTCGAGCCGTCCGGGCATCTACGCCCGGATCGGGCTCGGCGCGGAGAGCGCCGCCACGTTCCTGCCGGAGACGCCCGATCCACTGCCAGCGGCGTCGGAGCGGGCGGAGGCCCGGCGGTGACCGGCATTGGGGTCGAGCGTCTCGGGCCGGAGCGGACGCAGCTGGTCGCGGAACGGATTGCCGCGGCGTTCCTGGTGCTCGACGCGCCGCGCTGGCTGGTGCCGGACGACAGCAAGCGGGAGGCGGTGCTCGCCGGACAGTTCGAGATCCTGGTTGACCACGCGATGTGGCACGGCCTGGTCTTCGGTACCACCGATTTGACCGGGGTGGCCGTCTGGTTTCCCTCGATCGGCGCGGATCCGGCGCCGCCGCCACGGGATTACGACGCCCGGCTCGCCGCGGTGTGCGGGGAGTGGACGGATCGCTTCGCTCACCTCGATGAGCTCTTCGCCGCGAACCATCCGCAACCCGACCATCACCACCTTGCCTTCCTCGCCGTGCAGCCGGACCGGCAAGGCCAGGGAGTGGGCACCGCGCTGTTGCGGCACCACCACGCATGGCTGGACGCCAACCGGATGCCCGGCTACCTGGAGGCCTCCAGCGAGTTGGCCGCCGAACTGTACGCCCAGCACGGCTATCAGGTACGCGACCTGTTCCGGTTGCCCGACGGCACACCGTTCTGGCCGATGTGGCGGGAACCCCGCTGATCTGATCCTGCGGTGGCCGGACTCTGCACCGGCCACCGCTCGCTCGGCCCCACGCATCGGCCTCCCGCCTACGGGGGCCGAGTAAGCAGCTCCGCACGGTTACCTCCTGCCCAGGTGGGTAACTCACTCCTCGGTGCGTCCAGCGGGGGAGCGAACAGCCCTCGCGGCAACGGGCGCGTCCGCCTGAATCGGACCTAACATCCCGACCGGCCGGCAGCCGGACGGGACTAGCCCCGAGCATCGAGGAGGCCAGTCTATGCCCGGTGAGACGAGCAACCGCGGAACCGAAGACCGCCCATCGGCGGCCGAGGGGGAGCGGGGGGCGCTGGTGGCCGTCCTGGTGATGGTGCTCTTGGGCGTCGCGGGCATATTCGCGCTGTCCTGACGTGGAGATGGTGTACCCCGGCCGCCGCTGGCGGTCGGGGTACACTCGGTACCGGTCCGGCGTCGGCGCGGCCCGTCCACCCGGTCAGTGGCGGCCAGCAGCCGCGTGCCCGGGCGGGTGCGGGCTAGTCCCGTTGGCGCTGCGGTGCCTGCAGGTGGAGCCGGCCCAGCAGTTGCCGGGCCTGCTCGGCATGCTGCTGATCCACGATGACCGCGTACTGGTTGGCGCGGAGTGAACTGGCCGAGGTGAAGTCGCGGCGACCGCCGGTCATCGCATGTGCCACCGCCCCGAACACCGCGCCCCAGATCGCCCCGATCACCAGACCGGCGAGAACCACCGCGAGCCAGTTTCCCGCGGTGAAGATGCCGAACAGCAACCCGATGAAGAGACCGAACCACGCGCCGGTACCGGCGCCGAGCAGCGCCGCCCGCCCGGTGCTTAGCCGGCCAAGGACCGTCTCGACCAGGGTGAGGTCGGTACCGACGATGGCGGTGTGCTCCACCGGGAACCGGTTGTCCGCCAGATAGTCAACGACCCGCTGGGCGGTGCGGTAATCCGGGTATGAGCCGATAGTCACCGTCGGCGGCCCCACCCCCGGCCCGTCGCCGTCGCCGCTGGGAGGCGAGGGATGACCCGCCGGACCGGAGGGGATGGTGTCGCCGCCCGGTAGACCGGGACGCCAGGCTGAGGTCGGACGCGAAGGTGTTTTCATGAGTCTCCTCCTTCGTCAACCATCCACGTTCCCCGTTGGCCGAGGGGGTAACCCGGGCTCGTGCCCCGACGGGGCCGAACCGGGGTGGCGGCGCTCCAGCAACCAGTAGGCTCGACCGGTGTCCGGGGAAGCGGCAGGCGTGGTGGTGATCGGCGCGGGGCTGGCCGGAGTGGCCTGCGCCGGTGAACTGGCCCGGGCGGGCGTACCGGTGCAGCTTCGAGAACGTGGGCAGGTCGCCGGCGGACGGATGGCCAGCCGGCGTTTCGCGGGGCGGCCGGTGGACCTGGGCGCCGCGTACCTGACGGTCAGCGATCCAGGCTTCGCCGCGGTGCTGCGGCAGTGGCGGGCGGCAGGCCTGGCCCGCGAGTGGACCGACACCTTCCTCGCGTACCGGGGCGAAAGCCGGCGGGAGGTGGTGGGGCCTATGCGCTGGGCCGCGCCCCGCGGGCTGCGCTCGCTGGTGGAGCAGCTCGCCCAGGATCTGCCGGTGAGCTTCGGCCGTCCGGTGCGCAGCGTCGGACCCGGTCCGACCGTGGATGGGCAGCCCTGCGCGGCGGCGGTGCTGGCCATGCCCGGCCCGCAGGCGGCGCCGCTGCTGGACCCGGCCCTGACCGCCGCGATCCGGGCCACCCGAGCCCAGGGCTGGTCGCCGTCGCTCGCCGCGATGCTGCGGTTCCCGGAGCGCTGTTGGAGCGGACTACGTGGCGCCTTCGTCAACGACCATCCGGTGCTCGCGCTGGTCTGTGATGACGGTGACCGTCGGGGCGACGCAGCACCGGTTCTCGTCGCGCACACCACCCCGGAATTCGCCGCCGCGCACCTGGGCCAGCCCGCCGCTGCCGCCTCCGCCATCGAGGTGGCCGTTCGGGACCTGCTCGCGTTGCCGGTGTCGGCCGAGGAGGTGCATGTGCACCGGTGGACGTACGCGAGGCCGACCGTGGCAGCGGCGGGTACGTATCACCTGGACGCCGACGGGATCGGGCTGGCCGGGGACGCCTTCGGCCCGCCCCGCGCCCAGACCGCCTGGCGCTCCGGTCACGACCTGGCCCGGGCCCTTCTTGCCCGCGGCGCCGACCAGTAGCGCACACAGCGCCGCTGCCCGCTGTGGCGCCGGACCTCGTCAGTACCGGTAGTACTTCGGCTTGAAAAGCCCATCCGGGTACCCGCCGAAATATCCGGAATGGGCGGCGGAGTGGCGTGCGGTCAGCGCAACAAGATCGTTCCCCCGCGGTGGCGTGCTCCAGGTGCGCGTCCGTTCACCCCGCATTCCAAGGGCGGGTTCGGCGGGTAGCGACTACCGAAACGGTCTTCGTGGGCAGGTCAAGGCGACCCGACGACGGTCGGAAAACGTCGAGGAGCGCTGCGGAGTGCCGGTGCGGTGACTGGGTATGCGCGCGAGGTAGTCCATGCGAAGGAGGGCATCATGCCGGAAACCCTCGCGGTACGGCAGGTCGACATCGGGGCCGCCGCGACCGATATGTGGCGGGCGGTGCTGTTGTTCATACCGAGAGCTGTCGCGTTCATCGTGATCCTCGTGATCGGATGGCTCATCGCCCGAGCCGTCCTCAAAGCGGTGGACGCGGCGCTGGAGCGGGTGAACTTCGACCGCGCCGTGGAGCGCGGCGGCATCAAACGCGCCCTGGCGCGTACCAAGTACGACGCCAGTGACATCCTCGCGCGGCTCGCGTACTACGCCGTACTGCTGTTCACGCTGCAGTTCGCGTTCGGGGTGTGGGGACCCAACGCGATCAGTGACCTGATCAGTGGTGTGGTGGCCTGGATACCGCGGGCATTCGTGGCGATCGTCATCGTGGTGGTGGCCGCGGCCATTGCGAGCGCGGTCCGCGACCTCATCAGTGGTGCGCTCGGCGGTCTGACGTATGGCCGGGTCCTGGCCGACGCGGCGGCCGTCTTTATCCTGGCCCTCGGTGTGATCGCGGCGCTGAACCAGGTCGGCATCGCCACCACGGTGACCACGCCGGTGCTGATTGCCGTGCTCGCCACGGTGGCCGGAATCCTGATCGTGGGTGTCGGTGGCGGTCTGGTCAAGCCGATGCAGAGCCGCTGGGAGGGCTGGCTGAACCGGATGGCCGAGGAAGGGCGGGCCGTCCAGCAGCACCGGCAGGCCCAGGGCGCCGGCCGCAGCGACGTCGAACGGCAGATGGCCGACCGGACCGGGCACGAACGGGAACGGACGGAGGCGAAGACCCGCGAGGCGGCGACCGCGGGTGGCGGTGGTCGCAAGTCGGGCGGTACGGGCGACGAGACCCAACAGTTCGACCGTTGAGCGGCGACCGGAGGACGGGGGTGGTCGCCGCGGGTGGCCACCCCCGATTCGCCTCAGAGCGGCGGGAGCGGGGCCGGCCGGGGACCGTCCAGGGACCGGGCCAGAGCGGCGACCGCGAGTAGGCGGGTGAGGAGCCAGTCCGGCGCCGCCCAGTCGATCGGCCCGGCTGGCGGATGCCAATCGTGCTCCCGGGCAGCGGCGCGGACTCCCTCCGTGTAGCCGGCCAGGGCCGCGACAGTCAGCGCCCGGCGATCCCCATCGAGGCTCTCCCGGACCGCCGCGGCGTGCTGGTCGACCAGAGCGAGTAGCCCGGGTCGTGCCGCCGCCGCAGCCAGGCCGTCGGTGCCCACGGTGCTGGACAGCGACGCCAGCGTCGAGCGGGCGGCGTCAACGAGCATGCGGGGGTTGACCCGTTCCAACGGTGCGCGCATGGGGAACGAGACTAACCCGCGGAACAGGCGGTTGACCTCGCCTGGTCAGCGGCTTTGTTCCTCGACCGGTTGGCCGACCCGGGTCGGTATCCCGGCACTGCCGAAGCGAGGTGGGGCCTACCGAGGGGGGCGCAGCGCTCACGCCAGTGCCGGTGTGCCCCCGCCGACGGGGACACACCGGCACTGGCCAGTCGCGAGAGCCGACCCCGGTGGACGAGGGTCGGTGTTTGAGATCACATGGTGTCCGGTCCGGTCCGCCCGGTCGTGGACGGGCGATAGGCCCGATCCGGGTCAGTCGGTTCCCGGCCGGTCCCGGCCGCCTGGCCGCCGCGGTCCACCGCCTGGGGCCCGTGCCCGAACGCGGCCTCCTCTCCGGCGTCGTTTGCGGTTACGTCGTCGGCTTGGCCGTCCATCGCCGAACGAGCGATGGCCCGGTCCAGCTCCGCCAGGGGAGTCCGCTCCTCGTCACGCCACGCCTTGTCGTCGGTCATACCTTCGGCGGTACCCGACTCCACCCGCGCGAAACCCGCCGACGGCCCCCCGGTGGTGGCGGGGGCCGTCAGCGGGTTGCGCTGTGGGGTCAGGGCTGCGGTCGGTCGACCTTGCCCCGCCAGGCGCCGGTCGCCTGGTTGCGCTCTTCGATGAACTGCTTGAACCGTTCCAGGTCGCCCTTGGCCCGGTGGTCAACGATGCCGAGCGTGTCGCCAGCGTGCTCCACCGCGCCGTGCGGCTCGAACTCGAGCTGGAGCGTGACCCGGCTGGTGTGTTCGTCCAACCGGTGGAAGGTGACCACCCCCGCGTGCTGGGTGCCGCCGATCGAGCGCCACGCGACCCGCTCGTCCGGGAGTTGCTCGGTGATCTCGGCGTCGAACTCGCGCCGCACCCCGGAGATCTCCACGGTCCAGTGGGTCATCGTCGGGGAGAGGTGCCGCACCTCCTGTACTCCCTCCATGAAGTGTGGGAACTCCTCGAACTGGGTCCACTGGTCATAGGCGGTGCGGACCGGGACGGAGATGTCCACGTATTCCATGACACCACTCATCAGCTCCTCCTCCCCGCCGATTTTGGCGGCTCGGGCCGGGTGACGGCCCGGGTTACCAGCGGGTCGTCTCGTTGCGGTGGCCGAGCGCGGCCCAGATCTCCGAGACCGTCTGGTAGCGGGTTCCCGTGGGCAGGCGTTCCAACTCGGCGATCAGGTCGGCCGGAGCGTCGTTGCCCCGTGCGTTGGCGACCAGGGTCTCGCGGTCGCCCGGCAGGGCGGTCATCGTGATGAACCGTCCGAGCCGGCTGCGGGCCTCGACATCATCGGAGCTCATGCCCTGCGGGTTGCCGCTGCGCAGCGCGCCGGCCGGTGCCGTCGTGGGCTCCGGTTGGTCCTCGCCCGCCGGCTCCGGCTGACGGGACTCGTTGACCCGCGAGCCGGCCGCTCCTGGACCCTGTACGAGGCCGCTGACCTCGCTCTCCATCTCGTCGTCGAGCCTCGGTCCGTGCTTGCTGCTGCCGCGTTCCATGTCTTCTGCGCTACCCGACGGGCTCCGGGGGTAAACCCCGGCCAGATCCGGTTTGTCGTGTCGGCCGTGGGGAAAGATCACTGGAGACCCACCGACGTGTGAGGAGGATCGAGATGCCCGGGCGGGAGGACATGCCCAGCACGCTGCGACGCTCCCCGGACAAGGCGCAGCGTACCTGGGAGAAGACCCACGACTCGGCCCTGCAGACGTACGGCGAGGGGGAGCGGGCCAGCCGGACCGCGTTCGCGGCGGTCAAGAACGAGTTCGAAAAGGTCGGTGACCACTGGGAGCCGAAGGGCCGCAAGGGTCCGAGCGATCGGCAGGCCGCCGGTGGCGGTCCCCGGCGCCGTGCGGCGACAGCGGGGGGCGTTGACGCGAAGGCGAGCAAGGACCACCTGCTGCGGGTCGCCCGCAAACTTGACATCTCCGGCCGGTCAACCATGACCAAGCCGGAACTGGTGCAGGCGATCGAGAAGGCCAACAACCGGCTGACCGCCCAGGCCCGGCAGCGGGGCCGGAGCCGTTAGACCCAGGCCCGGCAGCGGGGCCGGAGCCGGAAGCCACCGTCCGGTGCGGGGCGGCCCACCTCACCAGTGTCCGCCGCCCGGCGCCTGAAGGTGGACCACCTTTGTGGCGGTGAATTCGTCGAGTAGCTCCGGCCCGTACCCGAAGCCCTGTCCGCTGCCCCGACGCGGATGGGCGGCCCCACCCGGAGCCCCACCGAAAACTGCGTTGATCTTCACGGTGCCGACCGGGAGGTCCCGGCAGGCGCGTTGCGCATGACTCATCGACGCCGTCAGCACCGTCGCAGCGAGCCCGTACGGCGAGTCGGCCGCGCACCGGAGCGCCTCCGAGAACGAGTCAACCACCACGACCGGGGCGACCGGGGCGAAGGTCTCCTCGCGGATCAGGGGCATGTCCTGCCGACAGTCCGTGACCACCGTCGCCGGGTAGAAGGCACCCGGCCCGTCCGGTAAGGTGCCGCCGATCCGAAGCTGGGCTCCCTGCGCCACCGCGGCCGTGACCTGCCCGTGCACGTGGTCTCGGTGCTGCCGGTCAACCAACGGTCCCAGCTCGGTCGCCGGATCGACGCCCGGTCCGGTGCGCAGGGCCCGCGCCCGTTCGATCAGGGCATCAACGAAGTCCTCGGCCACATCCCGGTGTACGTAGATCCGCTCGACGGCGACGCAGATCTGGCCGGCGTTGGCGAACGCACCGATGGCCGCCTGCTCGGCTGCCCACAGCGGGTCCACGTCCGCGTCAATGACGAGCGGGTCGCTGCCACCGTTCTCGAGGAGCACCTTGGCCCCGGTCCGGGCCGCCGCGGCGGCGATCGCCCGGCCGGTGGCGGTCGAACCGACGTGGGCGAGCACGTCCACCGGCTGGGCGGCCAGTGCCGCCCCGACCTCGGGCCCTCCGGTCAGTAGCGAGAGCACGCCGGGCGGCAACGCCGCGTCCACCGCCTTCGCCAGCAGCCATCCGGTCGCCGGAGTCCGTTCGCTGGGCTTGTAGAGCACCACGTTGCCGGTGACCAGCGCCGCGCCGAGCAGGCCACAGGAGACCGCGACCGGGTCGTTCCAGGGGGTGAAGGCGGCGACCACGCCGCGGGGCTGCGGCAGCATGAAGTCGATCGCCTCAGCGGAGCCGTGTAGGGTCCGCCCACCGCGCAGCGGTGCCAGCTCGGCGTACTGGCGCAGGGTGCCCACGCCCGCGTCCACCCCGCCCCGCGCATCCGCGAGCGGCTTGCCCATCTCCACGGTGGTGGCCTGCGCCAGCTCGACGGCGGCCGCCGCCACCGCGTCCGCGGCCCGATGCAGGGCGGCGGCCCGCTCCGCCAGCGGTGTCCTGGCCCACTCGGCGGCAGCGCCCCGCGCCGCCGCCACCGCCTTGCGGACCTCCTCCGCCGTCGCCACCGGCACCGAGCTGACCGCAGTACCGTCGGCCGGGTCGTGGACGACCAGGTCGCCCCCTTCGCCGCCCGCCCCCCACACTCCGCCGATGAGCTGAGCAACCGTGTACATGCGGCGGTAGATGCCCCGGGTAGCGCTGGGCAAACGCTCTTCGTCCGGTTGACCGCCGGCTAGCATGCTCGAGTGAGTCGAATCGATGTGGCGTCCCCGGACGCCATCGTCGTCGGAGCGGGCCACAACGGCCTGGTGGCCGCCAATCTGCTCGCCGACGCCGGCTGGGACGTGCTCGTGCTGGAGGCGACCGAGGCGCCCGGCGGCGCGGTTCGGTCGGCCCAGGTGACCGCTCCCGGCTACCTGAGTGACCTCTACAGCTCCTTCTACCCTCTTGGCTACGCGTCGCCGGTGCTGCGCGGGCTGGGCCTGGACCAGTACGGGCTGCGGTGGCGACATGCCCCAGACGTGTTGGCGCACCTGCTGCCGGACGGGCGGGCGGCGGTGCTCAACCGTGACCCGGAGACCACCGCCGCCTCCCTGGAGAGCTTCGCGGTTGGTGACGGGGAACGGTGGCTGACGGCCTACGGCGACTGGTGCCAGGTGGGCGGCCCGCTGTTGGACGCCATCACCACCCCCTTCCCGCCGGTGCGCAGCAGCCTCGCGCTGGTACGTCGGCTGCGGGTCGCCGGCGGGTTGCGTCTGGCCCGCCGGTTGGTGACACCGGTACGCCGGCTCGGCGACGAGCTTTTCACCGGGGCGGGCGGGGCGGCCCTGCTCGCCGGCTGCGCGCTGCACACCGACCTGGCCCCGGAGGAAGCCGGCTCCGGGGCGTACGGGTGGCTGCTGGCCATGCTTGGTCAGCAGGTCGGTTGGCCGGTACCGGACGGCGGCGCCCAACGGATCACCGATGCTCTGGTGGCCCGGCTCGCCGACCGGGGCGGCCAGATTCGCTGCGGCGCGCGGGTGGATCGGGTGCTGACCGCCCGGGGGCGGGCGATGGGCGTCCGGACCGAGGACGGCGGGCTCTGGCGGGCCCGCCGTGCGGTGCTCGCGGACGTGCCGGCACCCGCGCTCTATCTGGACCTTGTCGGGGCCGACGTCCTGCCGCCGCGGCTGGTGGCAGACCTGACCCACTTTCGCTGGGACGGCTCGACGCTGAAGGTCGACTGGGCGCTCTCCGCCCCGGTGCCCTGGCGGAACCGGATGGTCGCCACCGCCGGCACCGTTCACCTCGGGGCCGACCTCGACGGGCTGACCAGCTATGCGGCGGCGCTGGCCCGCGGGGAGCTTCCCCGGGACCCGTTCCTGCTGGTCGGGCAGATGACCGTGGCCGATCCCAGTCATTCGCCACCCGGTACCGAGTCCTTGTGGTCGTATACCCACCTGCCATTCCGACGGCGGTGGCGGGTCGAGGAGATCGCCGCGCAGGTGCAGCGGATGGAGCAGGTGCTGGAGGAGGCCGCCCCGGGCTTCCGTGCGCTGGTGGTGGGCCGGCACGTGGCGGGACCGGTGGACCTGGAGGCGGGCGACCCGAGCCTGGTCGGTGGGGCGGTCGGTGGTGGCACGGCCGCCGCCCACCAGCAGCTCTTCTTCCGCCCAGTCCCTGGACTGGGCCGTGCAGACACCCCCGTTGACCGGCTCTTTCTGGCCAGCTCGTCGGCGCATCCCGGTGGTGGGGTCCACGGCGCGCCCGGTGCGAACGCGGCGCGGGCGGCGTTGGCCCGCAACGCCGCGCTCACCGGTGGTGTGTACGCGGCGACGGTCGGCGCCGCGCAGCGTGCGGTCTACCGCTGACCGTGGTCGCGGTGCGGTGCGAACCCGCCGGCGTGGCGCCTGTCTCGACGCTCCACGGGAGGTGGGCCGCACCGCCGTCTCGCGGCCAGCTCAGCGTTCGACGTTGCGGTGTTTGCTGCGCAGGCGGAACGGCATCAGGGCACTTTCAATCTTGGTGGCGGTGGTCATCTTCGAGGCGCCGTCTCGCCGCTCCTCGAACCGGATCGGCACCTCAAGGATCGTGTGCCCCAGCTTCGTGGCCAGGTAGTGCATCTCCACCTGGAAGCTGTACCCATTGGACTGCACCCGCTCCAGGCCGATGTCGCGCAGCGCGTCGGCTCGCCAGATCTTGAAACCGGCGGTGAGGTCCCGGATCCGTACCCGCAGCAGAGTGTGTACGTACAGATTCGCCCAGCCGCTCAGCGCCCGCCGGTAGAGCGGCCAGTTCTCGTCCAGCTCGCCGCCGGGCACGTAGCGGGACCCGATCACCACACCAGCCTGGGTGGACAGCAGCGCGCCCAGCATGCCCGGGAGCGCGTCCGGTGGGTGGGAAAGGTCGGCGTCCATCTGCGCCACGAACTCGGCACCGTCGTCGAGGGCCCGTCCGATGCCGTCAACGTACGCCCGACCCAGGCCTTCCTTGCCGGCCCGGTGGACGACCTCGATCCGGTCCGGGTGCTCGAGGGCCAGCTTGTCCGCGACCTCGCCGGTACCGTCCGGCGAGTTGTCGTCGGCCACGAGGACCTTCAACCCGGGCAAGGGCAGCGCGAGCAGCTGTTCGACCAGTGCCGGAAGGTTGCCCACCTCGTTGAAGGTCGGCACCACCACGGTCAGGCGCACGTCCCGCCAGGGCGACGGCAACTGCACGGGTTCACTCATGTCGGAAATCCTTGTTTCGCGGACTTGGCTCCCTGCGAGGGTAGCCATTGCTCCGGTACGTCATGTGACTGCTCCCTGGCCGTGGCCCGGCCCACGTCGTCTGTCAACGCCCAGCGCTGCCCCGAGGACACGGTCGGTCACCGAAAGGCCCTTCCGTGGGGCGTTCGGGCACATTCTGCCCGAACGCCGGGGGCACACCGATCCGGCGCGCGGGGGCGGCCGGCAGCCGGGTTAGCTTCTCGGGGGCGGCGGGTAAGTCCACGGCGGGGCGGAGACCGAGTCAGGTCATGGCGCCCGCGCCGGCGGCGTCGGCGCCGAGGTTTACTCCCCGGGGCGCCGGGAACCCGCCGGCCGTGCCACAGGTGGAGCCGGATCAGCGCAGGTCGGCCCGGGTAGTAGCCCGCTCCGGCCGAGTTGGTGGAGCACCCCGCCTCTTTGATGCGGTGCTGCTGGACCGGGATGGCACCCTCATCGAGGACGTGCCGTACAACGGGGACCCGGAGCGGGTACGGCCGATGCCGGGGGCGCGGGCGGCGCTGGATGCGCTCCGCACGGCGGGCTTGCGGCTGGCGGTGGTGACGAACCAGTCCGGGTTGGCCAAGGGGCTGTTCACCAGGGCGCAGCTGCGGGCCGTGCACGCCCGCGTCGAGCAGCTGCTCGGCCCGTTCGATGCCTGGCTGGTCTGCCCGCACGACGACGAGGACCGGTGCGACTGCCGTAAACCCGCGCCCAAACTGATCCACTCCGCCGCCCGCCGGCTCGGCACCACACCGCAACAGTGCGTTCTGATCGGTGACATTGGCCGCGATGTCACCGCTGGCCTGGCTGCCGGAGCCCAGGCGGTGTTGGTGCCCACACCACTGACCCGACCCGCCGAGACCAGCGCCGCCCCGTGGGTCGCCGCGGATCTGCCGACCGCGGTGGCCGAGATTCTGCGTCGGCAGACCGCGATCGCCCCGGCCACCCACCGGCCCACCGCTGCGTCGGCGGCCCCGCCGTCCCTGGCCGCTGTTGGGTCCGCGCCGCCTCTGGTCACTGCTGGGCCGGCTCGGCCGTCGCGCTCCAGCGGAGGCACCGGAACCGTTCTTGTCGTTCGCTCCGACTCGGCTGGTGACGTCGTCGTTACCGGCCCGGGTATTCGGGCTGTCGCCGCCCACGCGCGCCGGGTCGTCTTGTTGTGTGGACCGCGGGGCCGCGCCGCCGCCGACCTCCTACCCGGCGTGGACACCGTCGTCGTGCACCAACTGCCCTGGATCGATCCCGCGCCCGCACCGGTCACCGGGCCGGACATCGCCGCGCTCACCGCCACCCTCGCCGCCGTCAACGCCGACGAGGCGGTCATCTTCACCAGCTACCACCAGTCTCCCCTCCCCTTGGCGCTGCTGCTGCGCACCGTCGGCGTCGAGCGGATCAGCGCGATCAGCGACGACTACCCCGGAAGCCTGCTCGACATCCGTCACCGCGTTCCGGTCGGTGTCCCCGAGCCCGAACGCGCACTCTCGCTCGCCGCCGCCGCTGGCTACCCCCTACCGCCCGACGACGAACCGGTCCTGCGGCTGCGGCCTGTGCCGCCGCCGCCCGCGCGGGCGGGTGCACCGGGCTACGTTGTGCTGCACCCCGGCTCGGCGGCACAGTCCCGGGGGTTGCCACCGGACCTGGCAGTGGAGATCGCTCGGACGCTGGTCAATGCGGGCCACCGGGTCGTGGTCACCGGCGGTCCGGACGAGGTGGCGCTGACCGCCCGGGTGGCCGGCGGATTCGCCGCTGATCTCGGTGGGGGGACCGAGCTGGCCGACCTGGCCGCGACCGTCGCCGGTGCCGCCGCGGTGATCGTCGGCAACACCGGTCCGGCCCACCTCGCCGCCGCGTACGGCGTCCCGGTGGTCAGCCTCTTCGCCCCGACCGTCCCGTTCGGTCAGTGGGGTCCGTGGCGGGTGCCGACCGTTCGGCTCGGCGATCCGGACGCCCCCTGCCGTGGCACCCGCGCCGCCACCTGCCCGGTGCCCGGCCACCCGTGCCTGAGCCGGATCCGGCCCGAGGAGGTGCTGACCGCGCTGACCCTGCTCGGCGTGGCGCCGTCCCGACCGTCGAAGTCGGCGGGGGTCACCGCCCTGGCTCGGAGCGGCCGATGAACATCCTGCTCTGGCATGTGCACGGCTCCTGGACGACGTCGTTCGTCCATGGCAAGCACCGCTACCTGGTGCCGGTCACCCCTGACCGCGGCCCGGACGGTCGGGGCCGGGCCCGTACCTATCCGTGGCCGGAGAACGCGGTCGAGATCACCCCGTCGGAGCTGGCCACCGCCGAGGTGGACCTGGTCCTCCTGCAACGCCCCGAGGAAGAGGCCCTGGCCGCCGAGTGGCTGGGCCGCCGGCCGGGCCGCGACCTCCCGGCGATCTACGTCGAGCACAACACCCCGAAGGACGGTGCGGTACCGAACAGCCGACACCCGATGGCCGACCGCGACGACCTGTTGATCGCTCACGTGACCGCCTTCAACCAGCTCTACTGGGACACCGGTGGCACCCGAACCACCGTGGTTGACCACGGGATCGTGCCGCCGACGGCCGACTACAGCGGCGAGCTGGAGCGGCTCGCAGTAGTGATCAACGAGCCGGTTCGCCGGTGGCGGGTCACCGGTACCGACCTGCTGCCCCGGTTCGCCGAGATCGCCCCGCTGGACGTGTTCGGTCTGAAGGTGACCGGGCTCGCCGACCGGCTTGGACTGCCCGCCGACCGGGTGACCAGTCACGACGACCTGCCCCAGGCACGGATGCACGCAGAGTTGGCCCGGCGGCGGGCATACCTGCACCTGTGCCGTTGGACATCGCTCGGGCTGAGTCTGATCGAGGCGATGACGATCGGTATGCCGGTCGTCGCGCTCGCTGCTACCGAGGCCGTGATGGCGGTGCCGCCCGGGGCCGGCGCCCTCGCCACCAGGGTTGACGACCTGCTCACCGCCACCAGTCAGTTGCTGGCGGACCCGGCGAGCGCCCACCGGGCGGGGGCTGTCGCCCGCCGCGCCGCCCGCGACCGGTACGGCCTTGACCGTTTCCTCACCGACTGGGACCGGCTGCTGGAGGAGGAAGTATGCGGATCGCGATGATCTCGGAACACGCCAGCCCGCTCGCGGTCCTCGGCGGGGAGGACGCCGGCGGCCAGAACACGCACGTCGCCGAGCTCTCCGCGGCGCTCGCCGCGGCCGGCCACGAGGTCCGGGTCTACACCCGCTGGGATGCCGTCGACTTGCCGGGAACGGTTCGCTGCCCGGACGGGTACGAGGTGGTCCATGTGCCGGCGGGCCCGGCCGAGCCGGTGGCCAAGGACGCCCTGCTGCCACACATGCGGGAGTTCAGCCACTGGTTGACCGAACGGTGGCGTGGCGATCAGTGGACCCCGGAGGTGGTCCACGCGCACTTCTGGATGAGCGGCCTCGCCGCGCTCGCCGCCGGCCGCAGGACCGGTGTGCCGGTGGTGCAGACGTACCACGCACTCGGCGTGGTGAAGCGGCGGTACCAGGGCGTACAGGACACCAGCCCGGCCCGGCGTATCGGGTACGAACGGCAACTCGGCCGCTCGGTGGACCGGGTGATCGCCCAGTGCCAGGACGAGGTCGGCGAGTTGGTGCGGATGGGGGTGCCCCGGTCGCGGATGACGGTGGTCCCCTCCGGAGTCAACCTCCGTACCTTCGCCCCGCTGGGTCCGGCCGCCGAACGCGACGACGGACGCCCCCGCATTCTCACCGTGGGGCGGCTGGTCGAGCGAAAGGGCTTCCAGACCGTGGTCCGGGCGATGGGACACGTGCCGGAGGCGGAGTGCGTGGTGGTCGGCGGCCCGCCGGCCGGACTCCTCGAAACCGACCCGTACGCGGGCCGGCTCCGCGCCTTGGCGAACACCTGCGGGGTGGCGGATCGGGTGAGGCTCGCCGGCGCGGTGCCCAGGGAGGAGATGGGCCACTGGTACCGGTCCGCGGACCTGCTGGTCGCCGCGCCGTGGTACGAGCCGTTCGGGCTGACCCCGCTCGAGGCGATGGCGTGCGGGGTGCCGGTGGTGGGGACCGCGGTTGGGGGGATCCGGGACACGGTGGTGGATGGGGTGACCGGCGACCTCGTACCCGCCCGGGACCCCCGGGCGCTCGGTACCGCGATCCAGCGACTCCTTGACGACCGGATTCGTCGGTTCGGGTACGCGGCGGCGGCGCTGGACCGGGCTCGGGAGAGCTACGCGTGGGCGGCCACGGCGGAGCGGCTGGTGGAGGTCTACGGCGACGTGGCGGCCGTCGGCCGGGCGACCCGGGTGGTGGCCGGATGACGCCGGCCCGGTCGCTGCTGGAGGAGCACCTGGCGGGGCTCACCGCCGCGCTGCCATCGTATCGGCAGGCCGCCCGGCGACTCCCCGCCTGGGGAGCCGAACTCGCCCGTACCCTCGCTGGTGGTGGTCGGCTGCTGGTGGCCGGCAACGGCGGTAGCGCCGCCGAGGCGCAACACCTCACCGCCGAACTCGTCGGCAAACTTCGCGCTGACCGCCAGCCCTTCTCCGCCATCGCCCTGCACGCCGAGACCAGCGCCCTTACCGCCATCGGCAACGACTACGGCTACGACCAGGTCTTCGCCCGTCAGGTGTACGCCCACGGCCGCCCCGGGGACATCCTCCTGCTGCTGTCCACCAGTGGCCGGAGCCGGAACCTGCTTCAGGCCGCGCAGGCCGCCCACCAGGTCGGCCTGCGCTGCTGGGCGTTGACCGGCCCCGCCCCCAATCCGCTGGCCGGCCTCTGTCACGAGACCCTCGCCGTCCCCGCGCCGGACGGGCAGATCGTCCAGGAGCTGCACCTGGTCACCAGCCACCTGCTCTGCGAGTACGCCGAGCAGGCGCTGCCGGTGGTCCTGGCCGCCGCCGCGGGCACGCCGGCGGGGCCGCCGGTGCCCGAGTGCGCCGGAACCCTGCCGCAGCTTGCGGGGATGCCGTTGACCGGCCTGGAAGCCGAGGTGCCGGCTGAGGTGCCCGCCGACCTGCCGGCTGAGGTGCCCGCCGACGTCCCGGCCGACGTGCCGGCCACCGGGCCGGTACGAACCGGGGTTGAGGTGGTCCCGGAGGACGGGCAGCAGGTCGAGGAGATGAGGAGGTAGGTGTGAGGGGACCCCTGGTGGTGGTCGGCGACACCCTGCTCGACCGGGACGTGGAGGGGGCGGTGAACCGGCTCTGTCCGGACTCGCCGGTGCCGGTGCTCGACGAGACCTCGTCCACCGACCGGCCGGGCGGTGCCGGCCTGGCCGCGATGTTCGCGGCGCCGGCGCCGGACACCGAGGTCGTCTTGGTGACCGCCCTGGCCGATGACGCCGGTGCCGCCCGGCTCAGCTTGCTTCTCGCCGCGGCCGGAGTCCAGGTGTATGCCCTCGGGCTGGCCGGCGGGACGCCGGAGAAGGTCCGGTTGCGGTCGCAGGGCCGGGTCCTGCTGCGCCATGACCGCGGCGGTGCCGTCGGTGAGCCCAGCCCGCCGGCGGAAGCGGTGCTGCGGGTCATCGCCGGGGCCGCCACAGTGCTGGTCAGTGACTACGGCCGCGGAGTGGCCGGGCAGCCCGCACTGCGGGCGGCGTTGGCCGGCACCCGGGCACCGGTGGTCTGGGATCCACATCCCCGGGGGCCAGCCGCGGTGCCCGGGGTGCACCTGGCCACGCCCAACGAGTCCGAGGTGCGCGAGTTGGCGAAGGTGCCGCCGGGCGAGACCCGGCTGGTGACCGCGTCGCGGGGCGCGTTGGAGCTGCGTCAGCGGTGGCGGGCGCGGGCCGTCGCGGTGACGATGGGCGGGGAGGGAGCGCTCCTCTGCCACGCCGGGCCGACGCCGCTGATCGTGCCTGCGGTCTCCACAGCGGACGGGGATACCTGTGGTGCGGGGGATCGGTTCGCGGCCACCGCCGCCATCGCCCTGGCCCGGGGTGCGTTGGTCTCCGAGGCGGTGCAGGAGGCGGTCGCCGAGGCGTGTGCGTACGTGGCGGGTGGGGGAGTGGCGAGCATGCTGCCGCCACCGGTTGGGCCGTTGCCGTCAGTGGTGCCCGGTGTCCCGGCCGAGCGGGTCGGCGTGGCGGCTGCCGCCACCGTCGTCTCCGAGGTCCGCGCCGCCGGCGGCACCGTCGTCGCGACCGGCGGCTGCTTTGACCTGCTGCACGCGGGGCATGTGGCGACCCTGCAGGCCGCCCGTCAACTCGGCGACTGCCTGGTGGTCTGCCTCAACTCCGATGCCAGCGTCGCGGCGTTGAAGGGTTCGAACCGGCCGGTGATGCCGCAGGGTGACCGGAGTCATCTCCTCGCCGCCTTGAGCTGCGTCGATGCGGTCATGGTCTTTGACGATCCGACTCCGCAGGCGGCCCTGACCTGGCTCCGGCCGGATATCTGGGTCAAGGGGGGCGACTATGCCACCGGTGGTGGTGAACCAGTGTTGCCAGAGGCGGAGCTGGTGCGGCGGTGGGGCGGGCACACCGTGGTGGTGCCGTACCTGGACGGGCGCTCGACCACCGACATGATCGCGGCTGCGCACCAGCGGGGTGGCGCCAGCGCCACCACCTCGGCGGCAACCGCGGTGCTGCGGGGAGACCCACCATCCGAGGTGGCGACCCGGCCCCATCGGTCGGCGGGGATCCGATGAACCCCGGGTACACGGTCCTGGTGACCGGTGGGTCCAGTGGGCTGGGCGCGGCGGTGGTCTCGGCGGTGGCCGAGGCGGGTGGGCGGCCTCTGGTGTTGGACCGGCAGCCCCCGGCGGAGGGGGTGCCGTGGACGGCGTGCGATCTGGCCGACACCCGGGCGGCCGAGGCCGCCACCCGAGGACTCGCCGAGGACAACGGCGGCCTGGACGCCGTGGTGACGGCGGCCGGAATGGACGTACCGGGTCGGCTGGCCGATCTGCCGGGGGAGGTCTGGGACCGGATCGTCACGGTGGACCTGCTCGCCACCGCCGCCGTCATCCGGGCGGCACTGCCGTTCCTCGAGACGACTCGGGGCCGGATCGTCACCGTCGCCTCGACGTTGGGGGTCAAGGCGGTCAGCGACGCGACGGCGTACTGCGCGGCGAAGTTCGGGGTGGTCGGGTTCACCCGCTCCCTCGCCGCCGAGCTCGCCGGCCGGGTCGGCGTGACCCTGCTCATCCCTGGTGGCATGCGTACAGCCTTCTTCGACGACCGCGACCCGCAGTACCGACCCGGGCCCGACGCGATCCTCAACGACCCCGCGGACACCGCCGCCACGGTCCTGGTGGCCCTGACCCAACCCGCCGGCTGCGCCGTCCGGGAGCTGGTGGTCTGCGCCGAACAGGAGTCCTCCTACCCGTGATCTTGATCCTTCGTGCGCTGGGCCTCGGCGACCTCGCCACCGCCGTGCCGGCCCTGCGTGCCCTGCGTGTTCGCTACCCCGACGAGCGCCTGGTCCTGCTCGCCCCGAGCTGGTTGGCCCCGCTGGTCGAGCTGATCGGCGGCATCGACGAGTTGGTCGACACCGCCGATCTGTCTCAACTGCGGTGGCGTGGCCCCACCCCCGAGCTGGCGGTCAATCTGCACGGCCGCGGGCCAGAGTCGCACCGCCTGCTGGCCGGCACCCGCCCCCGTCGGCTGTTCGCCTACGCCAACCGGGCCGCCGGGCACCACGACGGTCCCTCCTGGCGGGCCGACGAGCACGAGGTCCATCGGTGGTGCCGCCTCCTGGCCTGGCACGGTGTTCCGACCGACGCGACCGACTTGGGTCTGCGCCGGCCAGCGCCGGGCCGGACCCCGACCGGGGTGACCGTGCTGCACCCCGGCTCGAAGATCCCGGGCAAACGCTGGCCGGTGGAGCGGTTCGCGGCCCTCGGCCGCCAGCTCGCCGGTGCCGGCCATGAGATCGTCATCACCGGCGACGCCACCGAGCTACCCCTCGCCCGCCGGGTCGCGCAGCTCGCCGGACTGCCCGGGCACACCGTTCGAGCCGGCCGTACCGATCTGCACCACCTCGCCGGCCTGGTCGCCCACGCCCGGCTGCTGGTCAGCGGCGACACCGGCATCGCCCACCTCGCCACCGCCTACGGCACTCCCTCGGTGGTCCTTTTCGGTCCCCACTCGCCGACCCAATGGGGGCCACCACCCGAACGGAGGTGGCATCGGAGCCTCGGGGCGGGCGGTGGCGGGGACTGCCCGGACCGGGGCGGGTCGGGGCCGCATCCGAGGCTGGCGGCGATCAACGTTGACCAGGTGCTGGTCGCCGTGGCCGAGGTGGAGCGGATGGTGCGGACGACCGGTGCGACTGCGGCGTAGTGACCCGGGCCGGCCCGGCTACCGGCGCCACCGGCGCGGCCGGGGCTGGGGGTTTTGTGATCCGGCTGGCGAACTGGTCCGTGATCCGGATCGGCTGGCCCGCCTGCGTGACCTCGTCATCCCACCGGCCTGGCAGGACGTGTGGATCTCGCCGCATCCGAACGGGCATATCCAGGCCACCGGTGTGGACGCTGCTGGTCGCCGACAGTACCTGTACCACCCGGAGTGGCGGCGCAAGCGGGACGAGGCGAAGTTTGACCACGTCCTCGAGGTGGCCCGGCGGCTGCCCCGGTTGCGCGAGCGCATCGCGGAGGACCTCGACGGTCGGGGACTGAACCGGGACCGGGTGCTGGCCACTGTGGCTCGGCTGTTGGACCTGGGTGCCTTCCGGGTGGGCAGCGAGCGGTACGCGGCCGGCGACGATCCGACCTTCGGGGTGTCCACCCTGCGTCCGGAGCACGCCCACTCCCGCCGTGGCTGCATGGTCCTCGAGTTTCCGGCGAAGGGCGGCGTCGAACAGGTTCGGTGGATTGAGGATCCGGTGCTGTGTCGGGTGCTGGCCAATCTGCGGCGTCGCCGCCGCGCCGCGGCTCGGCTCTTCGGCTACTGGGACGGCCGGCACTGGCGGGACGTACGCCGAGACGATGTCAACGGATATCTGCGGGTAGCCAGCGGTGGTGAGATGACCGCGAAGGATTTCCGGACCTGGCACGCCACCGTCTTGGCGGCCACCGGGCTGGCCGCTGCCGGCGGACAGCGGTCCGCCACCGCTCGCCGCCGCGCGGTGGCAGCGGTCATGCGCGAGGTGGCGGGGTTGCTCGGGAACACGCCGACGGTGGCCCGCACGTCCTACGTCGATCCCCGGGTCGTGGACCTCTACCACGACGGGGTGCTGGCGCCGGTCGGTCGGTGGATGCCCCGCGAGGCTGCCGAGCGGGGGGTCCTCGAGCTGCTGGCCAAGGCCTGAGCGGTGTCGGTCGTCCCCGCGTCGGGGACAGCCGCCCGGCCCGCGTCAGCGTTCTCGGCGGACCAGTGGCGAGTCGGGGCGGGCTCAGCGGCGGAACATCGCTCGGATCGCGGCGACCAGCAGTAGGCCGCCCACCACCACGCCGAGGAGGCGTACGCCGGGGATGTCGGCCGGGCCCGTCGCCTCGGCCAGGAGTTCGGAGTCCATCCCTGAACTCTCCCTGGGCCGGTCGTCGCCCAGCAACTGTTAGGTTTATTGACTATTTATTTGGGTGATGTGACCATGGCAGAGCGTCGCCGCCGGGGCGTAGAGATTGGGGAGGGACATGACCGATCGGATTTCCGAGTGGCCCGAGGTGGCCGCGTGAGCACACGTGAGGCACACCTTGCATCCCTGGCCGCCACCGTCCTCCAACCGGGATTCGTTGGTACCACCGCCCCGTCCTGGGTGCGCCGTTGGTTGGGGGAGGGGCTCGGCGCGGTGGTGCTCTTCGCCCGCAACGTGGTCGACTCGGAGCAGGTCGCCGCGCTGACCGCGACACTGCGCGCGGAGCGGCCGGACGTCATCGTCGCCATCGACGAGGAGGCCGGTGACGTGACCCGGATCGAGTCGGGTCTCGGCAGTTCCCGCCCCGGCAACCTGGCCCTCGGGGTGATTGACGACCCGCTCCTGACCGAGGAGGTGGCCAGCGACCTCGGTGCGGAGCTGGCGGCGCTCGGGATCACCTTGAACTACGCGCCGGACGCCGATGTCAACTCCAATCCAGACAACCCGGTGATCGGAGTCCGTTCCTTCGGTGCGGACCCGAACCTGACCGCCCGGCACACCGCCGCCTGGGTGCGGGGCCTACAAGCCGGCGGCGTCGCGGCCTGCGCCAAACACTTTCCCGGGCACGGTGACACCCAGGTCGACTCCCATCACGGCCTGCCCCGGATCGCCGGTGACCGGAGCCGGCTGGACGCGGTGGAGCTGACCCCGTTTCGCGCCGCGCTCTCCGCCGGGGTGCAGGCGGTCATGACCGGTCACCTGTTCGTGCCCGCGCTGGACCCAGACCTACCGGCCACCCTGAGCCACCGGATCCTCACCGGCCTGCTCCGGGACGAGTTGGGCTTCGCCGGGGTCGTGGTGACCGACGCGGTGGAGATGCGCGCGGTCGCCGACCGGTACGGCTTCACCGGCGCCGCGGTCCGGGCCCTGGCGGCGGGGGCCGATGCCATCTGCGTCGGTGGCGAGCACGCCGACGAGGACGCGGCCCGGCGGCTGCGGGACGCGATCGTGGCCGCCGTCGCGGCGGGAGAACTGCCCGAGGAACGCCTCGTCGAGGCGGCCAAGCGGGTCGACCAACTCGCCGCCGCCACCGCCGCCCGCCAGGCCGGCTGGCCGGACCGCCCAGCGGCCGGCAGCGGCTCGGCGGTGGGGTTCGCCGCCGCCCGTCGGGCGGTCCGGGTAACGACGGCTGGTGCCGGGCTGGGCACGCTGCCGCTGGCCGGCCCCGCCCACGTGGTCGAGTTCGCATCGCCCCGCAACCTTGCGATCGGCACGGAGACACCGTGGGGCGTCGCCGCGCCCCTGGCAGCTCTGCTGCCGGGCACCACCACCGTTCGGTATGCCGAGGCCGAGGTGCCCCCGGACCTCATCACCGAAGCCGGTGGTCGCCACCTCGTCCTCGTCGTCCGTGACCTACACCGGCACCCGTGGATGCGGGCGGCCGTGACGCGCGCTCTGGCCGGCCGCCCGGATGCCGTCGTCGTCGAGTTGGGCCTGCCCGAACTGGTCACCGGGGCGGTGCACGTCGCCACCCACGGCGCGACCCGTGCCGGCAGCCGGGCCGCGGCGGAGCTCCTGACCGGGATCGGCTGATCCCGGGCCGAAGGGCCTGCTGACCAGGACCGGCTGATCGGGGGCCGTGGCGGGTCAGCGGTCGGGGGAGAGCCTCGCCACCTCGTCGAGTAGCCGGTCCACTTCGGTGCGAGTGTTGTAGTGGTACAGGCTGACGCGTACCGCCCCGCCGCTGTCCCGCAGCCCCAACGTCTGGAAGTACTCGTAGGCGTAGTAGTCACCGGCGGAGAGGCAGAACCCCGCCGCGCCGAGCGCCGCCTGGGTCTCGGCCGGAGACCGGCCAGCCAGCCGGAACGAGACCGTGGGGCAGCGCCGGGCCGGCGAGCCAAGCACGGTGACCCCGGGCAGGCTGGCGAGACCGTCGAGCAGTCGCTCCAACAGCCCCTCCTCGTACGCGCGGGCCGCGCTCAGACTGCTCCGCAGCCGCTCCCGCCGGCTCCCGGTGGCCGTCGGATCCAGCCCGGCGAGGTGGTCCACGGCGACGGCGGCCCCGGCCAGCAGCGGAAAGCTGGGCGTGCCGTACTCGAATCGATCGGGTACGGAGTCGGCGGCGGGGCGCAGCTTCGCCGGGTGCAGGCGCTCCCAGCAGGCCGGATCCGCCGCCACCGCGGCTACGTGCGGGCCAGACCACTTGTAGGCGCTGGTGACCAGGAAGTCCGCGCCCAACGCGGTGCGGTCGGTCGGACCGTGCGGCACCGAGTGCACACCGTCCACACAGACCAGCGCTCCGACGGCGTGAGCTGCCTTGGCGATCGCCGCCACCTCGGGCATCGAGCCGATCGCATTGCTGGCGGCGGTGACCGCCACCAACCGGGTCCGTTCGTTGACCAGATCGGAGTACTGGCCGGCCGGCAGCTCACCGGTGCGCGGATCGAACTCCGCCCACCGTACGGTTGCGCCCACCGCCTCGGCTTCCTGGATCCACGGCCGGACGTTGGCGTCGTGGTCGAGTCGGGACACCACCACCTCATCCCCTGGCCGCCAGGTCGAGCCGAGGGCGCGGGCCAGGGTGTAGGTGAGCGCGGTCGCGCTCGGTCCCAGCACCACCCCCTCCGGATCCGCCCCGAGCAGGTCGGCCAGGGCCGTACGGGCGGCGGCCACCAGCTCCAGCGAGCGTCGGCCGGGAAGGTTGCCGCCGCTGCGGTTGCTCAGCGCCGTACCCATCGTCTCAGCCACCGCGGCGATCACCGGCGCGGCGGTCTGGGTTCCTCCGGCACCGTCGAAGTGGATGTGCCCCTGCGCCAGGGCGGGATACGCGGCCCGAGTGCGGGCGATGTCGAACGGCATGAGCGGACCTTAACCCGCGCTGCGGAAGTCGGCGGAGAGTCGGTACGGCGGCCGTCTCGTACCCTTGGGCCGTGACGAACCGACGCGTTCCCCTCCCCCCGAAAACCCCCCGTCGGGCCGCCGGCCTCCTCGTCGGCCTAGCGCTCGGTGCCGCCGTGCTGGCCGGCTGTGGCTCCTCCGATGGGGTCTCCACCGACTGTGGGCTGGATGGCTGCATGGTCACCTTCGACCGCGAGGCCAACGCCGAGGCCAGCATTCTCGGCGTCCAGGCCAAGCTGATCGGCGCCCAGGACGACCAGGTGACCGTTGAGGTCGCCGGCGAGCAGCTCACCCTCACCACCGGGCAGCCGGCCGCCGAGGTCGGTGGGCTCTCGGTCACGCTGGACAACGTCAGCGCCGACCAGGTCGCTATCCGCCTGGCGCAGGGCTCGGGGGGCTGAGCGCCCGGAGTCCCCGTTCGCCCTGGGGTGGATTCCCTAATCGCCCCAGGGCGGCGTTGCTGCGGCTACTGCCGGCGGCGTGGCGTACGGTAGCTCCGGGCAGGTGCTATCAGCGTCGTTGCTCCGGCATCCCCGCCGACGCCTTCTGCCTCCTCCGCGGTCGTGACCAGAAGGTCTGAACTGGTCGGCCTGGCCGATCGCCGGCACCATTGGGCCTTCGCCGGGCGTCCCGACGCCCGGTTGGTGAGGAGGAGAGACCGTGCAGAGCTACCTCGGGACGATCATCGCCGCGCTTGCCGCCGCGGCGGGCGCCCTGTTAGTGGTCGGCGTCACGCACCGGATAGCCCGGCGGCTCGGCCAGCGTTCACTGCTGCTGACCGGGCTGGCCCAGCACGCGCACCGCGCGTTCCAGGTGGCGACGACCATCCTTGCCGTGCAGTTCGCCGTGCGGTTCACCACCGGCTACGCGACCGGCACCAGCTGGCGTCAGGCCCTGCTGCACATCCTGGTGCTCGGGGTGATCGCTGCCACCGCCTGGCTGGTTGCCGCGTTGCTGGTGGTGGTCGAGGACACCGCGCTCGCCCGGTTCCAGGCCGAGGTGGCGGACAACCGGCACCGCCGGATTCGTACCCAGGTGGTGCTCCTGCGTCGGTTGACCATCGCGGTGGTTGTCTTCCTGGCGCTCGGCGTGATGCTGATGACCTTCCCGGCCGTCCGCGGGATCGGTGCTGGGGTGCTGACCAGCGCCGGTGTGGTCGGTGTGGTGGCGGCGTTGGCCGCGCAGAGTCTGCTGGGCAACGTCTTCGCCGGCCTCCAGCTCGCCTTCAGCGACGCCGTACGCCTCGGCGACGTGGTGGTCGTGGACGGGGAGTGGGGTCGGATCGAGGAGCTGACCCTCAGCTATGTGGTGTTGCGAATCTGGGACGACCGGCGGCTGATCCTGCCCACGTCGTACTTCACCAGCAAGCCGTTTCAGAACTGGACCCGGAGCGAGGCCGCCGTGCTCGGCACCGCCGAGTTCGATGTTGACTGGTCGATCTCGGTGCAGGCGATGCGGGAGGAGCTGCGTCGCCTGGCGGAGAGCAGCGAACTGTGGGACGGCAGAGTCTGTGTGTTGCAGGTGATCGACGCGACCGGCGGCATGATCAAAGTGCGCGCGTTGGTCAGCGCGGCGAACGCCGGCAACCTCTGGGACCTGCGCTGCCTGGTTCGTGAGCACCTGGTTGCCTGGGTGTGGAAGCAGCGGCCGACCGCGATGCCCCGAATGCGGGCCGAGGTCGGTGATGCCGGGGGCGGCCAGCCGTGGCAGTGGGCCTCGCCCCGCCGCCCGCCCCAGGCGGGCCTGCTCGCCGACGGTGCCGGGTCCGACGATGCGCGGATCTTCGGCGGCAGCGAGGATGGCGCCGCCCGCAGCGAGGCCTTCGTCGGCCCGGACGAGCCGGCCGAGTCTCGTCGCTGACCGGGCTCCGCCCCGCCGCTGACCGGCTCTGTCCTGCCGCTGACCGGCTTCGCCCGCTGTTTGACCGCCTCCGTGCTGCCGGCTGGTCGGTCGGACCGACGGGGCCGCGACGGGCATCCGCCGCGATCGTCGGCTGCGCCGGCTTGGCCGGGGGAGTTAGCGTGACATGGTCGGGCGGGGGACGTTGGGCCGAGTGCGGCAACGTTTGGAACGGCGTTTTGGGGGGACCTGCTGCGCGACCCCATGACCTGCGCCGCGCGTTGGCGGAAATCGGGCGACGGATCGACGGACGGCTCCTTAGGGGCATGAAGCGCGGTGACGAGGAGAGAAGGACAGCATGGCTGACGTGGCGAACGCCCGCCCAACCCAGGCCGGGAGCGAGCCGTCCACCGCCGAACTGGTGCAGCGGGCCACCGAGCAGGTCTCCCGGCTGGTCCGCGACGAGCTGGCGCTGGCCCGCGCGGAGCTGGCCCAGAAGGGGAAGCACGCCGGGATCGGTGTCGGCCTCTTCGGCGGCGCTGGGGTGCTGGCGCTGTACGGGCTCGGTGCGCTCGCGGCAGCCGTGATCCTGCTGCTCGCCCTGGTCCTGCCCGCCTGGGTGGCCGCCCTGATCGTCGCGGTGGTGCTCTTCGCCGCCGCCGGGGTCCTCGCCCTGGTCGGTAAGAAGCAGGTCACCCAAGCGGTCCCGCCGATGCCGGCGAGCACGGTGCGCAGCGTCCGGGCGGATGTCGACACCGTCGCCGCAGCGATGAAGGATGGGAAAGCCGCGGCGCAGGACGGGAGGCAGGCATGACGGGTAACGGGCGGGCCAGTGGGGACACCGAGGCCCTCCGCGAGGAGATCCGGCGGACCCGGGTCGAACTCAGCGAGACCATGGAGGCGCTGGCCGCCAAGGCCGACGTGAAGAAGCGGCTGCGTTCCTCGACTGAGCAGGCGAAGGAGCGGATGCGGGAGCAGGCGACCGTGGCGGTGGCCCGGGTGCGCGGGCGGGCCCGCCCGCGCGGTGAACGGGTCCACGGCAGCCCGGTGCCGTTCACCGCGTTGGCCGCGGGCGCGGTGGCCGCCGTCGTCGTACTGATGATCGTCCGAGGGAGGCGTCGGTGAGCAGAGGGTTGGGTAAGACCGCGTACAAGCCGGTCGGCATTCTGTTGGGTTTCGCCGCCGGGGCCGCGGCGGGCGCCATCTTCGAGCAGGTGTGGAAGGTGGCGGGTGCTGGCGCGGCACCGAACGCCACCGACGAGGACCGCGGTTGGGGTGAGATCCTGGCCGCGGCGGCGTTGCAGGGGGCGATCTTCGCGGTTGTCCGGGCGGCGGTGGACCGGGGTGGGGCGGTGGGGATGCGCCGGATCACCGGCAACTGGCCAAAGTGATCTTGGCTCGGTTGAGCTGGCCTCCTCGCCGAAATTGGACGAGGTGGGGCCTTTCCGTCGGTTTGCGGGGGCCGGCAGGGCCGATCTTTGGCAGCCGACAGGTCACATGTCAGAGAATTTCGTCCGGTAGGCTGTGCAGAGTTTTTGCGTACGTGGTTTGCTGTTCCACGCTGTTGAAGAGATGGCGTGGGTTGAGAGAAGTCTCCTTCATGGGGGCCGCCTCAGGCGCCGCTGCTCGAAAACGGCCAACCGGCCGCACGGCGTGCACGGCCGCCAGTTTTAGAAGGAGATACACATGGCGCAGGGAACCGTGAAGTGGTTCAACGCTGACAAGGGCTTCGGCTTCATCACCGTCGACGGCGGGGGTGCTGACGTGTTCGTCCACTTCTCGGCCATCCAGTCCAGCGGCTACCGCACGCTGGAGGAGAACCAGCGGGTGGAGTTCGAGATCGCCCAGGGTCAGAAGGGTCCGCAGGCCGAGCAGGTCCGCCCCCTCTGAGCTAAGCCGACCGGCGCACCGCCGGTCAGTGGCTGATCCGGCTCGCCCGGATCGACACGAGGCCCCGCACCCCGTTCCGGGGTGCGGGGCCTCGTTGTTTTTCAGGTTCGGTTGGGTGGGGGTTCAGCGGCGGCGGGTGCGTAGACCGAGCCAGAGCGAGGCCAACCCGGCGAGCGCGAGCGCCGGACCGGCGACGGCCCAGAGCCGCACGTCGGTCATCACGCTGCCCTCGATGTATCCCAGCCCCTGCACCGTCCAGAGGGCGCCGAGCACCACGGCCAGCAGCCCGAGGGCCAGCGCCAGCCAGCCCCGCAGGACGAATTCGCGTTCGCGCCCGCCGGGGGCGCTTGTCTCGTTCACCATCGGTCGTGCACCTGCGGCCGGACCAGGTCGTCGTACACGTCGGTGACGACCGAGCGTTCCTGGTCGGAGAGGGCGGGCTGGCCGGCGCTCTCGGCGTTTCGCCGGGCCTGGGTCACGTCGCGGGCACCGGGGATCACCACCGTCACCCCAGGCTGGTCGATCACCCAGCGCAGCGCGAACTGCGCCATCGTCCGCTCCGTGCCGACCAGCGGCGCGAGCCGGCGGACAGCGGCCAGGCCGAGGGTGAGGTCGACGCCGGCGAAGGTCTCCCCGACGTCGAACGCCTGGCCCTGCCGGTTGTAGGTGCGGTGGTCGTCCGGGGCGAAGGTGGTGTGTTCGTCGTAGCGGCCGGAGAGTAGCCCGCTGGCCAGCGGTACCCGGGCGATGATGCCGACGCCGGCCTCGGCAGCAGCCGGTAGGACCCGCTCCAGGGGTTTGTGGCGTAGCGCGTTGAGAATGATCTGGACGCTGGCCACTCCGGGCCGAGCGATTGCGGTGAGCGCCTCCGCGCAGGTCTCTACACTCACGCCGTATCCGGCGATCCGTTCCTCGGCCACCAACGTGTCGAGGGCGTCGAAGACCGCGTCGTCGGCGAAGACCGGGGTCGGTGGGCAGTGCAGTTGCACCAGGTCGAGGGTGTCGACCCCGAGGTTCCTCCGGGACCGGTCGGTCCACTCGCGGAAGTGGGCGAGGGTGTACGCCTCGGGCCGCTGCTCCACCCGCCGGCCCATCTTCGTCGCGACGGTGAGGCCGGCGTCGGGTCGGGCGCGCAGGAACTGGCCGATCAGCGTCTCGCTGCGCCCGTCGCCGTAGACATCGGTGGTGTCGAGGAAGGAGACCCCGGAGTCGACGGCGGCGGCGAGGACGCGCAGGGCGGCCTGCTCGCTGACGGTGCCCCAGTCGGCTCCGAGCTGCCAGGTGCCGAGGCCGACCACGCCGACGGCGCGGTTTAGCCGGGGAAAGGTGCGCTGCTCCATGAGGTGAGCCTAGTGATTCGGGCTGGTCCGAACTCACGGTGGGCCGTAGTCTAAACAAGACGTACGTACGGTTTGGGGGAGTCATGTGGGATCCGACAACATACCTGCGCTACGGCGACGAACGGGCCCGGCCGTTTCGTGACCTGCTTGCCCGGGTGCCGACCGCCCGACCCCGGTCGGTGGTCGACCTCGGCTGCGGACCGGGCACGCTGACCACCATCCTCGCCGAACGCTGGCCCGACAGTCGGGTCACCGGCATCGACGCCGCACCGGAGATGATCGACCGGGCCGCCATGCTGGACAGCCCGGTGGAGTTCGCCGTCGCCGACGTCCGACACTGGCGCCCGGGCCGGGACCAGGACGTGGTCATCTGCAACGCCGTGCTCCAGTGGATACCCGAGCATCGGGACCTGCTCACCCGCTGGGCTCGGGAGCTGCCGGCCGGCGCCGTCCTCGCGGTGCAGGTGCCGGGTAACTTCGACGCGCCGTCGCACCAGGCACTGCGGACGGTGGCCAACCGCCCGGCCTGGCGTACGGTGCTCGGCCCACTGCTCCGCACCGCGCCCGTGGACGACGCGGTCGGCTATGCCCGGCTGCTGGGCGCCGAGGGTTGCGTGGTGGACGCCTGGGAGACTAGCTACGTGCACCTGCTTCCGGCTCCGGTCGACGCCGACCATCCGGTGCTGAGCTGGATGGAGGGGACCGCGCTGCGTCCGGTGCGCGCCGCGCTCGACCCCACCGGCTGGGCCGACTTTCGGAGGGAACTGAGCGCACGGCTGGCGGAGGCGTACCCGGTGCGGCAGGGCCAGGTGTGCTTTTCGTTCCGTCGCGTCTTCTTCGTTGCCCGTACCGCCGCCCGCGTAGAGGAGAACCTGTGACCGACCTGTCCACTTTCATCGCCGGCCTGCCCAAGGTTGAGTTGCACGTGCACCACGTTGGCTCCGCCTCGCCCCGGATCGTTGCCGAGTTGGCCGCTCGGCACGAGGGGCGCAGTCCGGTCCCGGCCGACCCGGCGGCCCTCGCCGACTACTTCGCCTTCCGCGACTTCGCGCACTTCGTCGAGGTCTACCTGAGCGTGGTGGACCTGATCCGGGATCAGGAGGATGTCTGGCTGCTCACCCACGAGGTGGCCCGAGAACTGGCCCGTCAGCAGGTCCGCTATGCGGAGCTGACGGTCACCCCGTACTCGCACGTGCACCGTGGCATTCCCGCGCCGGCGTTCTGCGAGGCGATCGAGGACGCCCGCAAACGGGCAGCGGCCGACTTCGGTATCGAGCTGCGCTGGTGCTTCGACATCCCAGGGGAAGCCGGCCTGCCGGCGGCCGAGGAGACCCTGCGAATCAGCCTGGACGAGCGCCCCGATGGTCTGATCAGTTTCGGGTTGGGTGGCCCGGAGGTCGGTGTGCCCCGACCCCAGTTCAAGCCGTACTTCGATCAGGCCCGTGCGGCCGGCCTTCGGTCGGTGCCGCACGCGGGGGAGACCACCGGGGCGCAGACCGTCTGGGACGCGCTGCGTGACCTGGGCGCCGAGCGGCTCGGGCACGGCATCTCGGCGGTCGAGGACCCGGAACTGCTCGAGTTCCTGGCCGAGCGGCAGCTTGCCCTGGAGGTGTGTCCGACCTCCAACGTCCGCACCCGCGCGGTGGCCCGCATCGAGGAGCACCCGTTGCCCCGGTTGGTCGAGGCCGGGTTGTTGGTCACGATCAACTCCGATGACCCGCCGATGTTCGGCACCACCCTCAACGACGAGTACGCGGTGGCCGCCCGGCTGCTTGATCTCGGTCCGCAGGGCCTGGCCGCGCTGGCCCGCAACGCGGTGACCGCCTCCTTCCTCGACCCCGCGAGCAAGCAGCGGATCGCTGGGGAGATCGACGCCTACCTGGCGAACGCGTCCTGAAGGGGTGCGCGCGGCGGGGAGGAGGGGGGAACGGGTTCCCGCCGCGCGCACGGCTTCACCGGTCGAGGCTGCCTGGGCGGCGGGCCGGTGAAGTGGTGGGTTCGCCCTCTGATCATGGCAGGCCCGCGTTGGCGCAGCGCCGGTGTTAAGCGGGATCTAAGGAGAACTTACGCCCGGGCACAGCTCGGATAGCTCAACGATCAGCCGGGGCGGTACCGGTTCCAGCGTCGGCCGCTGTCGGCTTGGTCGCGGGCCTCCCGGGTCCGCCGCCCCACCAGGCCGAACCGGCTGACCTGCCGCGGTGTCGCCTCCGGGTCGGCCAGCAGCATCACCACGCTCGCCCCGCCCATTCGGGCGCGGTCGATGCTGACCGAGCCGTTGGCTTGCACCGCGACCCGCTTCACGATGTCCAGGCCGAGCCCGGTCGAGCCACGGTCGCTGGCACCCCGGCGTAGCGCCCGGTCCGGGTCTGCTACGCCCGGCCCGGCGTCGTCGATTCGGATGGCGACGTATCCGTCCCGCCGCGAGACCGCCACCTCGAACGCCGTGCCCTGGGCTGTGTAACGAAAGACGTTGCCGATCACCGCGTCCAGCGCGGCGGCCAACTCCGCGCGCGGCACCGGAGCCGGGATGCGCAGCTGCGCCCCGGTGACCCGGAACGGCCGATTCTGGTCGCCGGCCAGCGCGGACCAGAACCGCATCCGTTCCCGGACCACCTCGCTGACATCGCAGCTGCCCGGCGCGGTCTCCTGCGTGGCCGCCTTTCGGGTCGTCTTGATCAACTGGTCGACCTCGTCCTCCAGCGTGGCGATCGCCTGTCGGATCCGCCGGATTCCACGCCGACGATCCAGCTCTGCCTCGCTGAAGATTCCGATGCTGGTGTCGTCCGGGTCCAGCGCCTCGGCGTCCAGCCGAAGCGCGGTCAGTGGCGTGCGTAGCCGGTGGGACAGGTCGGCCACCAGTTCCCGCTCGTCTGCGCGAGTGGCGACGAGGTGCTCGGCCATCCGGTTGAATGCGTATCCGGCCGCAACCAACTCGCGTGGACCGCTCGGCTCCACCCGGACGTTGAGGTCGCCCGCGCCGAGGGCCAGCGCTCCGTGCGCCAGATCCCGGGCCGCGCGTGCCGTGCGGGCCGCCACGCGATCAACCACCAACACCGCGGTGGCGACCAGCGTCGCCCCCACGCCGACCGGAAGCCACCACGGGCTCCCGTCGCCGAGGCTGGTGGCCGACAGCACCAGGAACGTGAGGGCCGTGAGCGTGCACATACCCGCCACGACCAGGGCCAGTGACCACCTCAGCCGGGCGCTACCAGTCGGAGGCCCACCCCCCGCACGGTGCGCAGGTAGCGCGGCTTCGCCGCGGTCTCGCCCATCTTGCGACGCAGCCAGTAGAGGTGAACGTCGATGGTCTGGTCCTCGCCGACCGACGGTTGTCGCCATACCTCCTCCAAGAGTTCCCGGCGAGACACTACCCGGCCCGGTCGTGCGGCCAGGTACGCCAGCAGGTCGAACTCCTTGCGGGTCAGCGCCAACGGCTCCCCGTCCAACTCGGCGCTGCGTTCGCCGACGTCGATGCGGAGCCCACCAACCTCGTGCACCGCGGGCTGGACCGACCGGCTGGCCCGACCGGCCCGCCGCAACACGGTCGTGATCCGAGCGTCCAGATGTGCACCGGTGAACGGTTTGACCATGTAGTCGTCGGCACCGGCGCGCAGCAGCCGGACGACCGACTGTTCGTCGTCGCGCGCAGTGGCGATGATGATCGGGACATCGGTGATACCCCGCAGCATCCGCAGGGCGTCGGAACCATCGAGGTCGGGCAGGCCCAGATCGAGTACGACGAGGTCGGGTGTCTCCGCCGCCACCCGACGCAGGGCCTCGAGTGCGGTGCCAACGGCGTGTACGGCGTGCCCCCGGCCGGTGAGGGAGCGCAGCATTGCGCCGCGGACGACGTGATCGTCTTCGACCAAGAGCACAGTGGCCACCCCAAGACGGTACTCGGCGCGGCAAGGAGGTCGCGTTGCGGCACCGCGGTGGAACCGGCAAGCTGGTACAACGATGTCCTTCACCCTCTTCGCCGACACGAGACTCGCGCTCGCCCGGGACGCGTTGGCCGGGCTGTCGGTCGGTGACGCGCTCGGCTCCCAGTTCTTCGTCCCCGGTCGCCGGTCGGCCGACCTGGCCGCCGGCCGGCTCCCGCCGTCCCCGTGGGCCTGGACCGACGACACCGAGATGGCCTGCTCGGTCGTCGCCGCGCTCGCCGAGACCGGGCGGATCGACCGCGACGCGCTCGCCCTGGCCTTCGCCGAGCGGTGCGAACCGTACCGGGGCTACGGTCCGGGAGCGGTCGGCATCCTGCGGCTTATCCGCACCGGCACCCCGTGGCCGGTGGCCGCGGCCTCCGCCTTCGCCGGGCAGGGCTCCTGCGGCAACGGCGCCGCGATGCGGGTCGGCCCGCTCGGGGCGTACTTCGCTGACTCGAGCAGCCGCGCGGCGGCCCAGGCCCGCGCCTCGGCCGAGGTGACCCACGCTCACCCGGAGGGCATCGCCGGTGCCGTCGCGGTGGCCGTGGCGGCGTCGCTCGCCGCCCGGGGGCGACTGGACGGCCACCGCCCGGAGCCAGCGCGACTGCTCGCTGGAGTGGCCGCCGCGCTGGACTCAGCGAGCGAGGTGCACCGGGGGGTCCGGCGGGCCGCCGGTCTGCTCGGCCGCCACCCGGAGGCGGCCGTCGCCGAACTCGGCAACGGGTCGCGGGTCACCGCGCCGGACACCGTCGCCTTCACCTGCTGGGTCGCCGCCAGTCACCTCGACGACTACCCGGCAGCCGTGCGGGTCTGCGTCGAGGCGGGCGGGGACGTGGACACCACCAGTGCGATCGTCGGCGCGATCGTCGCCGCGTACACCGGGGTCGGCACCCCAGCCGGAGTGCCGACCGAGTGGCTGTCCGCCCGCGAACCGCTGCCGGACTGGTTGCCCTGAGTGCCGGCGGTCCGGCCGCGGCGGGTGCGCGGCGGGTCGACCGATAACATCGGCAGCGAGTCGTACCGTCTGCCCTGAGGAGTCACCGTGTCCGCACCCCGTAACCCCGTTGTGGCCGACCCCGTCGTCGTGGCCGCCGGGACGACGGCGGCCGACGCGGTCGCGGCGGCCGGACTGCCGATGACCGGTCGCAGCGCGGTCGTGGTGGTGCGGGACCCGCGGGGCCAGCTTCGCGACCTGGACTGGACTCCGGAGCAGGAGACCGCGGTCGAGCCGGTGGGCATCGACACCCCGGACGGGCTGGCCGTGCTGCGGCACTCCACGGCCCACGTGCTCGCCCAGGCCGTGCAGGATCTCTTTCCCGAGGCGAAGCTGGGCATCGGTCCGCCGATCGAGAACGGCTTCTACTACGACTTCGCGGTTGACCAGCCGTTCCAGCCGGCGGATCTGACGAAGCTGGAAAAGCGGATGCAGGAGATCATCAAGTCCGGTCAGCGGTTCCGTCGCCGCCGCTTCCGGGACCGGGACGAGGCCCGCGGTGAGCTCGCGGCCGAGCCGTTCAAGCTGGAGCTGATCGAGCTCAAGGGCGACGGGCTGGACTCCTCCCAGGTGATGGAGGTTGGTGGCGGGGAGCTGACCAGCTACGACAATCTCGCCGCCGACACGGACAAGGTCTGCTGGTCGGACCTGTGCCGTGGGCCACATCTGCCGAACACCCGACTGATCGGGGCGTTCAAGCTGATGCGCTCGGCCGCCGCGTACTGGCGTGGTTCGGAGAAGAACCCACAGCTACAGCGGGTGTACGGCACCGCGTGGCCGACCCGGGACGAGCTGAAGGCGTACCTGCGGTTGCTGGAGGAGGCCGCCCGGCGGGACCACCGCAAGCTCGGCGCCGACCTCGACCTGTTCAGCTTCCCCGACGAGGTCGGCTCCGGCCTGCCGGTGTTCCACCCCAAGGGCGGCGTGCTCAAGCGGACGATGGAGGACTACGTCCGGGCCCGGCACGTCGAGGAGGGTTTCGACTACGTCGGCACCCCGCACATTTCGAGGGAGGGCCTTTTCCACACCTCGGGCCACCTGCCGTACTACGCCGACGGGATGTTCCCGCCCATGCAGTTCGAAGGGGCGGACTATTACCTCAAGGCGATGAACTGCCCGATGCACAACCTGATCTATCGGTCGCGCGGGCGCTCCTACCGGGAACTGCCGATGCGGCTGTTCGAGTTCGGCTCGGTCTACCGCTACGAGAAGTCCGGCGTCATCCACGGGTTGACCCGGGTGCGGGGCTTCACCCAGGATGACTCGCACTCCTACTGCACCAAGGAGCAGGCGCCAGCGGAGATCAAGCACCTGCTGGCCTTCGTGCTCGGCCTCCTGCAGGACTTCGGCATCACCGATTTCTTTCTCGAACTGTCCACCCGGGACGAGACCAAGCCGGACAAGTTCGTCGGCTCCGCCGAGGACTGGGCGACGGCGACGGCGGTGCTGGAGCAGTGCGCCCGGGACACCGGGCTCGAGCTGGTGCCGGATCCGGGGGGCGCGGCCTTCTACGGCCCGAAGATCTCCGTCCAGGCCAAGGACGCCATCGGTCGTACCTGGCAGATGTCGACGATCCAGTACGACTTCAACCAGCCGGCGGGCTTCGGGCTGGAGTACCAGGCAGCCGACGGTAGCCGCCAGCAGCCGATCATGATTCACTGCGCGAAGTTCGGCTCGATCGAGCGCTTCATCGGCGTACTCACCGAGCACTATGCCGGAGCGTTCCCGGCCTGGCTGGCGCCGGTGCAGGTGGTCGGCATCCCGATTCGCACAGAGCACACCGAGTACCTCGACGGTTTCGTCGCCGCGCTGCGTGCGGCCGGTGTGCGGGCCCAGGTCGACGCCGGTGACGACCGGATGCAGAAGAAGATCCGGACCGCCCAGCAGCAGAAGATTCCGTTCATGGTGATCGCTGGCGACGACGACGTGGCGGCGGGCACCGTGTCGTTCCGTTACCGGGACGGCTCCCAACGCAACGGTGTGCCGGCGGCCGAGGCGGTCAACCACGTCCTCGATGTGGTCAACTCCCGCGCCAACCAGGGGCCTTCTGCGGCTGAGGGGTGACGGGCGTCCGGGGCGCCGGAAAGACCCGACGCCGGTACCCGGCCCGCCCGTCGGGCCGGTCGGGTACGGCGAGCTTCGGCACACCCGGCGCGGGGCCGTAGGATCGCTGCTGTGACTGGGGCGGAGGAACACACCGACAGCGACGCTATGGCCGACGGCCTGGACCGGCTCTGGACGCCCCATCGGATGACCTACATCTCCGGCGGGGACCGGCCCGAGGGTGGATACGAGCGGCCGGGCGGCTGCCCCTTCTGTCTCGCCCCGCAGCGGTCGGAGCCGGAGAACCTGGTCGTGGCGCGGGGCGAGCACGTGTTCGTGGTGCTCAACCTGTACCCGTACAACCCGGGGCACCTGCTGGTCTGCCCCTACCGGCACGTTGCCGACTACACCGACCTCGACGACCGGGAGACGGCGGAGCTGGCCGCCGTCACCCAGACCGCGATGCGCGTCATCCGTAAGGTCAGCAGTGCCCATGGCTTCAACCTCGGGATGAACCAGGGCGGGGTCGCCGGTGCCGGCATCGCCGCGCACCTGCACCAGCACGTGGTGCCCCGGTGGGGCGGTGACGCCAACTTCATGCCGGTGATCGGCCGTACCAAGGTCCTGCCGCAGTTACTCGGCGACACCCGGGCGCTGCTGGCCAGCGCCTGGCCCTCCTGACTCCGCGGTCCCGTGGTGCCGGCCACCCACGTCTGGTCGGCAGGCGCGAGGGTCATCGGCCCGATGGCGGACCGAAGGCGGTGACCACCTCGCGGTACGCGTTCAGCCGCGCGCCGCGCGGACCCGGTCGGCTCGGTGGCTGGGCATGGGTTCGTAGCGGGCGAACTCGCGGCGGAAGGTGCCCGTACCGGCGGTCATCGAGCGCAGCTCCACGGCGTAGCGGAGGAGTTCGGTCGCGGCCACCTCGGCGCGGACCAGCGTTCGTCCCTCGGCGGTGGTGTCGGGTTCGGTGCCGAGCACCCGGCCGTGTCGGCCGGAGAGGTCGCCCAACACCGCGCCGACCGACGCGTCGGGCACCCGGATGACCACCTCGTCAACCGGTTCCAGCAACGTCGGCTGGCCCTTGTCGGCCGCGTCCTTGAGCGCCAGCGCACCGGCGGTCTGGAATGCCGCGTCGGAGGAGTCGACGCTGTGCGCCTTCCCGTCCACGAGCGTCACCCGCAGGTCCACCAGGGGGGCGCCGGCCGTCAGCCCACGCTCCAGCTGGGCCCGGACCCCCTTCTCCACCGACGGGATGTAGTTGTGCGGTACGGCTCCGCCCACCACCCGGCTGACGAACTCGAAGCCGGCGCCGCGGGGTAGCGGCTCCACCTCGATGTCGCAGACCGCGTACTGGCCGTGCCCACCGGACTGCTTGACGTGCCGGCCGTGCCCCTTGGCCGACACGGTGAACGTCTCCCGCAGGGCGACCCGGACCGGTGTCGTGTCCAGCTCCACGCCACCGCTGCGCAACCGTTCCAGCACCACGTCGGCGTGCGCCTCACCCATGCACCAGAGCACCAGCTGGCGGGTCTCGCTGTCGCGGTGCAGCCGCAGGGTGGGGTCACCGGCTACCAGCCGGGCGAGGTTGCGGGCGAGCGCGTCCTCATCGGCCCGGGTGTGCGCCACGATCGCCACCGGCAGCAGCGGCTCCGGCATCTCCCAGGGGGCGACCAGCAGCGGGTCGTCCTTGGCCGAGATGGTGTCGCCGGTCTCCGCGCTGCCGGACTTGGTGAGGGCACAGAGGTCACCGGCGCCCCCGGCGCGTACCTCGCGCAGCGCCGCGCCGAGCGGTGAGTAGAGGTGGCCGACCCGCTCGTCGGCGTCGTGGTCCGGGTGGCCGCGGTCGGCCAGACCATGCCCGGAGACGTGCACGACCTGTTCGGGGCGGAGCGTGCCGGAGAAGACCCGGACCAGGGAGACCCGCCCGACATGCCGGTCGATGGTGGTCTTGACCACCTCGGCGACCAGCGGCCCGGCCGGGTCGCAGGTCAGCGGGGGGCGGGGCGTGCCGTCCACCCCGGTTACCGCCGGGAGGTCGTGCTCCAGTGGTGCGGGGAAGGCCGCGGTGAGCACTTCCAAGAGGGCGTCGAGCCCGACCCCGGTCTGCGCGCAGACCGGCACCACGGGATAGAAGTGACCGCGCGCGACCGCCTTCTCCAGATCCTCGACGAGGATGTCGGTGCCGATCTCGGCACCTTCGAGGTACCGGTCCATGAGGGTCTCGTCCTCGCTCTCAGCGATGATCCCCTCGATCAGTTCGTTGCGGGACTCGACGATCGCCGGCAGGTGTTCCGGGTCCGGCTGCCGCACCTCGGCGGGCAGCCCGGCGGTGTAGTCGAGGACCCGGCGGGTGATCAGCCCGAGCAGGCCGGCGGTGGAGACGCCGTCGTCGCCGAGCATCGGCAGGTAGAGCGGGAGCACGTTGTCGCCGAACACCCGCTGGCAGAGGGCGACCGCCTCGTCGAAGTCCGCGCGCGGGTGGTCCAGCCGGGAGACGGCCACCGCCCGGGGCATGTTGACGGCCGCGCACTCCTCCCACAGCGCGGCGGTCGTGGCGTCCATCCCGTCCACGGCGGAGACGACGAAGAGCGCGGCGTCTGCGGCCCGCAGCCCGGCGCGTAGCTCGCCGACGAAGTCGGCGTAGCCGGGGGTGTCCAGCAGGTTGACCTTGATCCCGTCGTGCACGAGCGGCGCGCAGGCCAGGGTCACCGACCGCTGTTGGCGGATGGCAGCCGGATCGTGGTCGCAGGTGGTGGTGCCGTCGGTGACGTTCCCGGCGCGGCCGATCGTGCCGGTCGCCGCGAGCAACTCCTCGACCAGGGTCGTCTTGCCGGCACCGGAGTGCCCGACGAGCACCACGTTACGGATGTCTCGGGGGTGGGTCACCGCCGGTACCGCGCCGGTGACCCCCTTGTCCTGACTCTTCTGCGCCATTGGCGCACCTCCCTCAGCCGGTGTGTGGTGGCGACCGCCGCGCGCGAGAGAAGCGGCCTGGGGCGGGTGCGCGGCGATATCCTCCGGGGTACTGCTGCCAAGCGGGAACGGGATGGGTGTAGCGGTGAGCTGCCTCACCTTTCTGGGTCGATCAGACACCCCGATGCCCGGATGGCACAAGTTCCCTCGGGCGGGTCGCCCGACCGTCCGTACCGCCGGGGGCACCGGACCGTTATCGTGGGACCGCCATGGCGAAGATCTTCCAAGTGACGGCCCGTGCGGGCATGACCCGCGTCGTCGAACCGGTCGCGCGCCGCCTGCTTCGTGCGGGCGTGACCCCCAACACGGTTACCGTGACGGGCACCCTCGGGGTGCTCGTCGGAGCACTCGGCTTCGGAGCCCGCGGGCATCTCGTCGCCGGCGCGTTGATCGTCACCGTTTTCGCCCTCACCGATCTGCTGGACGGGACGATGGCCCGGATGAGCGGTGGCTCCACCCGGTTCGGGGCGTTCCTCGACTCGAGTATGGACCGGGTCGCCGACAGCGCGGTCTTCGGTGCGGTGGCCTACTACCTCTCCACCGAGGGCGACCACTCGGGGGTCGCCGCCGCGCTGCTCTGTCTGGCCGCCGGTGGACTCGTCTCGTATGTGAAGGCGCGGGCCGAAGGGCTTGGCCTGACCTGCAACGTGGGCATCGCCGAACGCACGGAGCGGCTGCTGATCGTCGGTGTCGGGGGCCTGCTGGCCGGGCTGGGCCTGAAGGTCGCCCTGCCGGTCGCGCTCTGGCTGCTCGCCGCCGTCTCGATCGTCACGGTGGGGCAGCGGATGGCCCACGTGTACCGGCAGGCCCAGCAGCTCCCCACCGCCTCGGGCGGGCAGGGGTGAGGGCGACCGAGGGGCGGCGCCGGTGAACCTCACCGAGCTGGCCTACCTCACGGGGTGGCGTGCGGTACGGGCACTGCCCCGGCCGGTGGCAGCCACCGTCTTCCGGGCGGGAGCCGACCGCGCCCACCGGCGCGGTGGTGGGGGCGCGGCTCGACTCCGCGCCAACCTGCGCCGGGTGGTGGGTCCGGAGGTTCCCGAGGCTGAGCTGGACGACCTGGTCCGAGCCGGGCTGCGCTCCTACGCCCGGTACTGGATGGAGATGTTCCGACTGCCGACGCTGAGCCGGGCCGAGGTGCTCGCCGGATTCCGGCTCGACCGCGAGGAGTTGCTCGCCGCGGATGTGGCCGCCGGTCGGGGCGCGATCGTGGCGCTGCCGCACTCCGGCAACTGGGACATGGCGGGTGCCTGGGTCGCGGCGATGGGCTGGCCGATCGCCACCGTCGCCGAGCGGCTCAAGCCCGAGGGGATCTACCGGCGTTTCCTCGCATTCCGGCAGGCGCTGGGGATGGAGATCCTGCCCACCCGCGGTGGCGAACGGCCCGCCTTCGACGTGCTGGTCGACCGGGTGAACGCCGGCTACGTGGTGCCACTGCTCGCCGACCGGGACCTCTCGGCCCGCGGTGTGAATGTCGACTTCTTCGGTTCCCCTACCCGGATGCCGCCCGGCCCGGCCCTGCTGGCGCTCCGCACCGGTGCGCCGCTCTACGTCGCCTCCTTGTGGTACGAGCCGGAGGTGGCGTGTGCCACGATCGAGGGGCCACTGGAACTGCCCGGACCCGAGCAGGGCCCGCTTGACGTACGGGTGCGGATACTGGCCCAGCGGGTCGCCGACGGTCTGGCGGCGGGCGTAGCCCGACATCCGCAAGACTGGCACATGTTGCAACGGATGTGGCTGGACCAGCGCGCCACACCGAACGGCGCGGCGCGGCCCTCGCCGCCTACTGGACAGGTCTGAGGGGAGGGGCGCCAACGTGCGGATCGGCATCGTGTGCCCGTACTCCCTGGATGTGCCCGGCGGTGTGCAGAATCACGTGATGGACCTCGCCGAGGCGCTGATCGGGCTCGGGCACGAGGTGAGCGTCCTGGCCCCCGCGGACGAGGAGTCGGAGCTACCGCCGTACGTGGTGCCGGCCGGTCGGGCGGTTCCGTTGCCGTACAACGGCTCGGTGGCGCGGGTCGCCTTCGGCCCGGTCTCCACCGCGCGGGTCCGCCGCTGGATCAACCGGGGCGACTTCGACGTGTTGCACGTGCACGAGCCGCTGACGCTGAGCCTGTCGATGCTGGCCGTGCTCTGCGCGCGGGGGCCGGTGGTAGCGACCTTCCACACGGCGATGACGCGTTCCCGGGTGCTCGCTGCCGCCCAGGGGGTACTCCAGATCGTGCTGGAGCGCATCACCGCCCGGATCGCGGTGAGTGCCCTGGCCCGCAAGGTGCAGGTTGAGCACATGGACGGCGGGGCGGTGGAGATCCCGAACGGGGTGGCTGTCGCGAAGTTCGCCGATGCCCAGCCGTTGCCGGGCTGGCCGGGGTCGTGCACTCCCGGCCACGCCGGCACGGTCGGTTTCCTCGGCCGCTTCACCGAAGCCCGCAAGGGCTTCCCGGTGCTGCGGGACGCGTTCGTGTCGTTGGCCGCGGAGCGTCCGGGGCTGCGCCTGCTGGTCGCCGGCCCCGGTGATCCAGCCGATCTGTACGGCCAGTTCCCGGTCGAGCTGCGGGATCGAATCACCTTTCTCGGGCTGGTCTCCGAGGCGGACAAGGCGCGGATGCTGCGCAGTGTCCACCTATACGTGGCACCGAACACGGGCGGGGAGTCGTTCGGCATGATCCTCACCGAGGCGCTCGCGGCGGGGACCGCTGTCGTGGCGAGCGATCTCGACGCGTTTCGCCGGGTGCTGGACCGGGGGCGCGCCGGCCGCCTGTTCCGTACCGGCGATTCGGCGGCGCTGCGGGCGGCGCTGGCCGACCTCCTGGACGACGCGGACGCGCGGACCGAGCTGACCGCCTACGCGGATCAGGTGGTGGCGAATTTCGACTGGCCCACGGTTGCCCGCCGGATTCTCGAGGTGTACACAGCCGCGATCGAGGCCGCTGACGGCCGGGTGATCGACCAGGAGTGGGCGGGGCTGGGCTGACCGGTGGCACGGCGGTAGCGGGAGGCCGGCGGAGGGGAACGGAGCAGCACTACGATGCCGGGCATGTGGTGGTTGGTGGGTGCGACGCTGGTCGGCGCGCTGCTGGCGACGTACCTCGTCTGGACCGCCGGCCGGGTAGAGCGGTTGCAGGACCGGGCGGAGCTCGCGGCCCGGGCGCTCGACGCCCACCTGCTGCGCCGGGCGGCGACCGCCGCGGTGCTCGCCGAGCGTCGCTACGGCGTCGAGTTGTACGCGGCGGCCCGCGTCGCCCTGGACGTCCGTCCGGACGAGCGGGAGGCCGCCGAGAACGATCTCACCCGACAGCTGCGGGCGTTACAGCTCGACCCCGGCGATCCGGACACCGCGGCCGTCATCGCCGCCAGTCGGCGGCTGGCCCTGGCCCGCCAGGTGCACACGGATCTGGTCCGGGACGCCCGCGCGGCCCGGGGCCGGCCGTTGGTGCGGCTGTTGCGGATGGGGCGGCGGCGCCCGTGGCCGCGGTACTTCGACATCGACGAACCAACGCTGGCCGCCCCGGAGGACATAGTCGAGGACTGACCGGGTAGGTGATGGCGGACACAGGGCAGGCCACCATGGGTCTGATTGGCTGTCGGGCTGCTGGGGTGGCTCCTCGTAGCATTCGCACCAGCCACTCTCGTGCACGTCCCTAGGAGCGATGAACCGTGCCCGATACCCAGACTTCGAATTCTTCCACCAACGCCCCGGTCACCGGCACCGCGCACGTGAAGCGGGGGATGGCCGAGATGCTCAAGGGCGGTGTGATCATGGACGTGGTCACCGCGGAGCAAGCCAAGATCGCCGAGGACTCCGGTGCGGTCGCGGTGATGGCCCTGGAGCGGGTCCCCTCGGACATCCGGGCCCAGGGCGGGGTCTCCCGGATGAGCGATCCGGAGATGATCGACAGCATCATGGACGCGGTCTCGATCCCGGTCATGGCCAAGGCCCGGATCGGTCACTTCGTGGAGGCGCAGATCCTGCAGTCCCTCGGCGTCGACTACGTTGACGAGTCGGAGGTACTGACTCCGGCGGACTACGCCAACCACATCGACAAGTGGGCCTTCACGGTGCCGTTCGTCTGTGGCGCGACCAATCTGGGCGAGGCGCTGCGGCGGATCACCGAGGGCGCGGCCATGATCCGGTCGAAGGGCGAGGCCGGCACCGGCGACGTCTCCAACGCCACCACCCACATGCGGGGGATTCGCACCGAGATCCGCCGGCTCCAGTCCCTGCCCACCGACGAGCTCTACGTGGCTGCCAAGGAGCTCCAGGCCCCGTACGAACTGGTCAAGGAGATCGCCGAGACGGGCCAGCTGCCGGTGGTGCTCTTCACCGCCGGTGGTATCGCCACCCCGGCCGACGCCGCGATGATGATGCAGCTCGGCGCCGAGGGGGTCTTCGTCGGCTCCGGCATCTTCAAGTCCGACAACCCGGCCCAACGGGCCGCCGCGATCGTCAAGGCCACCACCTTCCACGACGACCCGGAGACGCTGGCCAAGGTCTCCCGTGGGCTCGGCGAGGCCATGGTCGGCATCAACGCCGGCACGCTCTCGCAGTCGGACCGCCTGGCCGAGCGCGGCTGGTGAGGGGAGCGCAGCCCCGGTCCACGCCAGCGGTCTGGCCGCCGGGGCTGCTCGCCACCCTCCGGAAGGAGCGAACATGACGGCACCCGTCATCGGGGTGCTCGCGCTGCAGGGTGATGTCCGGGAGCACACGGCCGCCCTGACGGCCGCGGGTGCGCACGCCCGCCCGGTCCGTCGCCCCAACGAGCTGGAGACGGTTGACGGGCTGGTCATTCCGGGGGGCGAGTCCACCACGATCAGCAAGCTGGTCGACGTCTTTGAGCTGCGGGAGCCGATCGACAAGCGGATCGCCGACGGCATGCCCGTCTACGGCTCCTGCGCCGGCATGATCATGTTGGCGAGTGAGGTACTCGACGGCCGATCCGACCAGCGCGGCTTCGCCGGCATTGAGATGACCGTCCGGCGCAACGCCTTCGGGCGGCAGGTCGCCTCGTTCGAGGCGCCGGTGAGCATGGCCGGCATCGACGGTGGCCCGCTCCACGTGCTGTTCATCCGGGCACCCTGGGTCGAGCGCGTCGGCCGGGGCGTCGAGGTGCTCGGCACGGTGACCGAGGGCCCGGCGGCGGGTCGGATCGTCGCGGTCCGCCAGGGAAGCCTGCTGGCGACCGCGTTCCATCCCGAGCTGACCGGCGACCGGCGCGTGCACGCGTACTTCGCGGACCTGGTCCGCGCCGCGATCTGATCGGCCGCCTGGTCCGGTCAGGTGAGCCCTGCCGGGTCGTGCCCTCCACGGCGCGACCCGGCGTGCCGTGCGGCGCTGACGCACGGCTGCGGGCCACCGGTAGGATTGCCGGGATTCGGCAGGGCCAGCTCTCCGCCGCGGCTTCCACCAGAGCCGACCGGCACTCTCCGCGTACGCCGGCGGGAGCGGGTGAGTGCGGTGCGGTCGATCCAGACGGCGGGTAGCAACGGAGGTAGCGGATGTCCGGCCACTCAAAGTGGGCGACGACCAAGCACAAGAAGGCGGTCATCGACGCCAAGCGCGGCAAGATGTTCGCCAAGCTGATCAAGAATGTCGAGGTCGCGGCGCGTACCGGCGGTGGTGATCCGGCCGGTAACCCGACGCTCTACGACGCGATCCAGAAGGCCAAGAAGAACTCGGTCCCCAACGACAACATCGACCGCGCGGTCAAGCGGGGCTCCGGCCTCGAGTCCGGTGGCGCCGACTACCAGACGGTCATGTACGAGGGCTATGGGCCCAGTGGCGTTGCGCTGCTGATCGAGTGTCTGACCGACAACCGGAACCGCGCCGCCACCGAGGTGCGGACCGCCCTGACCCGCAACGGTGGCTCGTTCGCCGACGCCGGCTCGGTGTCGTACCTGTTCAACCGCAAGGGCGTGGTGATCGTGGCCAAGGCCGGCACCACCGAGGACGACGTGATGCTGGCCGTCTTGGACGCGGGTGCCGAGGAGGTCAACGACCTGGGTGAGGCGTTCGAGGTGCTCTCCGAGCCGGGTGACCTGGTCGCGGTGCGTACCGCGTTGCAGGACGCCGGCATCGAGTACGAGTCGGCGGAGTCTTCGCTCGTCCCGAGCATGAGCGTCCCGGTGGACGAGGAGGGTGCTCGGAAGGTCCTCAAGCTGATTGATGTGCTGGAGGACTGCGACGACGTGCAGAACGTATTCGCGAACTTCGACGCCTCCGACGAGCTGCTCGCGAAGCTCGGCTGACCCGTCGTTGGTCGCGAGCCCCCGTGGATCCGGCCCGAGCCGGATCCACGGGGGTGGGCTGCTGCCGGGGCGAGACTCCTCAGTCCACCGTCTCCCGTTCCCGCCAGGCCGTCCGGAGCGAGGTGTTGCCGTTGGTCCGCAGCAGCGACCCCTCGTACACCCGGGCACCGGCGGCCAGGACGGCGAGCGCGGTGACCAGGAGCAGGGCCAGGGACAGCGGAGGTTCCCAGCCGGCGGCGTCCCCGGTGAACAGCCGGAGCGGCATCGCGGTGGGCGCCGAGAACGGCACGTAGGACAGCACCTGCATGGCGAACGCGTTGTCGCTGAGGAAGATCACCCCGAAGAACGGGATCATTACCACCAACTGGACCGGCATGGCCACCGTGCCGATGTCTTCCAGTCGGCTGACCAGGGCTCCCGCCGCCGCCCACAGCGCGGCGATCAGGACGAAGCCGAGCAGGAAGTAGGGCAGGAACCAGCCGATCGCCGGCCCGAGTAGGTTCAGCAGCTCGCTGTCGCCGAAGAGTCGCAAGCCCACCACCGCGACGAGCGCCACCAGCGCGATCTGACCCAGGGCCAGCACGGTGCCGGCGATCATCTTGCCGAGGAGCAGGGCTCGTACCGACACGGCGGCCACCAGGATCTCGACGATCCGGGTCTGTTTCTCCTCGATGATGCTCTGCGCGATCTGTACGCCGAAGGTCTGGGACGTGAGGAGAAAGACGAACGCGAAGACGAACGGCACCAAGACGGCCCCCGGTGGTTCCGCCGGAGTGGGGTTCAGCAACCGTACCGGCGGTTCGACGCTGAGCGCCGCCACGACGTCGGCGGGGGCCTCCTCTCGCGCGAGGACCGTCGGCCCGGCGACCACCGCCGCGTCGGTGTCGCCGTCTCGAACCGCCCGTTCGGCGGCGGCGTCGTCGGGCACCTCGCGGACCTCGAGCCCGGCGGCGCGCAGTTCGGCCGAGACCTCCGGTGTGGCGGCCACCGTGGCTGGGCCGTCGGAGAGCAGCGACGGCAGCGTCGTCGCGGCGGCGGCGATGAGCAGGAAGATCAGCGTACTGAGGAGGAAGGTGCGGTCGCGCAGTTTGGCCCGGATTTCACGGGCCGCGACCAACTGGGTGGCGGCGAGGGTGTTCACAGGGCGACCTCCCGGAAGATCTCGGCCAGCGACGGGACGACGGGTTGGAATCCGCGGACAGGACCACGGGCGAGCGCGGCGTGGAGCACCGGTTGCTCATCCGCCCCGCGGGGCAGTTCGAACACGGCGCGGGCACCCTCGAGCTCGACCAGGGTCACGCCCGGGTGGTCGCGTAGCCAGCCGGCGTCGTTCTCCACCACCAGTTCGTAGCGGGGCGAAGTGTGCGTGGCCCGCAGCTGCGTTCGGCTGCCGGCGGCGCGGATCGTCCCGGCACTGATGATCACCAGGTCGTCGCAGAGCCGCTCCACCACGTCCAGCTGGTGGCTGGAGAAGAGCACCGGTACCCCCGCGGCGGCCCGTTCCTTCAGCACGTCGACGACCGTGTCCACGGCCAGTGGGTCGAGGCCGGAGAAGGGCTCGTCGAGCACCAGCACCTCAGGGTCGGGGACCAGCGCCGCGACGATCTGGGCACGTTGCTGGTTGCCCAGCGACAGCTTCTCCAGCAGGTCGTTGCCGCGGTCGGCGAGACCGACCCGCTCCAACAACGTATCGGTGTTGCGCGCCGCCGCCGACGCGGTCATTCCGTGCAACCGGGCCAGGTAGATGAGCTGCTCCCGGATCGCCATCTTCGGATACAGGCCGCGTTCCTCCGGCATGTATCCGAAGCGCCGACGGACCGCCCGGGTCAGCGGCGCCCCCCGCCAGGTCACCTGGCCAGCGTCGGCGGCGAGCACGCCGAGGATGATGCGCATCGCGGTGGTCTTGCCGGCACCGTTGCCGCCAACGAAGCCGGTCATCCGACCGGCTTCCGCGTCGAAGGACACATTCTGGAGCACGCGGCGGCCACCGAAGCTGCGGTCGACGCCGTCGAGTCGGAGCATGTTCATCACGCTGGCCACGCTAGATCACCTCGCGTCCCGCTTCGTCCCCCCGCAGGTGGACGATCGGCTCCACCCAGCGACGGAGGAGGTCACCTCCCCGGCCGCACCACCCCGTGTTCGTACGCGAAGACCACCGCCTGCACCCGGTCCCGCAGGCCGAGTTTGGTCAGCACCCGACTGACATGTGTCTTCACGGTCGCCTCGCCGAGGCGTAGGGTGGCCGCGATTTCGGCGTTGCTCGCCCCGGAGGCGACCAGAATCAGCACCTCGTGCTCCCGTGGCGTGAGATCCGGCAGCGCCACGGCCGCCGTCGTTGGTTCGCCGCTCGGCCTGGCGAAGGCGGCGATCACTCGCCGGGTGAGTTCGGGGGCGATGAGGCCATCGCCGCGGGCGACCACCCGGATCGCCGCCACGAGCGCCTCCGGCGTGCCGTTCTTCAGCAGGAATCCGCTGGCTCCGGCGCGCAGCGCGGCGAACAGATAGTCATCCCGGTCGAAGGTGGTGAGGATCAACACCGCCGGAGCGTTCGGTCGGTCCACCTCCGCGACGATCCGTCGGGTGGCCTCCAGCCCGTCGACCCGGGGCATCTCCACGTCCATCAGGACCACGTCTGGTCGGAGCGCCCCCGCCATGCTCACCGCCCGCTCGCCGTCCGCGGCCTCCCCGACGACGTGCATGTCGTCTTCCACCTCAAGGATGACCCGGAAACCGGTGCGCACGAGGTGGTGGTCGTCGGCGAGCAGGATCCGGATGGCCCGGCTGGTCGCCGGCTCCGCGGTCACGTCGCCTGCCGCTCGGTCAGCGGCAGCGGCAGGCGGGCCCGGACCCGCCAGCCGCCGACGGCGCGGGGGCCGACCTCCAGCGTGCCGCCATGAGCGGCGACCCGCTCTCGCATGCCGACCAGGCCCACCCCGTCCGCATTCGTCGTGCCGCTGCTGCGGCCGTCGTCGGTCACGTCCACCTCCACCTCGTGTGCCAGGTAGCGGATCCGCACGTCCAGTGTGGTCGCCGCAACGGCGTGTTTGAGCGTGTTCGTCACTGCTTCCTGCACGATCCGGTACGTCGCCTGGGAGATCGATTCCGGGATCGGCACCGGGTTGCCGTACACCCCGAGCGTGGCTCGTAGCCCGGTCTCGCGCGCCCGCTCGACCACTGTGGCGACCCTGCTGATCCCGGCGGGCGGTTCGACGGTGTCCGGCTCGTGGTCGCGGGCCCGCAGGACGCCGAGCATCCGGCGTAGCTCGTCGACCGCCGTGCGGGCTGACTCTTCGACCGCGGCGAGGGCGGTGCGGGCCTTGGCCGGATCCCGGTCGAGGACCCGGCGGCAGGCGGCGGCCTGTACCCCCATCACCGAGACGTGGTGGGCGACGACGTCGTGCAGTTCCCGGGCGATCCGCACCCGCTCACCGACCACGGCGTGCGCTCTGACCTCGGCCTGCGACCGGCGTAGCTCATCGGTCTGCGCCTGGAGTTCGTGCTCGCGTCGGGCGGCCAGCCAGGCGATCTCACCGAAGAAGTAGGCGAACCCGAAGAACAGGGTGTTGAAGAGTGCGTCGCTGAGCACCGCGGCGATCAGCGGGGGGATCGGTCCCACGGCGTTGGCGAACGCCTCGGGTGCCGGGTCCGCCAGCAGGCTGCCCAGATTGACCGAATACCAGAACCCCAGCCAACCGAACATGCCCGCGATCACGCCGATCCGAACCCGACGGGCCAGGCGGCGGTCCTGTCCCCAGGCGCCGAGGGTGTAGATGGCCGTGAACAGTACCCCCGTGGTGACCCGCGTCTCCGGTGCGGAGCGGGCTTGTGCGGCGACGAACGCGACCGAGATGACCAGCGTCGTCGCTACCGGGAATCGTCGCCGCCAGATCAGCGGTAGGCCCACCGCGACGGCCCAGAGCAGCTGTTCCGTGAACGATGGTGGTGGGCCGAGCAGGAACAGACCCGTGCCGCGGATGAGGGTGAGGCTGGCTAGGGCCAGCACGGTCACGGCCAGCCCCAGGATGAGGTCCCGTCGCTGCTGCTCCGGGGTCGGCCCGGGCCGTCGCCAGTGCGTCCCCACCGTGGTGTCCATCGGTCGAAGATGCTATCTCGCCGGACCGGGTTGGTCCCCGCACGGGACCGGTCTCCGCGCCGACGGACTGAACACCACCCTGGCCCGGCTGCGTGGCTCGCCGGAGGCGTGCCGGCAGCCGGGGGAGTTTTCCGTTACAGTCGCAGTGGTTGATATGGAGGGTGGGCGTTGATGAGCGGCATCGAGCAGGGCGGGCCGAGCCCGGTGCTCGTTGTGCCCGCCGGCCCGCCAGCGCCTCGACCTACCCCGCCGGCGCCCCGCTGAGCGACGCTCTGTCGCCGGCTGGTGTTCGCGCCGGCAACCCCTCCGGCGGCTAGGCCCTTCCGGCGGCTAGGCCCGCTTTGCGCCCGGCGCCTTTCCGCGGCTTCCCACGCTCGTGCCCTGGGGTCATCCACCGCTTAGACCCCCGGGCTATGTCGTAACCCTGAGCAGCGCCATCCTGATTTGTGAGGGCCTACCCATGAAAATGTCGACCATGTTCGGTGCCACCCTGCACACCGCGCCGGGACGTTCCGAGTCCGAGGGACACCAACTGCTCCAGCGGGCCGCCATGCTGCGGCAGGTCGGGCAGGGCATCTTCGCCTATCTTCCGCTCGGTTGGCGCACCATTCGCAAGATCGAGTCCGTGCTGCGCGCGGAGCTCGAGCGCGTCGGAGGACAGGAAGTCTCGATGCCGGTGGTGAATCCGGCGGAGCTGTGGAAGCAGTCTGGCCGATACTTCACGATCGGCCCGGAGCTGGCCCGCTTCCGGGATCGTCGCGGCCGAGACCTGGTCCTGGCGATGACCCACGAGGAGTTGGTGACGTTTCTCGGCCGATCGGAGATCGAGTCCTACCGTCAGCTGCCGCGGATGGTGTTTCAGCTCCAGACGAAGTTCCGGGACGACCCGCGGCCGCGGGCCGGCCTGATCCGGGTACGGGAGTTCGTTATGAAGGACGCCTACAGCTTCGATGTGGACGCGGCGGGGCTGGCGGCGCGGTACCGGACGCAGTACCAGGCGTACTTCAACATCTTCCGGCGGTGCGGGCTGCCGGTCTCGGCGGTCCTCTCGGACGTGGGCATGATGGGCGGCAGCCTGGCCCACGAGTTCGTGTACCTCACCCCGATCGGCGAGGACACCCTGCTGATCTGTGACTCCTGTGGCTTCGCCGCCAACCGGGAGGCCGCCACCTTCGGCAAGCCGGCGCCGTCCACCGCGCCGTGGGCGGAGTTGGCGGAGATCCCCACCCCGGGGGCCACTACCATCGCGGCGCTGACGGCGGCGCTGGGCGTGCCGGCGGCCGAGACCGCCAAGGCGATCTTCCTCGCCGCGTCGCGGGAGGAGCGCGACCAGACGGTGCGCACCGAGTTCATCCTGGCGGTCGTCCGGGGCGACATGGAGGTGAACGAAACCAAGATCGGTAACCTCGTGCAGGCGGCAGAGCTGCGTCCGATGACCGAGGAGGAGATTGCCAAGATCGGCGCTGTGGCCGGTTACGGCTCGCCGGTCGGGGTGACAGGCGTAACCGTCGTCGTTGACGAGCTGGTCGCCGCGTCCACGAACCTGGTCGCGGGCGCCAACCGGGAGGGCGTGCACCTGCGCAACGTCAACGTGGGGCGGGACTTCGTCGCCGATCACGTCGGCGACATCACCGCCGCCGGTGCCGGTGACGCCTGCGCGGAGTGCGGTAGCGCACTGCGTACCGCCCGCGGGGTCGAGGTAGGGCAGATCTTCCAGCTCGGTACCCGCTACTCGACCGCCCTCGGCGCGGAGTATCTCGACGCTGACGGCCAGCGTAAGCCGGTGACCATGGGCTGCTACGGCATCGGCGTGGGGCGGTTGCTCGCCTGTCTCGCGGAGGAGCACCGCGACGAGCGGGGGCTGCGGCTCCCGGTCACCATCGCGCCGTACCAGGTGCACCTCACCCTCCTCGACGACCTGGCATCCGTCGCCGGTGAGCTGGCCCGGCGGGTCTACGACGAGCTCTGGGCGGCCGGAGTGGAGGTGCTCTTCGACGACCGGGCCGAGCGGGCCGGCGTCAAGTTCGCCGACGCCGACGTGATCGGTCTGCCGCTGCGGGTCACCATCGGCCGGCGCAGCGTCGCCGACGGCGCGGCCGAGGTCCGGGACCGGGTGACCGGGGTCACGACGCAGGTGTCCTTCGCCGAGGTGGTGGCCGAAGTGGTCCGGCGGATCGCCGCCCTGCGGGCCGACATTGACGCGACGGGGGTCCCGGTGGAGCTGCCGGCCGAGGTGTTCGCGGACTGATCCGCCGGCGGCAGATCCGGCGGTGTCGGCCCTGGCCTCGGCCGGCACCGCCGGGGTGCTTCTCCGGCACCCCGCCGCCGGGCCGGGCGCCCCGCGCGGCTCGCTGGAGCCGTGTCGGCGGCCAGGGATAGGGTGGGCCGACCGTTCTTCTCACCACCCATGAAGCGACCCGGGGGGGGCCACGCATGGGCGATTCGTTCGCGCATCTGCACGTGCACACTGAGTATTCGATGCTCGACGGTGCGGCCCGGCTGAAGGACTTGTTTGCCGAGGTCAACCGGCAGGGGATGCCCGCCGTGGCGATGACCGACCACGGCAACATGCACGGCGCGAACGACTTCTACAAGCAGGCGATGGCGGCCGGCGTCAAACCGATCCTGGGGATCGAGGCGTACGTCGCGCCGGAGTCGCGGTTCCACAAGAAGCGGGTGCGCTGGGGGCGGCCGGAGCAGAAGAGCGACGACGTCTCCGGCAGCGGTGGCTACACCCACATGACCATCTGGGCGAAGAACAAGGTCGGTCTGCACAACCTGTTCAAGCTGACCAGCCGCTCGTACACCGAGGGGTTCTTCGTCAAGTGGCCGCGGATGGACGCGGAGCTCCTTGCTGAGCACGCCGAGGGGCTGATCGCCACCACCGGCTGTCCCTCCGGCGAGGTGCAGACCCGGCTCCGGCTGGACCAGTACGACGAGGCGCTGAAGGCCGCCGCGAGATACCAGGACATCTTCGGCAAGGAGAACTTCTTCCTGGAGGTGATGGACCACGGCATCGACATCGAACGGCGGGTCCGCCAGGAGCTGACGGAGATCTCCCACAAGCTGGATATCCCGCCGGTGGTGACCAACGACTCGCACTACACCTACCAGGCGCAGTCCGAGGCGCACGACGTGCTGCTCTGCGTGCAGACCGCGGCGAACGTCGCCGATCCGAACCGGTTCCGGTTCAGCGGCAGTGGCTACTACATCAAGTCCGCCGACGAGATGCGTGCCGTCGACTCCTCCGACCTGTGGCTCGCAGGCTGTCGGAACACCCTGCTGGTCGCGGAGATGGTCGACCCGGCCGGGATGTTCGACTTCCGGAACCTGATGCCGGTCTTCCCGGTGCCAGAGGGGGAGACCGACGAGTCCTGGTTCCGCAAGGAGACGTTCAGGGGGCTCGCCCGCCGCTTTCCGAACGGCGTCCCGGAGACCCACGTCAAGCAGGCCGAATATGAGCTGGGTGTCATCATCCAGATGGGGTTCCCGTCCTACTTCCTCGTGGTGGCCGACTTCATCCAATGGGCCAAGAACGAAGGGATCGCCGTGGGGCCGGGCCGCGGCTCGGCCGCCGGTTCGCTCGTCGCGTACGCCCTCGGCATCACCGACCTGGACCCGTTGCCGCACGGTCTGATCTTCGAGCGGTTCCTCAACCCCGAGCGGGTCTCGATGCCGGATGTCGACATCGACTTCGACGAGCGTCGGCGCGGTGAGGTGATCAAGTACGTCACCGAGAAGTGGGGCGAGGACAAGGTCGCCCAGATCGCGACCTTCGGCACGATCAAGGCGAAGGCTGCGATCAAGGACTCGGCGCGGGTGCTCGGCTACCCGTACGCGGTCGGCGACCGGATCACCAAGGCGATGCCACCAGCGGTGATGGGCAAGGACATCCCGCTGACCGGCATCTTCGACCCGAAGCACTCCCGGTACGCGGAGGCCGGCGAGATCCGTGGTCTCTACGAGTCCGACCCGGATGTGAAGAAGGTCATCGACACGGCGCGCGGGATCGAGGGGCTGATCCGGCAGACGGGGGTGCACGCCGCCGGGGTCATCATGTCCGCCGAGCCGATCGTCGACCACATCCCGTTGATGCGTCGGGACGCCGACGGGGCGATCATCACGCAGTTCGACTACCCGACCTGCGAGTCGCTCGGGCTGCTGAAGATGGACTTCCTCGGCCTGCGCAACCTGACCATCATCGACGACGCGCTGAAGAACATCGAGAGCAACCACGGGCGCACGGTCGACCTGCTCCAGCTGCCGCTGGACGACATACCGACCTACGAGCTGCTGTCCCGGGGCGACACCCTGGGCGTGTTCCAGCTCGACGGTGGGCCGATGCGGTCGCTGCTGCGAACGATGAAGCCGGACAACTTCGAGGACATCTCCGCCGTTCTGGCGCTGTACCGGCCGGGCCCGATGGGCGCCAACTCACACACCAACTACGCGCTGCGCAAGAACGGCCTCCAGGAGATCACCCCGATCCACCCGGAGCTGGCCGAGCCGCTCGAGGAGATCCTCGGCCCCACCTACGGCCTGATCGTCTACCAGGAGCAGGTGCAGCGTGCCGCCCAGGTCCTCGCCGGCTACAGCCTCGGCAAGGCCGACCTGCTGCGCCGGGCGATGGGTAAGAAGAAGAAGGAGGTCCTCGACAAGGAGTTCGTGCCGTTCCGCGACGGCATGCGCGGCAACGGCTACTCCGACGAGGCCATCCAGACCCTGTGGGACATCCTCGTCCCCTTCGCCGACTACGCGTTCAACAAGGCCCACACCGCGGGGTACGGCCTGGTGTCGTACTGGACCGGCTACCTCAAGGCGAACTATCCGGCCGAGTACATGGCGGCGTTGCTCACCTCGGTGGGCGACGACAAGGACAAGATGGCGCTCTACCTGTCGGAGTGCCGCCGGATGGGCATCCAGGTGCTCCCGCCGGATGTGAACACCTCGGCCGGGCCCTTCACCCCGGTCGGCCGGGACATCCGGTTCGGCCTGGCCGCGATCCGCAACGTCGGGGCGAACGTGGTCAGCGCGATCATGCGCTGCCGGGGGGAGAAGGGCGCCTACGCCGACTTCTACGACTTCCTGTCCAAGGTGGAAGCGGTCGTCTGCAACAAGAAGACCATTGAATCCCTGATCAAGGCGGGGGCGTTCGACTCACTCAACCACTCCCGCCGGGGCCTGCTCACGGTGCACGCCGACGCCATCGACGCGTACGCCGACGTCAAGCGCAAGGAGGCGGTCGGCCAGTACGACCTCTTCGGCGCCGGGTTCGCCGACACCGACACCGGACAGAGCACCACGGTGATGCCGGTCATCGGCGAGGGGGAGTGGGACAAGCGGGAGAAGCTCGCCTTCGAGCGCGAGATGCTCGGCCTCTACGTCTCCGACCATCCGCTGTTCGGGCTGGAGCATGTGCTCGGTGCGGCGGCCGACACCACCATCGCGGCCCTCTCCGAGGAGGGGACCGTCCCCGACGGAACGGTGGTAACCCTCGCGGGCATCCTCTCCGGGGTGCAGCGCCGGGTCACCAAGCAGGGCCGGGCGTGGGCGTCGGCGACGCTGGAGGACCTGGCCGGCGGGGTGGAGACGCTGTTCTTCCCCAACACCTACGAGGTGATCGGGGAATACATCGCCGAAGACGCGATCGTGGTGGTCAAGGGGCGGGTCGACCGCCGGGACGACACCCCGCGGATCATGGCCATGGACATGTCGATCCCGGATGTCAGCAGCAACTCGGCGAACAAGCCGGTCACCCTCACCATCCCGGTGACCCGCTGCACGCCGCCGTTGGTGGAGCGGCTCAAGGAGACCCTGGTGCTGCATCCCGGCGACGCGGAGGTGCACGTCAAGCTCCTCAACGGCAGCAAGGTGACCCGGCTGCGCCTCGGCCCGTTCCGGGTGGCGCCGACGACCGCCCTGATGGCCGACCTGAAGAGCGTCCTGGGCCCGGCCAACGTGGGCTGACCTCGACCGGCCGATACCGGGGCCGCCCGCGCCGAATTGGTCCTCTGCGGCGGCGGGCCTGGTCGCTAGCGTCGGTGCCATGGAGATCAAGCAGGCACAGCAGCTGTGGCAGCCCCATGAGGGCTGGCTGAACACCGCCAGCTACGGGCTGCCGCCCGACCCGGCGTGGACGGCGTTGCAGGAGGCGCTCGCCGGCTGGCGCACGGGGAAAATGGGCGCGACGTGGGCGGGCTGGGACGGGGCGACGAGGCGTACCCGGGCCGCGTTCGCGCGCCTGGTCGGTGTCCCCGAACAGGATGTCGCGATCGGCAGCGCGGCGTCGCAGCTGTTCGCGCCGGTGGCCGCGGCGCTGCCGGCGGGCTCGACCGTGGTGGTCCCCGAGGTCGAGTTCACCTCCAACCTCTTTCCCTGGCTGGCCCAGGAGCAGCGGGGCGTTCGGGTGCGGACCGTTCCGCTGGCGGGTCTTGTGGACGCGATCGACGCCGACACCGACCTGGTCGCGTTCAGTCTGGTGCAGTCCTCCGACGGCGCGGTGGCCCGATACGCGGACATTGTCGCCGCGGCCCGGGCCCACGATGCCCTGGTGGCGGTTGACGCCACCCAGGCCTGCGGTTGGCTACCGTTCGACGCCGCGCTCGCGGACGTGGTCGTCGTCGCCGCGTACAAGTGGTTGCTGGCCCCGCGGGGGACTGCCCTGGCCTACTACGCGCCCGAGCTGCGGGACCGGATGCGCCCCGACGCCGCCTGCTGGTATGCCGGAGCCGACCCGCACGACTCCTACTACGGTCCGCCGCTGCGCCTCGCCGACAGCGCCCGCCGTTTCGACATCTCCCCGGCCTGGTTCAGCTACATCGGTGCGGCTCCCGCCCTGGAACTGCTGCTGCAGGTGGGGGTGCCGGCGATCCAGGCACACAATGTGGCGCTGGCCAACCGATTCCGCGCCGGCCTGGGGCTGCCGCCGGGCGACAGTGCGATCACCACGGCCGAGGTGCCGGAGGCGCAGTCGCGGCTGGAGCGCGCCGGCCTACGGGCGGCGGTGCGCGCCGGCCGAGTCCGGGTCTCGTTCCACATCTACTCCAGCGAGGACGACGTCGATCGCGCCCTCACCGCGTTGACCGGCTGACCGCCCCCGAGACGTCCCGTAGGTGCCCGCTGCCCGCTGCCGGCTGCGAAAGCCAACAGCACAGGCCCGACACCCTGTGATTCGGGCCTACGCTGTGATGATCAGTGCTGCTCGGTGAGCTGGACGACACACTTCTGGGACGTTCACACCGAGGTCATCCTCGATGTTGGTTCTCGTGTGTTGGTCGGCGTCGGTGGGTGAGGTGGATGAGAGTGGCGCCGGCGAGGGTGAGCAGGGTGGCGACGCCGATGGTGGTGGGCAGGCTGGGGCCGGTGATGGGCAGGTCGGGGTCGTCGGGTGGTGGGGCGATGGTGATGGTGGTGGGCGGGGATTGGCTGTTGGGGCAGGTGTTGGTGCTGGTGTAGTGGGCGGTGAGGGTGTGGTCGCCGGCGGGCAGGGTGGCGGTGTGGCTGGCGGTGGTGGTGGTCAGGGGTGTGGTGGCGAGGGTGGTGGCGTTGGTGCGGAAGGTGATGGTTCCGGTGGGGGTGTCGACGTTGCAGGTGACGGTGGCGGTCAGGGTGACATCCTGACCCGCTGTCGGGTTTGGTGGTGTGACCTGCAATGTGGTGCTGGACGTCGGTGGCGCGACGAGGGCCAGGCTGTGGTCACCACTATTGCCGGCGGCGATGGTGGTGATCGTGGTGTCTGTGGGTAGGTCAACGGGGA